>NZ_JBEKYX010000106.1:0-12932 GCF_049510455.1 Occallatibacter sp. | reverse complement strand
GCTCCGTCATAGCCCTCGACCAAGCCATCGAAACGCTACTTCCTCAGATCACCGACCACAATGCCCAGGCTTGGTTCAGACTTCGATTCGGAAAGCCACAATAACTGTGAAAATGATCTAAGTGGCACTGTTTTTTCGGGCCCTTTAACAGGTCGATCACTAACCCTGACATTGGTACAGAACTTCAACCAGCCGCGCAACACTGACAGCAACCGGTGCAAAAGATCGGGCAGAAAAGGATGACGATTGGCATCGACCTTGCCGATGTTTGGAGCCATTACTGCACTCTCAACCGGGACGGAGAAGTGGCTTACAGATGTTCCCCACGTACGCGTCGCGATAGAGGCGGTAACTCACTCGATCTGGATCAGTGAGCAGCAGCATAACTCGACATGATGCGATCGTGGCCAACGTCCGGAAGTTGCGTGCAGTCTGCCTGGTCTCTCCGCAGTCCATTACGCAACTACTTGCTGACCGGCTGTACTCTGCCGGGAATAATTATGCAGACAGCATAGCCATCCCGTTGATAGGGGCAAGTCATTTCATCTGGCGCCGAACCGTGGATGATGGTCCATGTCACCGGGTATTGCGTGGACAACCGAGTGAAATCTTCTGCGCGAAAATGGTTCAGGCCATAAGTCGCGCTGCTCATCTGTTTCCACTCGGGAGCCAGATTCGGAAAAATGGCTACAACACCGCTGTCTTTGAAATAATCGGCCAAGGTGGAGCGTTCGCTGATAGCGCGAAAGCCATGCACATCAATGCCTTCGTCCTTGAAATAACGTGAATCCACAGCAAAGACGGCGTCAGTTGGCGTGTTGGTGCGTATCCAAAGCAGTGTATTCACCCAGACATTGGGACTGGTCTTTGACCAGGGCGCTTCAATGTGCGGGCTGTTGGGATAGGTCGCTCCATTGACGACGAACATACCCACAGCCAATGGAATGCAGGCTGCGGCAACCGCCCAGGGACGTGTTTTTGCCACGTACTCCCCGAAAATGCCCCCCAGGAAGAGCATAAAGATCAGTGTGATGAGATGAAAGCTGCGCAGCGGCTGCAAGCGGGCAAAGCCGTCAAGCGAGTGCGAACTGGAGATTACTGCCGCAGCCAGAATTGAGATGACTCCAAACGGGATGAGCGCAAGGCTAAGCCGCTGGAAGACCTGTGTTGTACCCTGCAGCTTGCCCTTTGCAAACCATGCCAAAATGACGAGCGGAGCCAGCAAGCCGAGCCAGTGATACCAGGTCCAGTTTGAAAGAAAGAAGAAGTCGCGCGCATAGAGAGCTTCGCGATAGGGCTCCTGCGCTGGTGCAAGGTGAAAACTAATCGGGAAGGCGGCAATGCAAGAGATTACAGGCGCTGTCTGGCGCTGCCGCACCGGCGCATACAGCTCCGCAAACCAGAGAACAACCGCGAGGAAGGCGAGATACGCCGCCATCTGCGGATGAAACAAAGCAGTCAGTAGAGTGGTGAAGCATGCCAGGCCGTATCGGCGCGAAACAAGACACGTGAGCGTGGCAAGTGTAAGTGGAGTGGAGAAAGAACGGGCTGTCAGGTACGGGTCCATCAGCAGAAGACCAGTATTGGCAGCCGGCATGGTGAGTAAAGCAGTTACGACCATGACGGCAGACCAACGGGCACGCTGCGCAGCAAAGGCCTTCGCTGCAAGTAGCCAACACGAAACCAGCAGAAAGAAGGTAGTTGCTATGTACCAGAGAAAAACTGTCCAGTCCATCGAAAGGTGCAGCAGGCGCGCGGTCCAGGCCAAAACAAACCCGAAGATGGATAGACGCTCGTGCGAAAGAAAGAACTCCGTAGCGTAGGGATAGAGGCTGGCATTCAGGAATTTCTTCGCAGCCGGGATGTAAATCTCGCCGTCTTCCACGCCGAAGTGGTAGCCGTGAATGGCAACTGCAACTACGGTGAGCAGCCCAAGGCGCAAAACCGGCAGAGGCTGGTTCGCGCCAATGCAGATAGATCTTTGATTCGTAATTGGCATTCGTGCTTGAACTTACGGGCCCAAACCCGCGCTGCAGCATCCCACTTTCCTAGAATCATACTCGTCTATTGCCGCAACGGCAGTGCCGCACAGCATTTCTATTACTGTCCACGGCAGAAACTCTGCTGAGGCATGTGTCTCAGGACAATTGAGACAATTGATCCCCGGCTGGCCGCTTCAGCATGTGCGTCCGGGGCGTTGAATGGAGATTAGAGTTTGGGCAGGCCTCTGGCCGTGAGATCCAGATTCAGGAAACATGCGCGCGAGCCAGGGCATATTGACAAAGGACGTTACGCACAAAACGGCACAGCAGACTATTAGTAACCCCATGACGAGGGGCTCACGGTATAGCTTTTCGGGGTTCTGCACAGGACTATCCGGCTTGAATGAAAGATTGAAATAGACCGCCATGAGAAGCGCGATAAATGGAAAGGCGAAAACCATTTCGATGCGGTACCGCATGATGAAGGCGCCAAAAAAAAGCATTGCAGTAGCAGCATAGAAAATGGCCCAGGCAAGCAGCGACTGTTCGCTATAAGCACTGAAGGATGGGCGATAGCGTATGACCGATTCGCTGCCAATCTGGCGATATTCACTGAACCGCTTGAGATCCATGAAGTATGCTCCGAGCGCCCAGTAAGCAACGAGCAGGGATAGCGGCGGGATTGCCGTTGCGGTAACGATATACCAGCCTATGCAGAATCGGATCGGATTATTGATAGACTCCGACAGAACATCAAGGTACGGAATATCCTTGGTCCGGATGGGCGGGATATTATAGAGGAGTCCCATGATCCAAAGGCTTAACACGCTGAAAAATAAGGAGATGGAAACGGCGTAAGCCAAGGCTAAGCCAACCATGCCACATACAAACCACTGCGCGTAGGCGAGTGGCACATTGACACTGCGTATGGCGGCGGGACGCAGGCATTTGACAGGATGTAGTCGATCGAAAGGCGCGTCCAGCAGTTCATTGAGTACGTAATTGCTGCTTGCAATGGCGACCGCAGCGAACAGGCCAAGCATGCTTCGTATGAGCAGGGCAGCACTGGCATGTTCCTGCGTAATGCTCATGGCAATCACAATGCCCGGCACAATAAAAATCTGTTTCACTGAGTGATCAAGGCGAAACAGTGCTAGATGAGCCGCAAAGCGTGCCCGAAAAATACCCGTTGGTGTGGCGATCGTTGTGAGGCCCATGCAATTCTCTAAGCTGTACAGCCAGTTAAAGATGAAAATTACTCGAGCTTCTTTGTGTCATGAAAAGTGTGGCGAAACCAGCAAGCAGGATTGCTCGTTCTGGATACCTGCCAAATTCCCTTACATGAGATCCAATGAGCTCCGGAAATCAGTTTACTTACTACTACATATTAAGGACGTAATAATACCGCCCCATGGATACAAACCATCAGCATTTTTTGAGAGAATTGCAAATCGCCTGGCAATTGCCCAGGGCAGGGGTAGGGCAGAAAGACACGGGTCAAGAAAATATAAGATAGCGTCAACTCTGGTGGTTTGCATTTCGTCTATTAAGCAGACAAGCTGTGGGCTTCAACCCAGCTTCTTAAAGGTTTTAGAAGGGAATAATTACGAGGGATCATGAAAAGACTACTATTACTCATCCCTCTCGTGCTTGTCCTCGTAGGTGCAACTCTGCTTTTTGAACGTCCCGCCTACGCGTACACGGACCCGGGCACAGGGCTACTGGCAATTCAAGCCGCGGGCTCAGCCCTGATTGCGGTCGGATGGTACCTGCGGCGGAAGATTTATTCGATTCTGCATCGGGGATCGGCAAAGAGCCAGAGCAAAGAAAATTCAGTTGCGACGGAGAGGGATGGTTCGCCGCTTTCGTGAGTCACAGGATCAATTTGCCCCAACAAATTTCTCCCGGCTCATACGAACAAGGCGAACTTGAGCTAACCTTTCGTGATCCAGCAGGGCAATTGCTTCTGACTCAGCATCATGCGTTGCGGCACGTCCATCCTGCTGCCGTGGAAGACACGCTGGCATTTCTTGCATCTCCCCTATGTGCGAGTCTGGAGCTTAGCGGCGACCTGATTCCGAGCAAAGTAGACGATTCAGCCGCGGACCCTCAAAAGATTTCCAATGAGCTATGGCTCAAGCATCCGCGTATCGACCCGATCTCGTATCCATGGGAGTGGACGGTAGCACAATGGCGAGCGGCTGCCGAATTGACTCTGCGCATTGCAAAGCAGGCAATCGATGCAGGCTGGGTGTTGAAGGATGCTACACCATTGAATGTTCTTTTTGCCGGCCCGCGTCCAATTTTTGTGGACGTGCTGTCGTTCGAGCGGCGAAATCCGAAATCGAGCGTATGGCTGGCTTACGGACAATTTGTTCGCACATTTCTGTTACCGTTAGTGGCGGCAAAATTCCTGAAATGGCCTTTGCAGGCTACACTCTTTTCTCGTGACGGCTATGAGCCGGCAATGCTTTATAAAGCACTGCCCAGGTGGCGATGCCTCACTCCTGATTTATTCGATGTGATCACGCTGGCTGCGCTCTTTGAGCGTTCAAGCGGCAAGCGGCAAGAAGCGCGGAGACCGTTTAAGGATACGGACCCTGAGCTTGCAAAGCATATTCTGCATAAGCGCATCGACAGGCTTGGCAAGCAGATACGCCACGTTGCTGAAGCCGGCAGCGAAAGCCAATGGAGCGAGTACACGCGATCGGCCAATCACTATCAGGCCGCGGATATAAGCAGCAAGCAGGAATTTGTCAGGAGCGTGCTCGAGCGATGCAGCCCTGCGCATGTGCTCGATATAGGGGCGAATACAGGGACCTATTCTCTGCTGGCATCTAAATCCGGCGCGGAGGTCGTAGCGATCGATAGCGATGAAGCAGCGATTGAAATGCTATGGCGAGCAGCCACTCAGCAAAAGCAACAGATCACTGCCCTTGTGGCCAACATTGCGCGTCCCACTCCTGCAGCGGGATGGAAAAATCGAGAGCAGCTTTCGCTGCTGGAGCGCCTGACGGGAAAATTCGATCTGGTGCTGATGCTGGCAGTGATTCATCATCTCATCTTGCGCGAGCAGTTGCCGCTTACGCATATCGGCGAGCTTTGCGCCAGCCTGACTCACCGATGGCTCGTTCTTGAGTGGGTGCCGCCATCAGACCCGATGTATCAGGAGTGGTTGCGCGGGCGCGATGAGTTATATGGGAGCCTTTCCGAGAGCGATCTTTTGAACGCATTCTCTCCGTTCTTTCGCGTTCTTGACCGAACGGAGCTTGGCAACCAACGGGTTGTCCTCCTCTTCGAGCGCAAAGCCGGCGAAGCATCTCCCCTTGAAGCGGGTCCTGCATGATGAAACGGATTGCGCAGGCATGGGGTTTTGCAGCCATCCTGCTTTTACCAAACTATATTGATCTGACATCGTCGGCCGGAGATGCGCGGATGCGCTTCCCATCGCCTTTGACGAAAATTGCTCTCGCTCACCTGGCAGACTTAGTGATTGTGGCCGTAATCTTTGCCGGTTTAACGGCCTGTCTTCGTCGTTTGCCCGTGTGGCCCAAAATACGGTGGACGCTGATGGCTCTGCTTCCGGTGGCCCTATTCCTTCGCAACCTGAACGTCTTTCCATTCGATATTCCAAATTCGGTGATCATTACCCTCAGCCTTTTGTGGCCTGCAATTCTCATACTCCTCATCTTGAAAACACCGCGCATTGCCCTGTTGTTACGTAACTCCGGAAGCAGCCTGCTGACCGGCTTCGCCATCTTTGCGCTGGTGGTGACGTGGCAGTTGGTCCAGGTTACGCTGTGGCGTCCCGGCCCTCAATCCTATGCAGCCGCGATTCCAGCGCAACCACCCAGCAAACCGCGCCTTGTCTGGATAATCTTTGACGAACTTGCCTACAAACCTGTCTTTGAAATGCGCGATCCATCACTTTCACTGCCTAACTTCGATCGGCTGCGCAATGAGAGCACACTTTTCACGGATATGACGCCGATTGCGTACCGAACTACCCGCGTCATACCGAGCCTGCAGCTCGGGCGCGCCGTAACAGATGTTGAGTACACCGCTGATAACCGTTACCTGGTGCAAACGGAAAACAATCCGCAGTGGCATGCCTTCGACGCCAACGCTTCCCTCTTCGGCATGGCAGAGCAGCACGGCCTTACGACCTCTATCGTTGGGTGGTATATCGCATATTGCCCGGTGTTTGCCGGTACTGCGACGGATTGCTATTGGAGCAACAACGATGCGCAGGATCGCGGCCCGACGATGCTCAGCGCAAGCCTTGCCGAAAATGCCTGGATACCATTGCGCATTATGGCCGAGCAGGCGGTGTGGCCAGGTCGTGCATGGGCTGACCAGGCTGAATGGAATGCGGAGGGCCACATTGCATCCGTTCAGGATTTAAGCCAGAGAGCGCTGGATACGATCTCAACCAGCCAGGCGGATGTCATCTATTTGCACCTTCCCACGCCGCATCCTCCTGCATTCTGGGATCGGCGAAGCAAGAAATTTGCTGTCGGCGGGTCGTATCTGGATTCGCTCGACTACTCGGATAGACTTCTCGGAAAGATTCTCGATCTCCTCGAAGCGCAACCGCGATGGGCCGCGACAACGCTCATCGTGCAGGGCGATCACTCCTGGCGCACCCAGATGTGGAGGCCGCTGCCGGGGTGGAGCGCAGAGGATGAGCGCATCTCGCAGGGAGGTCAATGGGACTCGCGCCCGGTTCTACTGATCCACTCAGCCGGACAGAAAAGCGCAGCGACCATCACGAAAACAACCTCGGTCATGCACGTTCATGACGCAGTTGCAAACTTCGTCAGGTTGGCCGCCACTGTCGCTGATCGGACTGACTTCCACTAACAGCGCTCAGATTCCCGGATCACGTTCATACCGGCCTTCTGCTCTCTTGTCATGCCCTCTATTGGAAGGACTGCGCCGATTTGAGCTGTGTTACGTGACCATGCTCGACATCTTCCGCACCGTCATCAGCTCCAGGACTCTCGAAGCCATGCTGACACAAACCGGGCGGCGCTTCACGCCAGCCTCGTTCAACTTCTTTAAAATTTCCACTGCGTGCAGCGGTTGGCGGCGGAACTCGTTCCCGAAATTTACATACCGAAAAGAAGGCGTCACGCAGAGGTACACAAGCATGACGCCCTGAGGAAATATCCGCAAAAATGGGGCACCAGGGGAACACGGTTGGCTCAGCGCCCAGCGATCTCCGTGCTTTGAAAAAGCTCTCTATCGTCATAAAAGAGCCTTGGCCGATTACTGCGGTCCCGCGACCGTCACGGTAAGATTGACGGAGTGCGAATCACTGCTGGTGAGATTGGTGGACGTTCCCACGCCTGTGATGGTGACGGTCGATGTGCCAGGCGCCGTATACGGGGAATTGGTCAGTGAGCCGCTCCCGCCGCAAGCTGTCATGCTGCCGATAACACCGCAAAGCAGTATTAACAGCATCATCCACTGGCGGATGCGTGTATGCTTCGCCAGCTTGCGACGGTTGAAGGCAATCAGCAAACAAGTCAATCCTCCCGGAAGCCAGAAGATAGACGCCTGCAGTAAATGGTTGCCGTTGCCTCTGGTAAGCGCTCCAACAAGCTGAGTGCTCCCATTGGTATTCACGGTAAGCGTAACGGTTGTAGGTGTACCGGTTCCGTCCACATTGAACGCGGCAGGAGTGAAGATGCAGCTCATGTTTGACGGCAAGGTACCGCAGCTTAACGATACGGTTCCCTCGAAATAATCGATCGGAGTCAAGGTAAGCGTCGTCTGGCTGGTTTGTCCAGGAAGAATGGTGAGAACCTGAGGGTTGGCGGTAATCGTGTAATCGGGGGCAGGTCCGCCGCCGGTAACGGTCAGGGTCCCAGGCATCAATGCGAAGGTGTAATTCACCGCGCTCATGACTCCCTGACTGATGGTGATGGGATAGGTGCCAACTGGTGAACCCCGAATAGCCGTGGTCGCAAGTACCGGAGATCCGCCGACGACAGAGGGTGGATCTCCATTGACGAAGCCCGTGATCGTAGTAGTAAAGGTTGGATTGGCCACATTGGTGGTACGAGTCGCGTTGTTTGCAGCAACAGTCAGGACCGCAGGCGCCACCATAATCGTCTGCGATACAGGCGGGGCGGCAGAATAAATGCCCTGGCCCGGCTGACTGGCTATTACCGTCAGAGCTCCAACGGTGTTAATGTTCAGGATCGAGCCGGTCAAGGTATCCGAACCGGCGACAGTAAAGGTCACGGGGAGACCCGATGTCGAGCTTGCCTTGAGGGCAATCGGACCTATGCCATAGGTCAGGGCTGGGATCGGAGCAAAGGTAATAGTTTGCGCAGTTCCCGCCACGATCGTTATGACGCCATTGACGAAGGTGAAGTTGTAGTTGGACGCCGCAAGCGTCCCCTGCATAACCAGCCAACCGTTCCTGAAATGATGAGCACTTTCAATGCCATCTCTAGGCGCAAGGCAAGAATACTAGCTGAAGCCGGCGCTGAAGGCCAAGTTTTCCTGCTAGGTTCTGCAGAGATTCATTCCTTGTGAACCCAAATGATGTGATGTTGAAGAGTCGCTGTTCTGTCGGCGCGGCGCTACCTCTAGCGACGAGGCACAGATTGTGGATCCCCCTCGCCTCCGATGTCACATCAGATGTCAAAGTCCGATAATTCGTTCGCCCACCAGTACTCTCAACCGTAATTTTGCCCACCAACTTACCTGCCGGATTGTCAAGATGTATCTCCAGCGCGCCATTTCGCATCATTGGATTATCAGAACTTATTTCGACGTGAAAGCTCTTTGCCCCCTCACCAAAATCGACATCGTTGTACTGGAGATAACCTCCATCCCCCATCATCATTTGGTACTCTCCATTGACTCCTGCTTCATCCCAGGCATTCATCCGCACATGAAACTCGATTGCCTCTCGGCGTGGTGCAAATGCATCGAGCGTTAGAATGCTGACGCCCGGAGTTCCTACTCCTTGGTCGTGACTCGGATAGATAGGCTGAAGAGTCCCATCTGGCAACACGGCGAGAGCAGTCACAGCGACCTGACGATGGTGGTCTATGGTTGCATCTGTGATCTCGGAGGCAGCTATCTTCGTTCCAGGCAACTTCCCGTTGTCATAGGGGACATGATATGCAATAAAGAGCTTTCCTTTATAGGAGCACACTCCTTGTTGTATCGAATCGTTTCCATCGCCGGCGGGGTGTATTAGATGGTGAATCGGTCCGTTGAAGGGACCAAACATGCTGTCAGCAACCGTGTAGTCGATATAAGAGCCTCCTGGCTCACATCCAGGCCCTTTGTCATCCTTGAGTGCCACATAGGTGAAATACCACTTCTTTCCAATCTCGAAGATGATGGGACTCTCGAAATAATCTAGCCTCCCGCAGGCGTCTTCCTTAGGAACGACGATATCGCGTGGTGATTCGGCGAGATGGGTCATATCCGGAGCCAAGCGAGCCATTTTGACCCAATTCTTTGAAGTATCTCCAGCACCCCAGAGTAAGTATGGGACATGGTCGTCGTCGTACACAACCCAAGGGCTAAGTCCCTCAAGCGGATGCCCGTCCGGGATTGTCATCGGACCACCCAAAGCGTCTTTGTATGGACCCAATGGATTGTCAGCGGTCAATACACCAATATCGAAGATCCCATAGTTCTGTTCAGAAGCAGAGTTTATTCGGTATGGTGCGTATGAATAGAATTGTCCATTTGCCGGGATTCCGGCATCACCATCCCATAACGCACTGCCTGCATCCCAAGTGACGTCGCGGCTAGTCAGAATAGAGCCATGATCGGTCCAATGATCGAAATCAGTAGTACTCAGTGCATGGAAGGCGAACATGCCTTTGAAAAATGTGTTTGTGCGCTCTGCCTGTACCGTAAAGGGATCTTGCGTTGTGAAGAGATAGAACTTGCCGTTAAGTTCGCGACATGTCGGATCGCTATTGAATAGATAACCTGGCGTAACAAGCTTTTGACCGTGTAGATTGCCAACCATGACGAGAACAATCCCCATCAGAACACCACAAGCCGCCCTCGTAAACTGACCCGTTCCAGAACTCATCTTCGATATCCTTTCTTGTTGTTGTAAGCGTGGAAGATTGGCCGTCTGGACAGGATGATCGGGGTTAGACAAGCTCTTCTTGTGGGGCGATGCAACGTCGCGATCACGGGGGAGAGTTCATGGAGACCACAGTTGAGCTTGTTTCGCGCGGCCCAGGCAAGCGGCGTTACCGGACGTTGGAGGAGAAGCGGCAGATTGTAGAGGAGACGCTCGCTTCGGAGACATCGGTGGCGATTATGGCGCGGCGGCATGCAGTGAACGCCAACCAGTTGTTTCAGTGGCGCAAGCTCTATCAGGCGGGGCTTCTGGGAACCGCGTCCAGCGAGGCGGGAGTCGGCGGTGTGCGACTGTTGCCTGTCACGGTCGCTAACCAACCCGCGGAAGAGCGAGCACAGGAGGCAACGCATGCCGAGTCCTCAGCGGGCGCGATTCATATCGAGTTTCCGGGGCGGGCGCTGGTCAGCGTGGAAGGCCATGCCGATACAGCGGTGGTGCGTGCGGTGCTGGAGAGTCTGCGCGGATGATCCCGGCGAACACTTACATCTGGATCGTGGCGGGAGTGACCGACATGCGCCGTGGCTTCACCGGGCTCAGTGGGATGGTGCAGACTGTACTTGAGCAGAACCCTCTCAGCGGGCAGGTCTTTATCTTTCGCGGGCGCAGAGGCGACCTGGTAAAACTTTTGTGGCACGATGGCGATGGTCTTTGTCTGTTCCAGAAGAGACTGGACCGTGGCCGCTTCGTATGGCCGCAGGCCACCGAGGGCACGGTATCGTTGACGCGGGCTCAGCTCTCCATGTTGTGTGAGGGCATCGATTGGAGACGTCCTGCTCGTAGTTTCTCTCCTCCGATGGCGGTCTGAACACCAGTTATCCGGCAAGGCAACTTATGCTCGCAGTTATCGCTCTTTTCATACCAAAATAGTTACAGATTGTGGCATACTTCCGCCATGGTTGACGCACCTCGAGCGCTGCCGGATCTGGATGCACTGGGCCCTGCGGCGATGAAGGTGATGATTGCAGACCAGCATGCAGTGATCGAACATCTGAAGCTGATCATTGCGAAGCTGCGGCGCATGCAGTTCGGACGCAGGTCGGAGAAGGTCGACCGGCAGATTGAGCAGTTCGAACTCCAGCTCGAAGTCATCGAAGCCAGTCGCGTCGAACCTGTACAGGAGCCGGTGAGTACTCCAACCCCGAAGGCTGTACCATCCGCTGCCGGGAAGCGCCGTCCCCTGCCCGGGCATCTGCGGCGCGAAGTTCACACCCATCTGCCCGAACACAAGGACTGTCCGGAGTGCGGTGGCACACTGAAGAAGCTGGGCGAAGACGTTTCGGAGATGCTGGAGTATATTCCCGCCAGCTTTGTGGTCCTCCGTCACGTTCGCCCGAAGCTGAGCTGCGCACGCTGTGCATGCGTGGTGCAGGCGCCCGCGCCCACCCGGCCTGTCGATCGCGGCCTTGCCGGTCCGGGACTGCTGGCTCACGTTCTCACTGCGAAGTTCGCGGATCATTTGCCCTTGTACCGTCAGTCGCAGATGTATGCCCGCGAAGGCGTCGATCTGGACCGCTCGACTCTGGCCAAGTGGGTTGGAGAGGCCAGCCACCTGCTGGAGCCGTTGGTCGAGGTGCTGCGCCGCTACGTGATGAACACGGACAAGCTGCATGGCGACGACACGCCGCTTCCGGTGCTCGCTCCCGGCAACGGCAGGACGAAGACGGGACGCTTCTGGACGTACGTGCGCGACAGTCGCCCAGCGGGCGACATCGCGCCTCCCGCAGTGTGGTTCACTTACTCGCCGGATCGTAAAGGAGAACATCCGCAGCGGCATCTGGCAAGCTTCCGTGGCATCCTCCAGGCCGACGCCTACTCCGGCTTTAACAAGCTTTACGAAGATGGCTTGATTCAGGAAGCCCCATGCATGGCGCATATCCGGCGCAAGTTTTATGACCTGATGGAGGCGCATCAGTCGCCGATTGCCACCGAGGCGGTTGAACGCATCGCCCCTCTCTATGCGATCGAGAAGGAGATCCGAGGACGACCACCCGACGTGCGGCGCGAAGTCCGCAACGCACGTGCCCGGCCACAGATCGAGTCCATGCGCAACTGGCTGGAAACATCTCTGTCGAAGCTGCCGCGCAAGTCCGAGACGGCGGCGGCTATCCACTATGCGCTCGCCCGCTGGAACGCGCTGGTGCGCTACCTCGACGACGGCCGCATTGAACTGGATAATTCAGCCGCCGAGAGAGCGCTGCGTGCGGTCGCCGTGGGCCGCCGCAACTACCTCTTTGCCGGGTCCGACGCCGGAGGAGAGCGGGCCGCCGTCTTCTACAGTCTGATCGGCAGCGCCAAGCTCAACGGCCTCGACCCGGAAGCCTATCTGCGCCACGTGTTCGGCCGCATCGCCGATCATCCCATATCTCGCATCGAGGAGTTGCTGCCGTGGAACGTCGCCCCAAGCCTGTCACTCGCAAACCAGGCCGCCGCATAGAGAAGCGGCCAGTCGATAGCAACCCCATGGTCGACCTCCTGTCCCTGCCGCACATCGCCGAGTTCATCGACTATGGCGAAATCACGCTCGGACAAATGTACCCTATCGGCTGCGTCGCCGTGGCCGCCGACGAGCACAACTCCCTGGCGATGCTGGTGCGCCGCGAGGGCGAGACTCTGGCCCAGCTGCTGACCCGCCTCGATCAAGCCATCGCCAAGGCACTCGAAGACGACGTCTTCACCGACGAAATCAATCCCCCTCGATAAGCTGCTCGCATCCACACAACCAGTTGTGTCCATCTCCGAAATACGTGGACACAACCGGTCACTCAGCACCCCATAACCATCCGACCCTGTCCAGACGGCCAATCTTCCACGCTTAC
>NZ_JBEKYX010000105.1:0-16192 GCF_049510455.1 Occallatibacter sp. | reverse complement strand
CCGGGTGCCACGTCGGACCAAATTTTTGGAGTGCCTATGTATGACCCTGTTATGCGCGTGCTTACCGTCCTGGAGATTCTGCAGGCGCGCGACTCTGTGAGTGGCGCGGAGCTGGCCGAGCGTCTGGAAGTGGACCTGCGCACGGTGCAGCGGTATGTGGTGCGGTTGAAGGACCTGAAGATTCCGGTGGAGTCTTCGCGGGGAGTGGGTGGGGCGTATCGGCTGAAGCCAGGGTATCGGCTGCCGCCGCTGCTGCTGACCAATGAAGAGGCTTTTGCGCTATCGCTGGGGCTGCGGGCGCTGCGGCAGATTGGGCTTTCGGCCTTTGCGCCGGCGACGGAGAGCGCGCTGGAGAAGCTAAGTCGCGTGCTGCCGGATGCGTTGCTCGAGAGCGTGCGCACGGTGGAGGATGTGGTGGCGATTGAGCCGGGGCCGTGGGTGGTTTCAACCTCTGTGGAGAGCCTGATCCGAGCGGCCACTGCCATTCGTACCAGTAAGAGAATCCGCTTCGGCTATGAGGCCGTTGACGGGGCGGCTACGCGGAGGCAGATTGAGCCGTACGCGCTGATGCATACCGACGGACGCTGGTACCTGATTGGCTATTGCCTGACACGCAAAGCGATGCGGACCTTTCGGCTGGATCGCGTGGCTGATCTTGTGGTCGGTGTGGCGGGATTTCGCAGGCCGGCGGCGTTTGATGCACGCAAATATCTTGAGGAGCGGATGCCGTTTATTCAGTGAGGAGCGGATGCCGTTTATTCAGTCGGACTATCAGATCGATGTGTGGATCGATATGCCGATTGCAGAGGCGGAGCGCAGCTTTGGGCCGATTCGCATATCAATGGAAGCGCAGGATGGCGGTGTGCGACTGCGATGCGGGCGCGATCGGCTGGAGATGTTTGCGGCGATGTTGCTAAGCATGGGACGGAGAATTGTGGTGCATAGCCCGCCGGAGATGCGCGAGACTTTTCGTGAGCTGGCGCGGCGGGCGGTGGAGACTGCGGATGCTCCAATTGCGGCTGCTGAAATGGAATAGACCTTAGATAAGTATGCGTGTGCTTCCGGCTGGGTGTGTTGCTCAACAGAAACGCGTTTATCAGGACTAAACCTGTTTTGTGAGGAGCAGCGTTGAACTTGCCGAAAACGCGACTTATCAAGCATTTCAATACTTCAAAAGCGGCCTCGTCGGTGTCTAATCCAGAATGCGCAAGATTCCTTACAGAGCGTCTCTGCCCTTAGTCTTCGGGCTCATCTCGATCACGTTGATGGCATGGGGTGTTCATGTGGATCGGCGGTGCATGTACTACGATTCCGGTCGGCCGTTCTGGCCGTGCGAAGTTCCGACCTACACTCTTGGATCGCTTAATGTTCTGCCAGTCGCGCTCGCCCGACTGGTGTCGAATGTCTGGACCGAAGCCCCTCCATATTTCGTCTATGCCGTGGAACTCCCTCTCATCCTGCTTTGGTGGTGGTTTTTGGGAACACGCCTGGACTTCGGCCTCCTCGATGTAGGCGTTTACCGCCGTCGCCGAACTTGGCTAGGTGCGCTATCCGCCGCGACTGTTTTGCTTTTGGGATTGCTGGGCAAGTGGGTTTGGGATGAGATTCGATTCCGCCAGGCATATGCATCTTTGGAAGTGTCGGGATCTCAAGCATACCTCAGAATCGTCAAAGACCTACCGATTTGCCTGTGGATGGTAGCGCTGATTTCTGCTCTAAGCTTCGCGATCTTCAAGCTTGCAGGAGGGAAAACAGGAGGTGCAGGGCAGGCCTTGGCAAGTCCGCGTACCAAGAGCTTCGCGATACTCGGCTTCGCTACATACGGCGTTTGCGCAGCTTGTCTCTTCTTGCATGAGAAAAGCGTGGAGAGACAAAGGCAGGCTGAGTATGACCTTCGTAGCTTGATAGTGAGGGGGAGTGTTGTCGATGATCGCGGCAAACCAGTTGAGGCCATCGAGATTAGCCTGGTTCCTCTTCTCGACGATAGCGACGCCCAAGCCCAGCAGGCGGTGCAGGACTTCACCGATAAGACCGGAGAGTACATCATACGGCCAGAGAAGTCAGGCCGATACTTCCTTTCGGTTTTGTGGAACGCGCCTCCCAGTCCGAAGCTTCCATTTCTAACCCTGTATTATCCCGAAGTATCCGAACAGTCCCATGCTGAGATTCTCGACCTGACCCGTGCCAAGCACCTGAGTTTAGCGCCGATTAAACTCAACAGGCTGGAACTTACCAAGGTGCGGGTTTCCGTATTTTGGTTGAACGGAAGACCCGAACCGAATGCCTATGTGTTCTTCCATAACAGCCTTTACCCTAAGTACGGATCGATCGGCAATGAAGCGTTCTATCCCGATGAAGATGGCACTGTATCCCTTCCAGCTGGCTTCGACTATCGTGCAAATGCGCAGGTCGATTGTGATTGTGGCAAGACAATCGAAAACGAATACTCACCTGAAGTGACATTCTCAACAAAGAGAGACCATGCCCCGGTTGAGCCGCTCCAGTTGATTCTGCCCGGTAATCCTTGCCAAATCTGGCATTCGAAGTAGGTGCAGGCCCTCTCTTAAGGTGAATCGGACTTAAATGCCCGAAAAACGGCGTTTTCGGCAACTACGATTAGTATCGATAAGTCATCTTATGTTTACTTTTGCGGATAGCCCTGCCAGAGATATTCGAGCGCTTCGGCCAGAGTCTGCTTTTTTGTTGCGTAGTCGACGTGGCCTGCTTTTTTGTTGCGTAGTCGACGTGGCCCGCGTTTTGCGCGAAGAGGAACTGGTAGTGGTAGCCCTTGGCGGCCAGGACGCGCGCCATGTTTTCGTTGGCGAGGACCCAGTCGTGCATGTTGTCGCGCATGACGTTGGGATTGTAGAGGTCGCGGTCGCCGACCTCCATCCAGATACGAATCGGTTTGCGCGGTGATGAGGGGATGATGTGCTCGTGGAACTCCCATGCGCCGTGTGGTGTGTCGGGATTGCTGGGCCATTGCTGGTTGATCCATGTGCCGGAGTAGGCGAGGACGCGGTGATAGAGCTCCGGGTGATACCAGGCCATGATGAGCGAGACGGCTCCGCCGGAGCTGCCGCCTGTCGCCGCGCGGCCTTCGGGAGCGCGGGTGAGCGTGACGTGATAGCGCGACTCGACTTGCGGGAGGACTTCCTGCTCGACGAACTCGGCGTAGCGGCCGGACATGGTGTCGTATTCGAGGCCGCGCTCGCTGCCTTGCGCGTCGCCGGTGCCGTTGGAGATGGAGATGGCGATCATGGCGGGGACGCGATGTTCAGCGATGAGCGAGTCGAGTGTGGTGAAGAGCAGCATGTCTGGCCCGTCTGCGCCTACGATGAATGGCGCGGCGGTGCCGGGCTGATACTGCTTTGGCACGTAGACGGTGACTTTGCGCGTGTAGGGCGCGGGATGGCTGGTGGTGACGATGAGCTTCGCTGGATCGTTGGGGTCAGGCGTTCCGAGTGGGCCGGGATCGCGCTTGATCCCGGGATAGAACTTACTGTCGGCTGAGTTAAGGACGAACTCGAAGATATCGCCGTGAGGGATGTTGGGGTTGGCGAGCGCCTCTGGCGCGGGCGTGTGCGTGGGGCCAAGGATGAAATTGCCATCTTTATCGGCGGGCGGAACTGTGCCGTCTGGAAGTTCTTTCGCATCCACGTAGCCGGGCGTATGGGGATCGCGCGTGGGCGGAGTGGGGCGGGCTTGCGGAGCGGGCACCGGTTGATTGGGCGTGGGCTGCGGCACGGGCGGAACGGCTGGAGTTTGCGCGTGCGCCAGCGAACAGGCGAAGAGCAGAATCACTGCGGAGGAAATGCGATAGAGATGCATAGATTGCGTTTTGAGCCCCCGTGACGCAGTATAGACGCGCAGTATGGATCAGAGCGGGTTGAAAGGAATCCGCCGGTGATAGAGTTGTAGTTTCGCTGCAGGCTTACGAATTTCCTCAGACATTCCCTTCCGGAGTTGCGCACGCATGTTTGCACTCAGATTTTCTGCCGTTGTGCTCGCTGGTCTGGCCACGCTTTGCTTGTCCGCTGGCAGCTTGCCCGGACAGGACCGTTCTTATGGGCGGTCTGTGGTCAGCACGCAATATGGCATCGTTGCCACGAGCCAGGTCTCGGCTTCACAGGCAGGCGCGCGCATCCTTGAGCAGGGCGGCTCGGCGATTGATGCGGCGATTGCAGCGAATGCCGTTCTGAACGTTACGGAACCCACCTCGAATGGGCTTGGCGGCGACCTCTTTGCCATTTACTGGGAGGCGAAGACGGGAAAAATCTATGGCATCAACGCGAGCGGCTGGGCGCCGAAGACGCTGACGATCGAGCATCTACGCGAGAAGGGCGTGACCGCGATGCCGCAGTACGGGATCGACTCCGTGACGGTGCCGGGCGTGGTGGATGGATGGACCAAGCTGCACGCGCGCTGGGGAAAACTGCCGTGGCGCGAGCTCTTTCAGCCGGCCATTGTGTATGCCGATCAGGGATTTCCTGTGGCGGAGATTATTCATGACTGGTGGAACGGAGATCGCGAAGAGCTGCTCAAGAATGCGGAGAGCACGCGCGTCTTTCTGCCCGGCGGCAAGACGCCGGAGACCGGCGAGGTCTTTCGCAATCCAGATGTGGCGCATGCGCTGAGGCTTGTGGCGGAACAGGGCGAAGGGGCGTTTTACAAGGGCGAGATTGCGCAGGCCATTTTGAAGACCTCGCAGGCGCTGGGCGGCACGATGACGGCGGAGGATCTTGCTTCCTACTCCGCGGAGTGGGTTGAGCCGATCTCAACGCAATACCGCGACTGGACCGTATACGAGCTGCCGCCCAACGGCGACGGCATTGCGGCACTGGAAATGCTGAACATTATGGAGCAGTTCAAGCCAGACCCCGCGGGCGCGCACAGCCCTGGCGAGCTGCACACGCGCATTGAGGCGATGAAGCTGGCTTATGCCGATGTGAAGGCGTATGTCGGCGATCCGCGCTTCAGCAAAATACCTGTCGATCAGCTTCTCTCGAAGGCCTATGCCGCGAAACGGGCTTCGCTGATCGATCCTGCGAAAGCCAACTGCACTGTGGCTCCGGGCGCGCTGGGAAAAAGCGACACGACGTACTTTACCGTTGCCGACCGCGAAGGCAATATACTCTCGGTGATTCAGAGCAACTACAACAACTTCGGCTCGAATGTGACTGTGCTCGGCATGGGATTTGCGCTGCAGGACCGCGGCGGACTCTTTTCGCTCGATCCCGCATCGCCCAACGCGCTGGCCGGCCGCAAGCGCCCGTTTCACACCATCATTCCGGCCTTCATGCAGCACGGCGATCAGCATATTGGCTTCGGCATCATGGGTGGCCTGAATCAGCCGCTGGCACATGCGCAGTTTGTCTCCAATGTGGTCGATTACCACATGAATATCCAGGCTGCGATGGAAGAGCCGCGATTTACCGACCGCCAGCAACTGGGCTGCAGAATTGTGATCGAGTCACGCGTGACGCCGGCAACGCTCGATGCGCTAACGCGCATGGGACACGTGCTGCAGGTGCATCCTGATTACACATCGCAGATGGGACGCGGGCAGGCCATTCTTCATGACAGCAAAACCGGCGTCAACTCCGGCGCGTCCGACCCGCGCGCGGACGGCGCGGCGATTCCGGAGCAGCCGGATTTCTCCGGCAAATCCATCAGGCATTAACTGGCTGGCCGGTTTCTGTTGAATTTTCACCAAAGCCGGCGAGCATGACCGTGGCTGCAAAGAGAAGCGTATCGCCTACGTAATTGAGGCCCTCGACTGGATTGGTGGAGATCTCGGAGATGCAGATCGGGCCGTAGAAGACGATCACGAGAAGCACGAGAATGGCTCCGGCGCCGGCGGCTGCGATGCGGACGGTGCGGCGGATGAAAAGTCCGATTCCTGCGAGGATGAGGATGGCTCCGATGAAGCATGTAATGGCTGCCGAAGCGGGGATCCAGCTGGGTGTGATCTTTTCAAGCGGGACGCCGGGCACGTTGTGCGGGAAGAAGAAGTGCTCGATGCCGTAGAAGATCATGACGAGCGCGACGATGGAGCGGCCGCCGAGTACGTAGGCACGGCCCATAGGGGCTTTGCCCATGAGGCTGCCGGCCAGCACCAATGCACCTGCGGCGAAGCAAAGTTCGCGCACCGTGAGCGTCCAGAAGATGCGGTCGTGAACCTGAACAAACAGGCCGGGCAGGTCTACGGTAACCACAATGAGCAGGAAGAATACTGCAAGAAGCGAAGACGATATGCCCACGCAGCACCAGAGGATAAAGCTGATGGCTGCTGCTAAAAGCGCGACGCCAAAGAAGTAAGTCCAGAAGAGCGGGCCGGGAAGCCACTTGGGCACAGCGCCCATCAGGTCGCGCGCATCGAAGAGATGCTCCATGGCAAAGATGGCGAGCGGCACAGCCTCAAAGACCGGCGCGAGCACGAAAACTTTGTCGAGGCCGGAGGCTGACTGGAAGCGCGGCCAGGCGAGGATGAGGCCCGCGACCAGCACGACTGCGCCGGCGATGATCATTGCCCAGACTTCGAGTGTCATGGATCTCTCCTGCCGAATGTGCAGATCATTCTATAGCTCTATAGCGAGGCACACTCATTCCTGAGGTCTACTCGTCTACAGGCACTTCACTGTGGATTTTGAAATGAACCAGAATGGATGCCCGCCCCACGGGACAGCCCAGCAGTAAACCTCTCCCTTGCCCCTTGAATGCGTATGAAATATGCGCAATTCCGCCTGGATCGATTTTTGTTACCGCAGGAGACGATATTTCGCGGATTTTGTCCGTATCCACGTACTCGGCCTGCACGGACAAGATCCGTTCCTGCAGCGTGGTATCGAGCACGATGGGCACCTGCAGGTCATTTGCCGAATTGGTGCGGTTGCAGTCGACGGTAAGCCCGGAGACCTTGTTGTCGCGTATAGCCTCCACTGCATCCATGACCGGATTATTGCGATAGACCCTGGCAAAAAAGGTATATGCATCGGCCGTTCGGCTGAGAGGCCTCACGATATCGATGTGGTCGGCGGTAATCTTCTGCGGAGCCGTATTCACGTCACAGCCGTAGGTCGCGCTGTAATAACTGACCACGCGCGTGTGCGCCCGCAGATACTTGCCCGCGCCTGCTCCTGCAGCCGTATCCAGTGCCTCAAATGCGCAGTATCGATGAATTCCGTCGACCGATTGCGTGCTTCTCCACTTCTGCTCCAGGTCCATGAGAAAGCTGTTGTCATTGCTTTCCCGAAGATCGGTCAGAAGCGGATCACTGTCGTATATCTTGGCCAGATTGGCGACAAACGACCCTTGGTGCGGAGTTGAGTACGAAACAATAAATCGGACGCGCGCAGCGTCCGCAGGATGGCTGAGCAGCATCTCCTCTGTAAGGATTCCGCCCAGGCTGTGCGCAATGAATACGACCTCTTTGTGCTCCCAGACCCTCTGCCGATTAAGGCTCTGCCAGAGCGTTTCCGAGATCTGTACTGTGGAGAGCTTGCCGTACATGGATGGCGTGGGATACTCGGCAACCACCACGTCTGATTTTTGAAAATGCGGATCGCTCTGGATAAGCTCCGGCCAATAAACGCCGTTCGGCGCGCGCCAGGTATCACGGTTTCCATGAATACCATGGACAAATACGATGACTCGTGGCTTGAGATCGTCGGCTTTGGCCGGGCAACTGCCCAGATAGGCAAAAACTAAACTTACAGTCAGCGCCCAGAGAACTGCGGCTGCGCGTTGCAAAACAAAGCCCCCTATCCAGTGCAGGACTGGTAAATGGAATGCAGATTTAAGATTAGCGCGCTTCTGTGAAGAAGGTTCCTGATCGACTAACTCCCTGCGAGTTTTTCGAGCAGCGCGTCAAAGTCTTCGAGCTTGGCGTATTCGATGATGACGCGGCCGCGACCCTTTTTGTCTTCGATGGAGACCCGGAGGCCGAGAGCGCGTTGGAGCTGGTCGGCGACTTCGCGGACGTTGGGGTCGACGGGGAGCTCGGGCTTTTCTTCCTTCGCTTTGGCCTTTTCGGGGTTCAGTATCTGCTGCACCATATTTTCCAATTGGCGAACAGAAAGCGAAAGCTGGGCCGCGCGCTGGGCGGCTTTTTCCATTTCGCCCGTGCCTTGCAGGCCGAGCAGGGCGCGGGCATGGCCAAAGCTGAGGATTCCGCCTTCTACTTGCTGCTGCACAGTGCTGGGAAGCTTGAGGAGGCGCAGATAGTTCGAGATGGAGGCGCGGTCTTTGCCGGTGCGAACGGATATCTGCTCGTGCGTCATGTTGAACTCGCGCGAGAGGCGTTCAAAGCCGCGTGCCTGTTCGATGGGATTCAGGTCCGCTCGCTGGAGATTTTCGACGATGGTGATCTCCATCGCCTGCTCGTCAGAGACCTGGCGCAGGATGGCGGGGATGGTTTTCTTTTCGACAAGCTTTGAGGCACGCCAGCGGCGCTCGCCGGCAATGAGCTGGAAGCGACCGTCAGCGCGGGGGCGGACGAGAATAGGCTGCACGACGCCGTTGGCCTTGATGGATTCGGCGAGCTCCGCCAGGCCGCCTTCGTCAAAGATTTTTCGCGTCTGATATGGGTTCGGATCGATCAGCTCGACCGGAATCTCGCGCGGCTTGCCGGTTTCCGGCTCAGGACCTGCGGTATAGGAAGGAGTGGCGGGAGTCTGTACTCGGGGGAGGAGCGAATCGAGCCCCTTACCGAGTGCGCGGCGCTTGGGATCGTGTGCGGGGGTTGTCGTCATAAATCAACATCCTTGGAGCCCGGCAGTTTCGCCGGGGAAACATGAACTTTCAGGGAAAGATACGAACGGTAAGGCCGGCTGTTAAGAATATGGCCAGAAACGGACCGCTGGCTTGCGCGATTCGCGTTCGACAGAGGCCGCGATGGCCAGTTCCTCGGCGCGCTTCTTTGCGCGCGGGCTCTCGATGCCGTTTCGTGCCAGATATTCGTTGGCGAGCTCAAAATAGGCCTCCGTTCCCCGCGAGCGCGGATCATAAAGCGCGACGGGCTTGCCGTGGCTCGGGGCTTCAGCGAGACGAATGTTGCGCGGAATCACGGTCTTGAAGAGCTGCTCCTTGAAGTGCTGGCGGAGAGTCTGCGTGACCTGCTGGGCCAGATTGGTGCGGTCGTCATACATGGTGAGCAGGACGCCTTCGATTTTGGCCTCTGGATTGTAGGCCTGGCGCACGCGCTCAAGAGTCGAAATCAGCTCGGAGATGCCTTCAAGGGCGAAATATTCGGCCTGCATGGTGACGATGAGCGAGTTTGCAGCGGCCAGCACATTGACGGTCAGCAGATCGAGCGCCGGCGGGCAATCGAGCAGGATCATGTCGTACTTGTCTTTGATCGGATCGAGAGCCTTGCGGAGGCGGAGAGCGCGGTCTTGTGCCGGGGCGAGCTCGATATTAGCTCCGGTAAGGTTCTTGGAGCCGGGCAACAGGAAGAGAGTTTCGATTTCCGTGGGGAGAATCACCTGCTCGGCGGGCGCGAGCTCCATGAGGACGTCATAAATTGAGTGACGGTCGTCGTCGCGCGGGATGCCGACGCCGGAGGAGGCGTTTGCCTGGGGGTCGCAGTCGACCAAAAGCACTTTGAGGCCCTCAAGAGCGAGGCAGGCGGAGAGATTAATGGCGGTTGTGGTTTTACCCACACCTCCTTTTTGATTGACGAGTCCGACGATCCTTCCCATGGGATTTAAGACTATCGTTCGCGGGCGGTTTGGAACAGGCGATTGAGCTGTGGAGAATCCGGCAAAGCTGTGGAAAGCGCTATTTTGCGCGAAGGTTCGGCAGAGGGTAACTATTACGAAGTCAAGGGATTGCGAGCAGATGGACGGGCTGGCGGAGATGAGGGTTACAAAGCAGTGAATGGTGGAAAACTTGTTCCGGATGGTGAGCGCGCTGGGAGGATTTCTCGGCGGGCTTTTCCTGTTTGGTGTCGCGTTTCGCTTCAATGTTCCACGTGGAACATTGGGCTGGGCTGGCTTCAGGAGAATGTTCCACGTGGAACATTCAGGCATATTCGGGCGGCCTAAGAATCTCTAAAATCAGGACTTCTGGCCAAGAAGCAGAATGCGGTCGTCTCCGCCGGGGAGTGGCTTTGCGGATGACCAAGCAAATTCGCCGCCGGCTGCTGCCTGAAGGCTGGCCTGCGTGTTGGAGGTGGCCAGCAAAACGAGCCAACCACTGGGACGCACAAGCGCCGTGGCGGCTTCGATCGCAGTTTCCATCTTGTCAACGGCGCGCAGAGTGACGAGATCGAAGGTCTTGCCGAGTTTCTCTGCGCGGTCGGAGTAGACCTGGGTCGAAAGCCCAAGGGTACGGATCGCTTCGCGGAGGAATGCGGTCTTTTTTCCCTGGGACTCAGCAAGTGTGACGTGAACCTCGGGTTTGCAGAGAGCGATGGGTATGCCGGGAAAGCCAGCTCCCGAGCCAAAATCTAGCAGCGTGCCGGAATCGATAGGGAGGGCTTGCGCAGCGGCTATGCACTCCGCGAAGTGATGGCGCAGCATGCTGTCCTCATCCCGGATGGCGGTGAGGTTGGTGCGGGCGTTCCAGCGCTGCAGCAGGACAGAGTAATCCTCGAAGCGCGATGCGGTCTCGGAGTCGAGCGGCGGGTGGCCGGATTCCGCAAGAATCGCGTTGAGTTTTACTTCAAAACAAGAAGGAGCGGTCATTGTGTCATCGCCACTGATTCGTGAATTGCGCGGGGCTTCCATGCCTCGGCGGCGTGGACGAAGGCGGAAAAAAGTGCGCGAGAGAGCGCACTGGTGGTGTAAGTGCGTTCGGGATGCCACTGGACGCCGACCGCCCAGTGATCGGGCGATTCAAGCTCCACAGCCTCAATAACCTCGTCAATTAAAGAGATGGCCGTGACGCGAAGGTTGTTGCCTGGAACAAGCAGGGCCTGGTGGTGGCTGGAGTTGACTTGATCTTCCGCGGCTCCACCGGCCAGGCGGGAGATAAGCGATCCGGGCGTAATGCGGATGGAATGAGCTTCGAGGATGGCGCGTCCGGGGGCATGGTCGATCTGCGTTTTACCCGCGGTGGGCAGATCCTGAATGAGTGCGCCATTGAGCCAGACATTGAGGCTCTGGATTCCGTAACAGATGGCGAGGATGGGCTTATGGAGGTTGAAGGCATCCTGCAGAAGCAGCTCTTCGACGGCTTCGCGAGCCGGATCGGCGGGGTTGCAGGCGGGGATCTTTTCGGCGCCGTATTTCTGTGGATCGACGTCGAATTTGCTCCCCGGTAGAAGAACTCCCTGAACCTTGGAAAGAATGCGGGCAACATCGGCAGGCTTGTCTTCAAGCGAGATGAGGATGGGAGTAGCTCCAGCAGACTGGAGAGCCTGAAGATACGGCGGCAGCGCGCGCGTGTTGTAATCCGTGTCGATCGAGGTGGGTACAGGAATGGCTATGCGAACGCTCATAAACAGATTAGTGTACGACGAGGAAGGCTAGATGGCTATATATTGGTATAAGTTGTTTATTTTCAAATACATAAGTAAAGTGGATAAGTTTTTTGGAAACGGATTCCGATGAAGTGTGCAAATTTAGAGCGCAGCAGGTGCCGCGCCCAAATTTGGTTATGGTGGATGTTTAATTTTGATCTGAGGGTCCCCGAACCCACCCTCGTCTTCTGTTGCCCAGCACATGGTTGTAAGCAGTCATCGATGCACGGTGCGGTTGTAACCGTACTGAGCCTGCGTTGTACTGCGCGGGAGTCGAACCCGTCGACCCTGGCCCTTCAGGGTCACCAGAGTGCCGGCTTGGCCCCCGGCAGGGCTTGTGCTCGCTACGACAGGAAACTACCAACTGCCTCAGATCAATGCCGTCATCCAGTTCAGCTCCTGCAAACGCGTATCAAGCTCACGGTAGTGCTTCGAGAGCCGGTCCACTTCAGCCTGGAGCGTTGAGATGGAGACAGATGCTACAAACTTCACCTCCGACTTGGTATAGCGATCCTGGCGCGTGCTTGCCGCCTCGGCGATTGTGGAGAGGAAGTCGCGGCGCTTGGCCGTGATGTCGCGCTCCGAGATTGCGTCCGAGATAGTCTGCTTCGCATTGAATGCCGTATGTGCATTGGTGCGATTGATGGCGCTGATGAGCTCATTCAATCGCGCGAAGATACGCTCCGATTCCGCGAGCAGCTCCGAGACATCTTCTGCAGGCTTATCGCCTTCCTGCACGCGAGCAGAGCGAATCATGCGCTTCTTGAGTTCTTCAATTCGAGTCTGGCAGTCACTGCGCTCTGCCAAAGCTTCTGCTAACTTCATGGTTCTTTCCTTTCCGGCCTGCCCGTGTAACAAGGCCAGGTTTGCCGGTATCCCATCCTTCACGCAATACACGTGAAAGATAGGAACCAATGTGTTAGGTCAATCCTTGTAGGGATCGAACTCGTTTGCGCCGGCCATGGCTACACCGACCGGGGTAAGGCGGTGCAGGATACGCACTGTGTCGCTGACGGCATCGAGAACCTCGTCAAGGCGCTTGTAGCAGTCGGGCGATTCGTCGAGTCCCGCGCCGCGCAGTTCTATACCAGCGCGCTCGACCCAGCCGCGCATCATCTCAGGCGTGACGCGGCCCGCGCGCTTGACCGCACCGGTCTCGCGATCGATGACGCCTGCGGCCTCGCGACGGCCCATGGCGCGACCTGCACCGTGAACGGTGGAGTAGAGTGAGTAACGCGCGTGCTCATTCTCCACGCCTTCAAGAATCACGGACTGCTCGCCCATGGTTCCACCGACGAAACCGCGCTGGCCGGGAAAGGCCGGCGTTGCTCCCTTGCGAACGACCCAAAGCATCTCCCCGTTATGCTCCTCGCGCCATGCGTAGTTATGGTGGTTGTGCACCTCTTCTACGATGGGCGCGCCGAGAATGGCGGCGACGCGCGTGCAGACCCAGTCTCGGCCAGCGTAGGCGTAATCGCCTGCGAGACGCATGGCTTCGAGATAATCTGTACCCAGATCGCTGGCGGTCGAGAGTACGCAGGGCTCTACGTCCATCCCGTCCGACGCGCCAGCCGCCTCAAGAAACCAAGTCGCGGTCTTGTGGCCGAGTCCTCGCGAGCCGAAGTGGACGCCAATCCAAACGCGATCCTCTTCATCAACGAAGAGGTCGACATAGTGATTGCCGCTGCCTACGGTACCGAGTTGATTGCGCGCCATTTGCTTAAGCGGCGAGATCGACTTCAGCTTCCATGCGTCGTCCTCAAAGAGCACGTGTGACCGGATCTCCTCGTTGCCCGCTTCGTTGTTTTTGCGGCCAACGCCGAAGCTGATGATCTTCCACACATCGTCCATGATGCGAGCGATGTTGGCGCGCAGCTCGGAGCCGCGCATGTCGAGACGCACGGCCTTGTTGCCGCAGCCGATGTCGTAGCCGACGCCGGTGGGGCTGATGGCATTTCGATAGGCCACAACGCCACCGATGGGGACACCGTAACCGAGGTGGTTATCCGGCATGAGCGCGACCTTGTCCGCAGTGCGGGCGCAGACGCGAATCTGGTTCAGGGTGCGGTCATCGGCAGTGCCGAAGACCGGAATCTGGTTGTCAAAAATCTCCATTCGTACCATTTGGATTACTCGTTTCAATCACTGTTGAGTGTTGGTGCGGACCTGAACCCGAAGGTCATGGAAATTTTGTTGTGCATCAACAAAAACCCCTGACCGCTTGGCCAGGGGCTTCGAGAGAGCAAGTGCTAAACAGAGCGCTAGAGGCTGCTCCTCTCGAATCCTGACCCGGAGACGCGATTCCGTGGCGACGCGAGCCACAGGCTACTGGCGTCATGTTTTGATTCGGGTTGGATTCGGTACAGCACGAGGGACAGAATGCCTGAAGTCAGGAAAAACTGCAAGCGAAAAATAAGTTGAGAATGCAAAAAGTTTATAAACCCATGCTGGCTGTAGACAATCTACGGGCATGGGTGTAGTTTATCTACATCATGGCAAAAACGGAAAAATATCAGAACCGGATTGAGCTGCTGCAGGGCACACTGGACATGCTGATTCTGGAGGCGCTGCGTTGGGGATCGATGCATGGGTACGGCATTGCGCAGGGGATTCGCTTCAAGTCGGATGAGGTGCTGCAGGTGGAGACGGGATCGCTGTACCCGGCGCTGCACAGGCTTGAGCGGCAGGGGTGGGTCAAGTCGAAGTGGGGACAGACCGAGAGCAACCAGCGCGCGAAGTTTTACGAGATCACCAAAAAAGGGAAAGAACATCACTCTGCCGAGCAGGAGCGCTGGCAGCGCATGGTGCAAGCCATTGGCGCGGTGATGGGTACGGCTCGTACGGCAGAGTAACTGGAGCGCGTATGCGATTTTGGCCTAAAGATTGGTTTAGCTGGGAGCGGAAGAAGGACGACCTTCGCGCAGAGTTGGAAGCGCATCTGCGGATTGCGGCGGAAGAGCAAGTCGCGCGCGGCGAATCGCCGGAAGAAGCGCGGGAAGCGGCGATGCGCGAGATGGGAAACTCCGCACTGGTGGCCGACGTAACGCGCGGCAAGTGGGGCTGGCAGTGGATGGAGCACCTTGCGCAGGATGTGCGCTATGCGTTACGCCAGCTCATCAAAAGCCCCGGCTATGCGGCTGCGCTTGTGGCTACGCTGACGCTGGGCCTGGGTTCCGTGATTGCAATGCTGGCCATTGTGGATTCCGTGCTGGTTCGTCCCATGGCGCTGCCACATCCGGACAAGCTGGTCCTTATCTATGCTGAAGGCCAGGAAGGAACAACCGCCTCGCGCTACTCGCTCTCTTTCGAACAAACTGAGCAGATGAGCAAGAGCGTGGAAGCATTTGCATCCATTGCCTCCTACAACACATTGATCAAGCCAACGCGCGCAGCGGATGGAACACGCATCGGATTGACGGTTGCAACTACGCCGCAGCTTTTTGCTTTGCTTGGAGCTCGTGCGGAGATGGGGCGGCTGATTCATGCAAGCGATGCCGGTGCGCCCGTTGCGGTGGTGAATGACGCGTTCTGGCGAGAGCGGCTCCATGCTGACCCGAAGGCGATTGGGACGGGCATTGCCATCGCCGGAAAAATGGAGACGCTCATCGGTGTGTTGCCGAAAGGCTTCAGTTTTCCGCAAGGCAACAGCGAGCCCGTTGCGTATGTACCGGTCTCGCTGAATGCGAAGGGTGAGGATGCAATCGAAATCGAACTCACCACCGGCACGGTTCTGGCGCGGGTGAAGGATGAAGTTTCCATTCAGCAGGCGCGCCAGCAAGCGCAGGCATTCTTTGCGAATGCCAATCCGGATGCCGCGGCCAAACACAAGGTGCTGCGCGTGCTTCCGTACCGCGACTTTGTGACGGGAGACGTGCAGAAGCCGCTGTGGGCGCTACTGGGAGCAGTCGGGGTTCTGCTGTTGATTGCCTGTGCCAACGCTGCCAACCTGCAGATTGGCCGTGCGGCCAGCCGCATGGATGAGATGAAGATTCGGTCGGCGCTGGGCGCAAGCTTCGCCCGGTTGACGCAGCAGTTGCTCGCGGAAAGCCTCATTGTTTCTTTTGCTGGCGCTGCGCTTGGTGGCGGCATCGCGTGGATCGCAATTGCTCTTGTGCGAAAGGGATATGGCGATCAGTTTGCACGCTTCGACGAGCTGGCGGTGCATCCCGCAGCGATTGCGGGCGGTGTTCTGCTTGCAGTTGCTGTAGGCATCGCGGCCACGCTGGCGCCGATGTTCAGCGTGCGACGGCAGACACGAGCTCAGGGAGTTGGCGCTGGAACTAGGACCACTACGCGCACCGGACGCCTGCCGGGAATTCTTGTCTCCTTACAGGTGGCGCTGACCTGCGTTCTGCTTGCGACGTGCGGATTGTTTGCGCGTACCTTTCATGCGCTGGAAGAGGTGAAGCTCGGCTTTGATCCGCACGGCATTACGACCCTGGTATTGATGCCGGAGGACCAGCATCAGAATGCGGAGGTCTCACGCGAGATCGACGCGCGCCTGCTCAAGAGAATCGAGGGATTGCCGGGCGTTGAGGCTGTGACGATGCAGAGCTCCCTACCGTTTTCAAGCTTCGACGTGTCGATGAACGGAACAACGGATGTGAAAGGCCGCGCGTGGCAGCAAGGGGATCAGGCATGGTACAGCCTGGTGAGCACGGATTTTGTGCGCACCAGTGGAATACGGCTTATGCGGGGCCGGGGCCTTGCTCCGCAGGATGAAACCGG
>NZ_JBEKYX010000104.1:0-23645 GCF_049510455.1 Occallatibacter sp. | reverse complement strand
GAGCAAGCTATACCGGATTCGCAGTTGCCATGTTCTCGTTCCGAAGGCAATGAATCGACAAAAACGAAGCGCCCCTGGATCGTGAGATCCCGAGGCGCTTAATCAACAACCGCCGCGTTACTTGCGGACCTTCTTTGCCGGAGCGGCGCCCAGGCTGCACGCCGCCTCCGTCACCTTCGACGGATCGACTTTGATCGCGGGAAGGCTGCTTTTCTCGAGCGCTGCGTTCAGGTCCGCGACCTGCTTCTGCGCGTCCTTCCAGGCGGCAACCGTCTTGTTGTAGTCCGAGCAGTTGCTCTCCCAGGTTGCTGTCTGTGCGGGCGTGGGAGCCATGTCGATGCCAACCTGCACCATGCTGACAAGCACGCTGAAGGAGTTGTTGAGTTCGGTGAAGGGTTGCAGCGCGCCTGCTTCCGGTGCGCCGCGACGTGGGCCACCGCCGCCGCCGCCGAAGCCGGTCTGAACCACGCCGCCGATCTTCGCCAGGCTGGCATCGAGCGCCTTGGCCTGCGTGGCAACGTCGTCCGGCACAGAGCCTTTGAGAAGCGCGGCAATCTGATCGCGCACCGCCGAGGCTTCCTCATGGCCGGCGTAGCTCTGCTCCATGCCTTTGGCCGAGAGCAGATTCAGCTTGTTCTGCGCCTCAAGCCCGGCAAGGATCTCGCGGCTCTCGCCAACGCGCGGATCATTGGCCACCTTCAGCGTCTGCGCATAGGTCTGCCCATCGACGGTGAGCTTCAGCGTGTAGGAGCCCGGGATCACCTGCGGCCCGTGCGGCCCCGGCGTCGTTGTCCCCTCCACATTGTTCATCTGGTTTTCGAGGTCGTGCCGGAAGGAGGGCGGATCGTCGTAGAGCAGGTCCCAGTACACGCGGTTCAGGCCGACGTGCATGCCGAGCGCCCGCGACTCGGGCGTGGCAAGCCAGTAATCGGGGTAGAGCGCGCCCTCAATCTTCGGCGGCAGCTCGCTCGTAATCGTCCGAACCGGATTGCCTTTGGCGTCGAAGACCTCAAGCTTGATGGGCCCGCTCGGCTGGCGGCTCAGGTAGTAGTCGAGCGTTGCGCCGTAGGGCACGTTCGGCACGTGCGGTACCTCGATCGAGATTGGCTGGTCCCAGTTGCTGTTCCTGCGGGCGCGTATCGCGACGGCCGGCGGGTAAAGGTAAGCCGAGGACGAGCCGACTTCCTTCGCCCTGGCAGCAATCTCGCGCAGCGGAGCGATGTCGTCGAGCACCCAGAAGCCACGCCCGTAGGTTCCAATCACGAGATCGTTAAGGTCGCTCTCGGTATGGACCGTAAGGTCGCGGATGGAAGTGCTTGGCAGGTTCTGGCGCAGGCTCTGCCAGTGATCGCCGTTGTCGAAGCTGACGTAGACGGTGGTCTCAGTGCCAGCAAAGAGCAACCCCGGCTGCACGGGATCGACACGAATGCTATTGACCCAGCTTCCGGTGCGCTCGTCCTTCGGCAGGCCGTTCACAATGCTCGTCCATGTCTTGCCGCCGTCGGTGGTGCGCCAGATCAGCGGCACATTCGTGTCGAGATTTGGCGGCAGCGCCTCACCGCGCGTGAGGCCGATTCGTCCGGCTACGAACGCCGTGTTCGCGTTGCTGCCCGTCTCGATGGTATGGAGGTTCGTATGCTCGGGAATGTCGGCGATATTCGTAACATTCGTCCACGTCTTACCGTGATCCGCGGTCATGTAAATCTGTCCGTTGCTGCTCGCCGACCACCAGACGCCCTTCTTGACGCGCGAGATCGAAAAATCGCTGATCGAAGGCGGGGCCCCGGGCGGTCTGACGACCGGAGGCGTGGAGCGGGGCCCTGGCGTGTTGTCGATGGCGGTGCTGCGCGCGCCGCAGGCCAAGGCGGGCGCACCCTTCGGCGTTGTCAGGTCGGGACTGGCCACCGTCCAGGTACGAGCCCCGTCGCTGGTCACCAGGAGACACTGGTAGGCGACGTAGAGCGCGCCGGGATCGAACTCCGTATCGAACTTCTTCTGGAAGTCGCGGCCGGCGGTGTACTTCGTCGCCTCGGAGCCGAAGTTCGGAGCGACGTTCTGCCACTGGCCGGTTCGCATATCAATCTTTACCAGGCCTCCGCCGCCTCCGCCCGCGCCGTAACCCACGCCGTAGATGATGTTGGGATCCTTCGGATCCGAGCGCACGATGCCGAACTCGGAGGAAGGCACCGGGCTCCAGTCAGTGAAGTTCACCTGACCCCAGTTGCCGCGGCTGCTGATGAGAACCGCGCCCGTGTCCTGCTGCGCCGCCATGATGTGGTAGGGATACTGGCTGTCCGTTGCCACATGGTAGACCTGCGCGATCGGCTGCGTGTACCAGAGGCTCCATGTCTTGCCGCCGTCCAGGGTGACGCTTGCACCCTGGTCGGTGCCGACGATCATCCGATTGCCGCTCGTCGGATCAACCCAGAGCTTGTGGTAGTCCTCTCCGCCGGGTGCGCCCTTGTAGGCCTCAAAGGTCTCGCCGCCATCCCTGGACTGATACATGGCGGTGCTGACGGTATAGAGAATATCCGGATTCTGCGAGTCCACCCAGACGCCGCTCGAGTAGGCTCCCTGGCCGTTGCTGACGCGGGTGTCTTTGCCCGCCATGTGCCGCCAAGTTGCGCCGCCGTCGTCGGAGCGGTAGAGCCCGGAGCCGTTGTCGATGTTGTTGCCGACAATATAGAAGCGCTGGCCCCTGGTCTGCATTGCCACCGCGGCCGAGATGCGGCCTTCGTAGCGCGGAATCTTGACCTCGGTCCAGGTCTTGCCTTCGTCGGTGGACTTGAAGAGCAGCGCGGGCTTTACGGTAGCGCCCCCTGGGCGAGCGCCGCCTCCAATCGCCGCGCCCGAGCCCTGCGTTGCGGCCAGCATCACGTCCGGCGCGTCAAAGGCCGACTGCAGGTCACGCACGCCATCATAGCCATCCGGCTGCAGGACGCGCGTCCAACTTGCGCCGCCGTCGGTGGAGCGGTAGATGCCGCCGCCGCTGTGCCTGGCATCGCCGATCGCGGAGACCAGCACCAGGTTCTCGTCCTTCGGATCGATGATGATGCCAGAGATCTTGACCGTCTCTTCGAGGCCAATGTGCTTCCAGGTCTTGCCCGCGTCGGTGGATTTCCAGATGCCGTTGCCCTGGGGCCCCTGAATCGGGTCGCCCGTGCCGGCGTATAGGACATCCGGATTCGTGGGCGCAACGGCCAGAGCGCCAATGCTATCGGCGCTTGTCTCGGAGTCAAAGACCGGGAACCAGGTCACGCCCGCGCTGGTGGTCTTCCAGATACCGCCGATCGGCGCGCCGAAATAAAAGACGCCGGGCTGTCCGATGACGCCAGCGACGGCCGAGATGCGTCCGCCATGAAAGGGGCCGACGTTGCGCCACTTGAGTCCCGAGTAGAGCGCAGGATCAACCTGCGCGAAGCCGGTCCATGCAACGAAGAGAAGACAAAGGAAAAACACACCTCGACTCGTTGCCGAAGAAAGCTGCTTCATGATGGAATCTGCCTTTGGAAGAAAATGGGCGTGCGTTATTCGCGCAGTATATAGGACCACTGGCGGAAACGCACAGTGCGCGCACCGTGCCGGTTTTGCCGGTCAGGATGGCTCATAAGCCTTATCCTTTAATCAGGACAGGCATTGGGTACTTCCTGGCATGGAAGAGGTATCGGTTCGATCCCGATGGACCTCTCAACATCTGAAGCCAATTGCGGGACGGCCAAAGGTTGGCATGAGATAGTTCCGTGATAAGCTTTCATCGCCGATCCGGCGATCTTTGGCTGTAACCTCACTGCATGTTGGCGCGTCTACCGCACGGCAGATAAACTCTCACAATGAGGATAGGCATATCGTGACAGAGCACATCGGAGTACCTACACCAAAAGGACAGCGGCAGGGTTCCTGGCTTATCGGTCTAACGAGCTTCCTCTTTATCTTGTTGCAGAGCGCATGTTCCGCAGTGATGGCGGTCAGCGGCCTTCGATTGCTGATCGGGCTGGGTTCGCTGGCGGCTGCTTCTTTCATTCCCGGATTTATATTATCCATTCATGCCGACAAAATCCGCATTCCGATGATGGTTATCGCCGTCCTTGGGTCTGTTCTCAATCTTTATGTCGTATGGAGGATACGGTCCCTGCGAGCGCGACCGGCATCACAATGGAGAGCACAGCCGGTCACTGCCAAACAACGCCGGTCGGAGACGATTCAAATCGCGCTCTCTATTCTGACTCTCCTGCTGGTTGCAGCCGAGATGCTCTCGCACCATGTCTTACACGGCTCATATTTGTAGCACGCTAGTCTCCTTCGTTTTCTCCCAATTCCAGGTCAATACGCGCATGCAGGCGTTCGCTGAAGCCAGCCGGCAACTCAAACACGCGTTCATCCGCGGTGAGGATGATGATGTTGCGAGTGGAGTCCAGAATGGCAGAGCATATCTCGCAGTGTTCGAGATGCTTTTGAACATCCAGCCGGATATCCTCCGGCAATGCGGCATCCAGATAGTCGGAGATGTAACCCCAAACGTGTTTGCACTCTATAACCATGGGAGCCACCTCCTCTTTGGGCCTGGTTTGACACTCTTCAAGAGCGGGCTAAGTTGCTTCTGCAACATCATGCGTGCGCGATGAAGCCGCACCTTAACAGACGGGACACTGATGCCGAGCGCTTCCGCGGTTTCCTGGACGCTGAGTTCTTCAACATCGCGCAACTGAAAGATCTGGCGGTAAATTGGGGGGAGGCCGATAACCGCTTCCCGAAGCATCAGACAAATCTCCTGCCTCTCCACAGCTTCCGAAGGAATTTCGCGCCAATCCCGGAGCAAAGCCGGAGATATAACTCCTCCCTCCTCGGGAGGCTCGTCAAGTGATTCCATGCGAACGATCGCCTGTCGCCGAAGCCGGCTTCTTGCTTCGTTGAGTGTAATGCTGATGAGCCAGGTGCTGAATTTGGATTCCGCCCTGAATGTGGATAGGTTACGAAAGGCCTTCAGGAAGGCCTCTTGTGCGATATCCTCCGCGTCGGCCTCGTTCTTCACAAAGGAGAGCGCCATCATGTAGACACTCCGCTCATGCTGACGGATGAGGTCGTGATACAAACGAGTGTCTCCCGCCAGAATCGACGCAATCATCGCGGCCTCGTTCTCGTTCTGTTTCGTCATCCTTACGCCGTTTCTTTCAACCGTTTTGCGATGAGCCTATCCATTGCGAAGTAACCGGGGCCAAATATCAGAATCATCAAGGATGCGAACAGAAACGTATATGGATCGGCTGCATAGAACTTGCCTGGATCGGAAACAATGGAAGTCAGCGCTTCGTGATCGGCAGTCCAGTAGGCCACGAGCATGTTGCCGGCAAGAAGAAACCCGATGATACGAGAACCAAGGCCGAGCATCAAAAGGATGCCGCCTATAAATTCGAGACCAGCGATAAAGTGCGCGTTGAGCCCAGGAAATGGGATGTTCAGGCTCGCGAAAAATGCCACGATCTTCGGCAGGTTGTGAAGCTTGCCCCAGCCTGTCTGGGCAAACTGAAATCCCCAGTAGAGACGCACGGCCAGCAACATAGGGGATCGCAGCGTAGAGGCGGCCTCAGCAAATCGAAGATAGAAACGAACCAGCATACTCATGAATAACCTCTTCGCGGGAGTCCGCTCATAATGCATTCCATTATGGGCGACTGCCGACCTTGTTCATTAGAGCCGACGCGCGAGATTTGGTTACGGGCAATCCGAACATCCCTGGGAGTATAATCTGACAGCTCATCGGGGCCGCACTTCATCGTACTGCGGTGAATTGCTCCCCAGGTGTGCCGGCGCTTCATCCGCATCGGAATCGTTCAGGCGGGTGTAACCATTTCCTGCCCTGAGCCTCCAATGAGCAGTACGGGAAACGCAAAACCGTTCTTCTGGATCTCCGTGGGGGTCTTCTTTCGTACCATCGCCACGACTTCCTCGACTACAACACCCAGAGCGCAATGCCTGGCCTAACTAAGAAAGGAACTCCGATGAAGACCACCTCAATAAGTTCTCTCGCTCTGGCCGCGGCATTCGCGGGCCTGCTTGGCGGTACTACGGCCCGCCTCAACGCTCAGCCGGTTTCCGGCCACTCGGACGCGACTGCGAATACGTCCGCAAGCGCCGGTGTCCTGGCCGGGCAGGATACGCCGGCCCCGCCCAAGCACTCCTGCAAGGGCAAGAACGACTGTAAGGGACAGGGCGGCGGCGATGCGAAGCATGCCGGAAAGAACTCCTGCAAGGGCAAGGGCGCTTGCGCGACCGACGGTTCCAAGCCTCCCAAGGCCTAGCCACATCTGAGCAGGAGGCTTGGCAGGTTTCAAGCCTCCTGCTCACTATCTGTACACTCGGAGCGGAGTTCACATGCCTGCCAATCGATTCAACGGATACACCGATTATGGCGTCGGCATCGGCCTGCGGGTACCGCATTACGACCATATCTTGTCGAAGAAGCCTGTTGTGGATTGGTTCGAGATCATCTCGGAAAACTATATGGTCGACGGCGGCCGTCCTCTCAAGATGCTCGATCAGATTCTCGATCAATATCGCGTTGTGCAGCATGGCGTATCCATGTATTTTGGCAGCGCGCAGCAACTGAACCGCGATCACCTGAAACGGCTCAAGGAGCTGACAAAGCGAACCAGGACACCGTGGCTCTCCGATCACCTGTGCTGGGGAAGCGTCGATGGACGGTATACCCACGACTTGCTGCCCCTGCCTTATACATTCGAAGCGGCACGCATAACCGCAGAACGCATTCGCCAGGTGCAGGATTATCTGGAGATCCCGATTGCTGTTGAAAATGTCAGCAGCTATGCGGAGTTTCACGAGTCGCAGATGACCGAGTGGGAGTTCCTGAACGAGGTGGTGCATGCGGCAGACTGCGGCATTCTTCTCGACGTAAATAACATCTATGTCTCGTCGCAGAATCACGGCTTCGATCCGATGGAATACGTAAACAGTATTGTGGTTGACCGGGTTGCTCAGATCCACATCGCAGGCCACTCAAAGTTCGAAAAGTACACTTTGGATACGCACGATCATCCCGTGCTTGATCCGGTATGGAATATGTATGCCAGGGCTATTGAGCGCATTGGGCCTACAGCAACATTGCTCGAATGGGATGACAATATTCCATCATTCGATGAAGTCCACAACGAAGCTCTGAAGGCAAATTGCTACCTGAAGGGCGAACCGTCGCGATATGCAGAGATTGAGGAGAAAGCTTTCGCATGAATCTCCTGGAGATACAGCGGCGAATGGCTGAAGACGTGCGCCGTCCGCTGACACCCGACTTTGAAATGCAACAAGAAACGGAAAGCGGAGCATCCACGAAGGAGCTGGCCGCCAGTTACATCGCTCCAAATGCTCTGTTGACATCCTTTGAGCGGTTGGAGATTTACAACCGCCAATACTGGTTTCGCCTGATCGATGCTGTATCCGACGATTTCCCGGCACTGAATGCCATGCTGGGCGCAAAACGCTTCAATTCCCTGGTGCCGGCCTATATCCGCGAGAACCCATCTACGTCATGGACATTGCGCGATCTTAGTAGCAAACTGCCGGAGTGGCTGACCAGACATCCGGAGTTCACAGGCAAGCGCCATCTTCTTGCGATTGATATTGCCAGGCTTGAATGGGCCTATGTGGAGGCTTACGATCGCAAGAAAATTGCTCCGCTCGGTGCGGAAGATATTCAAGAACTCGGCCCCGATGCGAGGATTGCGTTACAGCCGCATATTCAGTTGCTCGAACTTAGATACCCCGTGGATGAACTGGTGATGGCTGTGCATAGAGCCGCGCCTGAGACAGACATTGTCAGTAACGCCGCAATGGCGAAAAAGCAGCGGAACAGGATACCGCTGCCCCCCATGCGCCGCACCCCAATTTTCCTGGCGGTGCATCGCTTCGACGATCAGGTTTACTACCGTCGTGTCGAATGCGAGGCGTACCGAATGCTTTCAGCTCTGCGCAATGGCTCTTCCATCTCGGATGCTATTGAGATCGCCTTCTCCGGCAGCGACTTTGCCGAAGCGCATCTGGCAATGAAGGTCCAGGAGTATTTCACTCATGCCGCGCAACTCGGCTGGTTCTGCCGCGCTCTTGAGTTGCAGAGCTAGAACGCCTTCGTATCGACTCCGAGGGCGCGACCGAGGTCAGGGCTATCAGGCTTCTGGGCGCTAGTTGGTACCGTGGAACCTATGCACTATAGAAGCCTCAAGGCAGAGGCTCGTTGAAAAAAATCGCCCACGCAGGCAAAGGAATCACCGGCGTGGGCGGCAACGGGCCTGAGCCCGATTGCAAATTACAGAGCTGCGATGCCGTTGAAGCCCACCGCCGCGGTGAAGCCTGGGATCTCTTCCACTTCCGATAGCGTTCCGTTGGGCTGGATGGCAAAGACACCCACGGTTCCGACCATCGCGTTGAGCGAGTAGAAGAACTTGCCATCGCCGCTGGTCGTGATGTCGAGGTTGGTGGCGCCCTCCGGATTGTCTGCGACGATAGAGGACGAGTTGAGCGCGGTCAAGGCGCCGCTCTTGCCGATCGAAAATCCGGAGATGTTCGAGCTGCCGGCATTCGATGCATAGACAAAGGCGCCGTTCGGAGCGATGGCATTCCAGCAGTTGGCTTCGCCGTTGGTCGTCAAGCTCTGCGTGACCGCGGAAAGCGTTCCATTGGAGTTCACCGTGTAGGAAGAGATTGCGGAAATGCTGGAACCCGTCTCAGAAACAATCAGCTTTCCATCGGGAGCGAACCTGCCTGAGAAGGCTCCAACCCCAGCGCTGTGATTGACAACAATGGGGCCCAACGTACCGTTCGGATTAATGTGGAACGTATCGATATTGTCGTTGAGACGCTCCACCACGGCGAGGGTCTGGCCGTCGGGGCTGATCGAAATCGACGATCCGCCGGCCGCATTGGCAGAGAGAAATGTGGTGGAGTCAGCAATGGGAGACAGACGCCCATCGTAGCCCATCTGGAAGCCGACGACACTGCCCGCGCCGCCCTGGTTGAGGACGTACAGACGATTCTGCGTTTGAGCAACAGCAACGGGATTGCTGCCGCCGGAGGGTTGCTTATCCAGGAAAATCAGCCGTCCCTCAATCACCTGAAAGATAGTGATATCGCCGCTTCCCGCGTTCGCGGCAAACAGGAGCGAGTGGTCTGCGCTCAAGGTCAGCGAGCCCTGCGCTTCAAGAGGATCGTTCACTCCACCAGTGCCTCTGCCTCGCGTATCGAAGGCTTCCTTTGCGATAACTGTTCCATCGGAGGTATGAACGAATTCAGTTACCTGGTTTTTGTCGGCATTATTCGACATGACAAAGAATGTTTCTAGTCCTCTGGTTTGCGCGCTGACGATCATGGCTGGAAACAAACATCCAATCGCGATCGTCGATAGGCTGCGAATTGCTTTCAACATTTGCTACTCCTTGGAAGGGCGAGAATTTGCGCGCAAAAAAGGCACTGACGCTGTCTGCGAAGGCAGCTCTGAAGCAATATCCGCTTTGTGCGCAGGTATTGGAGAGGCCAAGGCAGGAAAGGTTACAGGCTTGCGCATGGAATGCCGAAAAAGTAATGGCGCAGTTTTCCGGCCACTTTGATATGCAGAAAAATGGTGTCAAGACATGCACGTCATGATGCCGCGGAGGCAAAATCATCCTGAGCCCTGGGGTGTATCCACATATAGCTTGAGTCTGAGCCAAGGACAGGCGAGTGCGGTCAAGGATCGGAAGACCTGGATGGTTTTGCAAGAGCGGGCGAGAGTATCGGCGTCTTTAACTTAGACTGGCACACATTCGGACTCACGTATCGTTCACTACTGGACGAGACTGGTGATCCAATTGGTGTGCAGCTTGGTGTGCAGCAAAAGCTCGTGCGCCACAGCAATGTTGTAACGACGATGAACGAGCATGGCAACGCAACTTTGCGAGCGGAGCGGCAGGCTAACTCGCGTGTTGTGGAGATGGTGAAAACGGTTGCTTAACCTTAAGGTGGGGTTCTGTGGAGTTGGCCGATTCGACCGAATCTACCAAGTTTTTTGTTATCTGGTGGACGCGGTAGGAATCGAACCTACAACCTGTCGGTTAAGAGCCGAATGCTCTGCCAGTTGAGCTACGCGTCCGGGAGGATTGGAATCGGGCTTTTGCGCACTCAGATTCGGTCCGGAAAGACGCGCTCAGAGCAGCAAAAATGCTTCAGCCACCTCAATGAATATAGCACAGAGTTGCATTGGTCCCAAAGCGCGCGTGAAGCGATTTAGAAGGTAAACCCGAGCCCCGCGCTCATGCTGCGCTGCTCCTGGGCAAAGATCAGCAGCGATCCATCATTGAGCACAAATGACCTGTATCCCTGCGCCAGCAGATTGCGCGCGTCCACTATCGCATCAATGCTGTGCGCGCGCTCTCCGCGCACGCGGCATAGGGGCTGCCGCAGATGCAAATTCATGAACGGCTCGGCGGCATCGAGCGCATAGGGCGACACCCGCGTCAGCGTCTCCTCCGGCTGCCAGCGATAACTGGCGCGCCAGCGAGTTCCAGTGCCCTCAATTGTTCCCGAAAGCGAGAGCGAATACATCTGCGTCCGCCGCGGCCTGGCCGCGCCCGCCAGCGCACTCAGTGACATGGCTCCGCGCGCGCCGGAAATCACAAGCGCATCGCCATTGGCATAGCTCAATCGCACGGAGTTGCCGCCGGGCAGCCGATGCTCCACGCTGGCCACCACGCCCGCCGTGGAGAATCCTTCTCCCGCGGTTCGTATCAAGCCGCTGGCCGGATCCATAAGCGCCTGTCCGGCAAAATCCATTCCACCCGCCGGGCGCGCGCTGGCTTCCAGCATCGGATTGCCGATCGAATCGGCATACACCAGAATCTGCACGCCGGAAGCATCCGTGCGGCGCTCCCAGCCAATCTCCTGGTGCGTGCCGCGCTCCACAACGAGCTTTCCATTCGCCATTTCCAGTGCAGGCAGCACGCCCGCGGTTCCTGAAGCATCCATTCCCGGAGCCGGCACGGCTGTCGCCATCCGGTAGTGAATTTCGTTGTTGCCCGTCCGCCAGCCTACCGTGGCAAACGGCATCTCAGACAGGATCGTGTTCGGGCTGTTCTGTGCAAAGCGCGCCATCACCTGCTGCGTGCCAACTTCCGCCTCAGCCGCATCGCCGAACTGCATCCGCTCCGTTGTCCGAACCGCAACCTCTTCCAGCCCCGACCCCGCTCCATTACCGCCGGCGTCCTCAATCTCCGGATGCATTGCAACCGCGGCTACCGACTCAACCGATCCGGCAAATCCAAGATCCTGCCGGAAGCCAAGCATTGACTCCATGCCGGCATTGGTCGTGGGATCGAAGTCCACGCGCGCCAGCAGCTCACGGCTGGTTGATGGCGTATCTTCTATCTCCATCGTGATCCGCTGGCCGTCTTCGCCAAATGTGCCCTGTTGCCCGCTGGCAACTAAACGCGCCTTCAGCCTGGGCTGCGAATTAGGCCCTTCGGAAACCACCACCAGCGGACCATCTTCCAGACAGCGCAGCAGCGGACGGTTTGCCGCCGAGCGCAGCGTCCACGCCCAATCGTCCTTTTGCGTGCTCGCACTGCGCGGCTGCGCCGGGAGCCACTGCATCACTTCATAGAGAGTATTCAGAGTAAGATTGACAACTGTCGCCGAGCGGACACGAACATTTTCGCGCAGCGATGGCAGAAAGGTGCTCGCGATAGCCTTCACGGCGTAGGAGCCGGGCAGCACAGAAGCAAATACAAAATGTCCCTTGCTGTTCGTATATACGTTCGCCGCTACCGTCAGATCGGACTTTATCAACTGCACCTGGGCGCCGATTTGCGGCACTCCCGCCGAGTCGCGCACCATTCCCGATACTGACGACTGTGCGCCGGCTTCGACCGAAGCCGCGGCCAGACCGGCCAGCATAAGAAACAACGCGAGATGGAGCGTGCGTACTATCACTCTTGGCATCTGTGACTGCGCGGCATCTCTGGCAAATCCGAAGTACAAGCTCAACTGCATTTTCCTCCGCACGGGATTCCGGTCTGAAGCCGGTTTACCGGGTTTGCGGGGGAGTGTTCACTATTCCACGACAAAGGGAGCCGATTGCGCAATCTCTTGTTTCGAGATTGTGTCGTTGACCTTGATGGTTACCTTGTACTTGCCCGGCTGAAGGCCTGCGATCGGGAGCAACTTCTCCACGGTCAACTGGCTGCTGTGAGAGCCTAGCTCCTTGGATTCCATCTCTTTCTCAAAGATGACGCTATTCGTAGTCGAATCCGTGATCTGATAGGTCACCTTGGCCAGATTGCTCTTGCTCTGCTCGTCAATGCCCAGGTTGTACACCTGCATCCAGAAAGCCAGATTCTGGTTTCGCTTGTAGCTCACCGGCGTGGTCGGGGTGGTCTGCACGCGCGGGCATATCTTGATGTCGCCAATGACACACGTGCCTGTGCCCACCGAGTGCGAGTCAACGGGCGTCAGATTATCGGAGAGAATCAGCGATGAGGTGGAAAGCTTCTCATCGTCGAATGTCGGCACATTGATGCCGCGTCCGTAGAGGCCCACGTGATCCGGATTGTTCACGTCCTTGATGGCAATGTCGATGCGATAGAGGCCGGGAAGAAGCGGCAGCGCCTGCCAGTAGATATTCTTGCTGTCCAGTGCCTTCTCCAGCAGCTCGGCCGGCTCCTGCACAGAGACCGTAGACTCGAAGGACTGCACCGTCTTGTGCGTCAGCGTAGTCACCTTGCCGAGAATGTTGACGCTGGCACTCGAAACGCCATCCTTGGTCACAAAGGTCAAATCACGGTTCCTGAGCTGTACCGTCACGGGCACCAGTACGGTGCTCTCCGTCACCCGGACAAAATCCGTACGCACATCGAACGGCAGCGGCGGCCCGGTCAGAATCGTGTGCTCGGAGATGAATCCTTCCAGGTCCGTGAATTTGATCGGCGGCGGCGCAAAGAGCTTCGCAGCCAGTTCGATGCGGTCAAACTCCTTGGTATTCTGCCCGCTCGCTTGCGGTCCCAGACCAAGCGACTCGCCGCCGCCTTTGAAGCGGTCAGCCTTCTTTGACATGCCCATCTCTTCCGACTGGGTCAGGCCCGCGCCCGGCACGCGCAGCAGCGCGTCCTTTTCGCTGCGATCAATGGTGAAGTGATAGTCGCCGCACTGGCAGGTATCTACAAACTCGATATCGATGTTGTCGCCGATGCCCTCAAGATAACGGTAATGCCATGTCTCAAAGGGGAAGGTCGAGGTCTGGCCGCCGCCTTCTTCAATCGGACGCTGGTACGCGCCGCCGGAAGGATGTGATTCTTTCGAGTCCGGCGCACCAAAGGCGATATAAATATGACCGCGATCCGTCTTCCATCCCGGCTTGCCCGCCGCAAAGTGGTCGTTTGCATATTGAATGCGGCGATAGTGCTCATCGCGGAACTCATTCTCAGGAGAATCGGGATTGGGATTGCGCCGCAGCCAGAAATTCTCGATGAACGACTCGCGCTCCTCATCGTTCGAGAGGCTCTTGAAAGCCCTCCGCTCCTCGTCCGTAATGATGTAGGAGACATCCTGTTCCAGCCAGCTCTTGTATGCGCCCTTCAACTCCTGCCGGTATTCTTTGCGCGCGTCGAGTGTTTCCTTGTCGCTGCGCTTGCGCTTCAGGGGGTCCTGATCGTCTTGCGCCGCTGTTCCGGCGCTCGGCGCGGGAGTAGACTGCTGTGCTGCCACCCTGGCAGCGGGAACGGCAAACAAACCGCACAGTACTGCGGTGGCAAACAAGGAACTGCGGCTGTACGTCATAACTCTCAAAGAACTCCTGAATCCCCGATGCTGATTGCCATATTCTACGGTCCGGAAGCAGCGACGGCAAGATATTCCCGGAGCATGTTTCCCGCCTTGCCCCCTCTTTAACACGGACAAATCTTAGCGATTCGACTCTCCGAGCGCAGGAAAGTCATCAATCAGGGCTGAATCAGCCCCCCTTATTCCCCGCGATATAGGCTCCATTGCGCCGGAACATAACACTTTTCGGCAATTCGAGGAACTTCAAACGAAGTTTTTGCGTACACTGGAACGGTACCCCCTCGGGAGTAAAAGTCGCACATGAAGAAGATTCTTTTGATTGCCCTCATTCTGCTTGCGGTCGCCGGCGCAGTCACCTTTTACGTCATCAAGCAACAATCCGGCTATACCAAAGTGCTTACGGCCAAGATCGCCCGTCAGGAATTGACCACAGTGGTCAGCGGCACCGGCCAGATCAAGCCCAAAACCTTCGTCGTTCTCGGCGCCACGGCCATGGGCCGCATCACGCACCTTTACGTGAAGGAAGGCGACCACGTGAAGAAGGGTCAGCTTGTGGCCACCGTGGAGAACGTACAGCAGACGGCCCAGGTCACTGGCCAACAGGCAGCCATCGATGCCGCCAAGACGGACATTAACAGCTACATCGCCGCCGAAAAGACTGCCGAAGCCAATATCGAGCACGCCAAGGCCGACCTCGAGCAGAAAAAGCTCGACTGGGATCGCGCCCAGGGTCTCTACAAGGCCGGCATCATGGCCAAGCAGGACTTCGACGCCAAAAAGGCCGCCTACGACACCGATGTCGCCACGCTCGATCAGAATATCGCGCAGCTCAATCAGGCCAAGGCGCAGACCGACTCGGCACGCGGCCATCTGGGCACACAAGTGGCCACACTGCAGGCCAACAAGAACATGCTGGACCTGACGAATGCCATTGCGCCCTTTGACGGCATCGTCACCAATCAACCCGTCCGCGAAGGCGAAACCGTGGTCGAAGGCATCCAGAACACCCAGGGCTCGACCTTCATGACCATCGCCGACATGAGCGTCGTTACCGCTGAGGTCAAGGTGGACGAAACCGACATCGTCAATGTCCAGATGGGCCAGCCTGTGGATGTCACCGTGGACGCCCTGCCGGGCAGGGTATTCAAAGGCCACGTCACTCTCGTCGGCGACCAGGCTTTGCTGCGCTCCACCGGCATTGCCACATCGCAATCCACCTCCGGCACGGAAGAAGCCAAGGACTTCAAGGTCGTCGTCACGCTCGATCAGCCGGACGATTCCCTGCGCCCCGGCCTCTCTACCACGGCCAAGATCACAACGGCACACAAGTCCGGCGTTCTAGCGCTGCCCATCCAGGCGCTCACCATCAAGACGGTCGAGACCCCGGCATCCGGCAATGTACAGGCCGCCACCAAGCCTGCAGGCGCTCCTGAACCGCAGGGTGTTTATGTTGTCGATAAGGACAAGTCCGGCAATCTCCGTGTACACTTCGTCACCGTCACCACCGGCATCACCGGCGCCACGCAGATTGAAGTGCTCTCCGGTCTCACGGATGGCCAGGAGATCGTCGTCGGTCCCTTCAAGACACTGCGTGCCCTGAAAGAGAACGCGCTCATCAAGCGCGATACCGAGAAGCCCGCGCCGATACCTTCCTCGACCACGTAAGTGGAAGAGGAACGAAGCCGGTTTGATCTGCGTACGTCTTAATACAGGTGACAGATAACAGGTGTCAGTCGACAGAGGATGACAACTAAGAGCTGGATGCGATTTTTTACTCTCACCTTCAACCTGTCACCTATGCACTGAGGAAGAAATGAACATGGCTCTCGACAGCGTCGGAACCGAAGAAAGCACACAGCAGGCAGCTCCGCCAACGGGCGACGTCATTGTCGTCGAAAACCTCTGGCGCACCTACGACATGGGCTCAGAGCAGCAGGTGCACGCCCTCCGCGGCCTCAACCTCCGCATCCGCCACAATGAATACGTGGCCATCATGGGTCCCTCCGGCTCCGGCAAATCCACGCTGATGAACCTCATCGGCTGCCTGGACACGCCTTCGCAGGGCAAGTACTGGCTCAACAACCAGCTCGTCAGCGATCTTGACGACGACCAGCTCGCGCGCATCCGCAACAAGGAAATCGGCTTCGTCTTCCAGACCTTCAACCTGCTGGCCCGCGCCACTTCGCTGCACAATGTCGAGCTGCCGCTCATCTACAACGGCACCCCCGCCGCCGAGCGCATCGAGCGCGCCAAAGCCTCCCTCGCCAGCGTCAATCTTGAAGATCGCATGATGCACAAGCCAAACGAGCTCTCCGGCGGCCAGCGTCAGCGCGTCGCCATCGCCCGCGCGCTCGTCAACCATCCGTCCATCATCCTGGCCGACGAGCCGACCGGCAACCTCGACTCCAAGACCGGCGTCGAGATCATGGGCCTCTTCGATGCGCTCCACGCCAGAGGCAACACCATCGTCCTCGTCACCCACGAGCCGGACATCGCCGACTACGCCCACCGCGTCGTCATGATCCGCGACGGACAGCTCTTCTCCGATACCCCAAGCAAGAGGTTCCAGAGCAGCCAGGGATAAGGGACAAGCAAAATGCGCTGGTTATCCTGAATTACTGTTGATGATTGCGGTGGTTGTGGCAATCGCCACGTACGCAATGACGCTGGCTCCGGTTACATGGGTTGTGCTCTCGGAAATCTTCCCGACTGAGGTACGCGCAACCTTCATGGCCGTTTGCACAGCGGCACTTTGGGGCGCATCTGACAACGCCGAGCCGCCGCTGCTTACAGAGAATCCGAGTAACAAAGCTTAGCAATTTCACACAGGATTAGAGACTGCTGCCGGCGATCCGATTCTTCCTTGCGATTGATATCCCTTGCGTAGAAGATGTCAGTGGCAAGAAGCTCATTGCAAGGCGGAAAAATGGCTCCGGCGATGTACGAGTTGCCGGCTGCATCTGCTCCTCTCCATGAGCAAGATGTACGCGATGGAACGCTGTGCGCAGAGAGGTAGAGCTGCGCGACAATTGGCGCAGCGGTGGAGTGCATCAGAATCATGAGAGCGGCGAGTCGGCGGAGGCCATGAGAACGCAGGACGTAGAACATGCTTGACAAGTCTCCGCGGGCAGTCTATTGGTTCAACCTATGGGAATGAGGAGTTTATGGACTTGTTGCGCGCGTGTCAATCGGCGCGGGCTGCATCTTGCGGTGACGGCGCTTCTGCTGCTGGCCGGTAATCATTCTCTTGCAGCGCAGGGTCAACGAGACAATCCGATAGTGGCCAGATGGAATTTTCATGTAGAAAATGGGGCAATCACAGAACAGGTGGGCGGAAGCCATGCAAAGGTGAAGGGAAACGTGTACGCCGCCAAAGGACCGGTGGCGGATGCCCTGCAAATGGATGGCTATACAGCGGCAATTTCCGGCTCACCTTTGGCAATACTCGATCATCCGCGAGAGCTGGGCATTTCGGTATGGATTGAGCTGAATGCATATCCCTGGAATCGGGCTCCGATTCTCGATCAGCGAACGTCTAACGGATCGTTTTTCTTCGGGGTGGATGCGACGGGCCACCTGGTGGTGAAAGCAGATGTCGGCAGCGAAGCGGTTTCCGTGAAGGCGGTCCCGCTTCGCAAGTGGACCCTGGTTACGCTTGGAATCGTCAATGGAAAGGCGGATTTTGCGATCGATGGTTCATCCATTTTGGCAGTCACTGGTGAACCATCTGCGGAAGCGCAGGACAAGGCGATCTCCGCGAATGACTTGCTCATTGGGCATGTGCGAACTGCATTGTTACCGGGGCCGGCGAATCGAATTCATCCGGACTTACCTGTGGAGTTCTCGATTGAAGGCGCTTTAAGCGATCTCACAATCTACCGCTCTCCTTTATCGGATGCGGCAGTGCTGAGCCTGCTGCATTCCGCAGCGCCGGATCTGCTGCAGCCGGCTCCGTGGCCGGAGCTGCCCCGGTGGAAAGATGGTCCGGGAAGCTTTGGCGCATTTTATACAACGTTGCGTTTTGATCCGTTATGGGATCAGTCACGACGCACGGCTCCCGACTCCGATGTTGTAGTGCGCTTTGACGACTCGCCAGTACAACTCATCTTTTGGCAAGGGACAAACTACGTTCCGGCGTGGGTTACGGAGAATAACAACTGGTATACCGATGAGTTTATGGAGATCTTCGGGCATCCGCGTTGTCCTTACGGTGAGGATTGCGAGCCTATGTCGGATAAGCAGTCGCGCTATTCTCACGTGCGCATTCTTGAGAGCACACCGGCACGCACAGTGGTGCATTGGCGCTATGCGCTCTCAGAGGTTGAGCAGTATGCGATTGGCGATGCGTCTACGCCGACTGCGTGGGGCGATTGGGCGGATGAGTATTGGACGATCTATCCGGACCATACCGCAGTGCGTAAATCCGTCCTCTGGAGCACAGCAGTTGAACGTGAAAAGACTGAGTTTCAGGAATCCATTGTCATTATTCCTCCAGGAAAGACGCCGGAAGATTGCCTGAACTTTGATGCGCTGACCTTTGCAAATCTACGCGGTGAAACGAAGGCTTATGCATGGCAGCAGAAAAGCGCGGCAGGGCTGCAAATGCCGAAGGGGCCATCCAGCTTTCCTGAACCCAAAGATGCAGTCATTCAGCGGGTAAATCTTAAATCGGAGTGGAAACCGTTTGAGGTAGTTTGGGGAGATAGCGTTTCGTCCGATGCGTATAACGGAGAAGCTTCTATATCGAGCTTTGAATGGTGGAATCACTGGCCCGTGGCGCAAATTCCGTCCAGCGGCAGACCTGCGCTGGCAGCAGATCGCGCAGGGCATACGTCGGTTTCCCATTTGTATTGGCCCGCGTATCAAAAGACAGATACAACGCTCACGAAACTTTTATTGACCGGTTTGACAACTCTACCCGCCGGGCAGCTTGTGCCGTTGGCGAAGTCGTGGCGTAGTCCAGCGCAATTGCGTGCGCAGGATGGAGTTGTATATGACTACGATGCGGCGCAACGCGCTTATCTTATCCCGGCGAATCTGCCTATGCCTCTGCGGCTGACGCTGGAAGGCAGTGCGGATCATCCGATCTATCATCCAGCGTTTGTGGTAACGGGATGGACAGGCGAAGCGAGAGTCACTGTGATACGCGGCGCCAAAAGCGAAGGGACAGCACGCCAGGGAGTGGTAGAAGATTTGAACGGCAGGCGGCTGGTCGTTTATCTGCCCATTGTGGCAGAGAACGCGGTAGAGATTAAGATCGAAAGGCCCTAACGCCGATCAAAAGCGAACCATGTGATGTTGAACAGCCGGCGCTGCATAGTAGTGGATTGCCCGCGGGCAACCAGGCAAAGGTCATGCACGCCTTTTGCATTGTCAGCAACGGGCCCCGTAAGGATGCGATACGATGTGCGTCCTCCGGTTGGGATGATGTCGATAGCGGCAATCAAGGGGCCGGATGGATTATCGAGATGGACTTCAAGTTTTCCATTGCTCAAGGACTTATTTTCCGAACTGACTTCAACGCGAAACCGCGAGGCGCCGGAGCCGAAATCTACCTGATGAAACTGTAAATAGCCTCCATCTCCCATCTTCATCTGATATTCACCATGCAGGCCAGGCTCGCCTTCCGCATTCACTCGCAGGTGGAACTCCGCAGCCTCGCGACGCGGCGCAAAAGCGTCCAGTATTAAATGGGTAACGCCGGGTGTGCCAGCTCCCTTGTCGCGGCTCGGATAGACAGGAGCCAATGTTCCATCAGACAGCACAGCGAGCTCTGTAACGGCTACCTGACGATGATGGTCGTTTTCTCCGACGACATTTTCGTAAGGAACGTGATAGGCCAGATACGTATGTCCACGATAGGAGCAGATGCCTTGCTGCACAGACTCTTCACCATTGCCGGCAGGATAGACGAGGTGATGAACAGGTCCATTGAATGGCCCGAAGACACTGCTGGACATCGCATAATTTACGTAGGAGCCATTGGCATCGCAGTGCGGCCCCTTGTCGTCTTTATAAGCTACCCAGGTCAGGTACCAGATATTGCCGGAATGGAAGAGAACCGGGCTCTCAAAGTATTCAAGATTGCCGCACGAGTCGGTTGCGGGAACTTCCAGCCTCCGTGGAGCTTCGGCAAGCTGCGTCATGTCTGGCTTTAGTCTGGCCAGCATGACTTCGTGTTTCGCAGTATCGCCCGAACCCCATATAAGATAAGCCGATCCATTTTCATCGCGGACAACAGACGGGCTTAGGCCTTCCAATGGTTTGCCGTCGGCCATTTTCATGGGTGCGTTGTAAACATCCTTGTATGGGCCAAATGGGTTGACTGCGGTAAAAGCACCGATGTCATAGGTGCCGTAGTTGTTTTCGCTCGCGGAATTGATGCGGAAAGGCGCGTAAGCGTAATAGCCGGATGCTCCCGGTATGCCCGCATCGCCATCCCACAAAGCATCCCCGCCATTCCAACTCACATCCCGGCCGGTCAGGATTGAACCATGATCGACCCAGTTGTCAAAGTCGGTGGTGGTAAGGGCGTGATAAGCGTACATCCCTTTGTAGAAGGCGTTAGGAATTTCAAAATTTACTGTGAACGGGTCCTGCGTGGTGAAGAGATAAAATTCTCCATTCATCTCGCGGCAGGTTGGGTCGGAGTTGAAGAGGTAACCAGGAGTTACAAGTTTTTGCCCAGCAACAGGAAGCGCAAATAAGCCAGCAATTACAGCTACAATGAGCCCAGGTAACGCATATCGCTTCATATCAATCTCCTGTAGGAATCGCTTGCTACGGCCAGCCATAATTAAAGCCGGTAAACGCGGATAGCGGTGTCTCTGCGAATTGCATTCGCTTCAGTCTCGCTCAGTTCTGAGAGCCACTGATCGACGATTTGCACCCAGGCGACATAGCTGCCTGCAAGATTGAGAACGGGCCAGTCAGAGCCAAACATGATTCGCGAAGGCTCGAAAACTTCCAAAACATGATCGAAATATGGTTTGAGCTGTTCAGAACTCCAGTTATTCCAGGCAGCTTCTGTCGCCATACCCGACAACTTGCAGTAAACATGAGGACGCTCGGCGAGAAGGGCAATGTTTGTTTTCCACGGCTCAAAAATGCCTTCGCCGATGCGCGGTTTGGCAATATGGTCAAGGATAAATATCTGATTTGGGTGCCTATCGACAAACGAGATGGTTTGAGGCAGATGCCGCTCAAAGATGAGCAAGTCGTAGCATAATCCGTAGGAGTCGAGCGCGCGAATCCCGGCATTGAAGTCCGGGCGCAGCATATATTCGTCGTCCGCTTCATCGTGCAGAACGTGGCGCACTCCTTTCAGCAGCGAATTATTTCTCCATTGATCGAGCCATGCGGTGACATTCGCATCGATGAGAGGCGCCCAGCCAACGACGCCTTTCACCAAAGGCAAATTTTTTGCGAGCGACAGCAGCCACTCTGTCTCTTCGACCGACTGGCGCGCCTGCACTGCGACAGTGCCGACTACGCCGACTGCATTTGCTTCGATGGCGAGGTCATGAATACTGAAGTCACGCTGGAGCACCTGCATTTGCGCCGACATCCACGGGTACTCCGACGCCGAGTAGTGCCAGAGATGATGGTGAGAATCGATCCAACTAGCTGAGGGGTAGTGCATATTTGGAATTAGCCGGGCTCGTTTTATGTTTACCAGGCGATCGTTGCCGGAAAGAATTCGGCGAACAGTTCGTCGTAATAGGGTTTGAGTTCTTTCAGGTTCGGCTTGGTGTGCCCTTTGGAGTAGAGATCATACTTGTTGAACTCGTTCACCCAGCGAAACATTTCACGGTCCTGTTCATTCATCAGATAACCGTAAGCGCCATGTTTGTGCGCGGGATAGAAGGAGTGATAACGAAGCATGTAGAGCGCTTCCTTCGGAAGGTAGTTCTTCATCGCCTCGTAAATATAGCCGTCATGACCGAAGGACATGTGGACATTGTCCAGGCCGCAATTTGGCTCGTAGATGCCATACCTGGTTGAGTAGACCGGATGATGAAGGTCCGGGTTGTTCTTGAAGTATTCCGGAAAGACGATGTCCTCCGAAAAGGCGCAGCCCACGGGAAACGTGTCGCCTACAACGCTCCATTGCGGCTCGCCCCAGAGGCAAAGTACCTTGCCCAGATCATGCACGAAACCAGTCAACACGAACCAGCGGGGATGACCGTCGGCACGGATAGCTTCTGAGGTTTGCAGGAGATGTTCGATCTGCGTCAAATCGGTATCCGGGTCGCTGTCATCCACCAGCGTGTTGAGAAACTCCGCTGCCTCCCAGATGGTCTTTTGCCCTTTGTTCAGAGCAAAGTACTCTTTTTCCTTGGCAATCACATAATCGAAGCTTTGATTTTCATGGTTCTGTAAATAAAAGTGGGCGACGCCCGGGTTTGCCTGCGCGTCGTACTGGCGAAACTCCTCTTTGGACTTGCCTTGCTTATAGCGCCCCTTGAGGAATTCGTCCCACTGCTCCATATCGGCGCCAAGTGGAGCATCCTGTGTGTTTGCGGTTGCCATACGTCTCCTTCTTAAGTTGTGTTGTTACCGGTAACGATAGCGTTTTCCCGTCGATTTTCCAGCACTTTCTTTGATGCGGTTCTTAGACCGAATGGTGTTGATTGAACGGCAGCGTGATTCCGTCAGCTGAAATTTGTATCGCGCCGCAGCCGCCATGTTCCAACAACCAGGATGGCAAGCAGGATCACACTTAAAATGATAAGCCACAAACGATTCATTGCGATTGCCGGAATGGCCGCCGTACGTGCAAAGTACACGAAAAACGCGATGGCGGCGAGCATGATCACCAGATCGAGCCAGCGTCTGCTTGCGTCAGGGTGCTCATGCGGCTTGCCGCTCATAACGCGGAGAGTTTCAAGGTAATCCAGGTTGTATCGCGTGCATTCGCGCAAGATCGCTTCATTCCGCGAGGTGTTTTCCCGTGCGGAAGCCACTGCGGAGCCAAGCAGGATTGCTCCGAGAATCATGCCCAGAGAGCCGCCGATGACAAGGAACATCTGGCTATGAGTGGCGTGCCGCAGCTCATTGAAGACAAGCGCTGCCCATGCCAGGCCCCATATTTGGTTGGTGCTGGTGAGCGGAATACCGCGGCCAATACCAAGATATTTGGCGGCGAATTGCTGGAAGAGGTCGCCGACCACCCAGACAAATCCGCCGAGAAAAAGCCAGAAAAGAAGATGCCGCGCACCGTGCAGCTCTACGGACAGTGCATGCACGCCGCCGCCCAGAGTTACTGCAAGCGCAGCAACAGTTGCAAGCTCGCCAAAGGTAAAGGCTGTGACAAATGAAAGCGGATTCAGGCCGCTTATGTATGCCTTGCGATAAGGGATGTACATTGTTCCCCACAGAACACATGCTCCGAGCGCTGCAAGGATTCCGCGGCCCGCGTGACCGCCCGTGATCGAAGGATGGTGCATGCTGCTGAAACCGAGCAGCACTGCGGAGAACACAATGGCCAAGGCTCCGGAAATAACACGAATGCGTGTGCTTAATCCAGCGCCCTTGAGCTCGCCGAAAAAGACACGGCCCCAGATAATGCCTACCAGTGCATTGGCATTCCAGAGAGGAAAAGCAACAGAGAGACCCACGTCGCGGATGGCAATCACGGTAAGAGTATTTGCGACGGCCCAGAGGGCTCCGGCCAGCAGTGCCCAGACAATGAGATGTCGCCTGCGGCTTAAGTCGCTGAAGATGTAGCCGGTGCCTTTGAGCAGCGTGGGAAAGGTCCAGCGCGCGACAAATACGCCTGTCACCATGCAGAGAGATATGGCAAACGGCGAAAGGCCAATTGTGACGAGTTTTGT
>NZ_JBEKYX010000103.1:0-13986 GCF_049510455.1 Occallatibacter sp. | reverse complement strand
CCGCACATCACCAAAAACGAAAATGGCCGCAGCAGCGCGCTCGATCGCAGAACCACGCGGCACCCAGGTTATGCCATCAGTCTGAGCCGACGATGGCTGATCGAAAAGGGCTTCGGGTGGCTGAAGCAGACCGGCCCGCTGCGCCAGGTCAAGTTGCGGGGCCTGGAGAAAGTGGACTGGCTGTTCGTCTTCAGTTGTGCAGCCACAACCTGATCCGGTTGCCAAGGCTCATGACGCAACAACAAGGAAGTCTCAGCCAGCAGTGTGCCTCGATACGCGATGGTGCTTATCGAAAGTTACACCGACGCGTACAGTAGTCGACGGTGATGGCGGAGGAGAACCTTGCAGTCACGAAAAGTGCATTACGAGCAAGCGTCCGATCACGGTCTGTGTCATGCCTTCGCGACAGTAGCTGCGGATAAAAGAGCCTGAGTCTTGATCTTGAAAAAAGTGTAATGAGAATGCTAAGGAACGATATGCAATCGAATCGCGTGTGGATCGCAGTGCTTTTGGTTACGTCTTTTCTTGTTTCTCCACCGATCAAGGCCCAGGAGCGTGGAACGCCAAACGACCCAGCCTGGCAGCGAGCCAATGACCTTGTGAAGAAATTGACTCTCGACGAGAAACTTCAGTTCATTCTTTCGAAGTATCCATCCAATGCTGATCCAGGTGGTGGAGGCGGCTACATCGAGGGCGTAACCAGACTACATATTCCCGATGTCAATATCTCGGATTCGGCTACGGGTTCAGGCAGCGCGACTCAGTCCAGTTCGACCTTTCCCGCGACGATTGCGCTGGCTGCCAGTTGGGACAGGCAGTTGTCGTATGACTACGGAAAAGAGATTGCAATTCAGTTGCGCGCTCAGGGATTCGCAATGGGCCTCGGAGGAGGTGCGAATCTCACTAGAGAGCCGCGTGGAGGAAGAGCATTCGAGTACTTGGGCGAAGATCCACTTCTTGCGGGGGAGTTGCTTGCACAACGCACCAAAGGAACCCAGAGCCAGAAGGTAATGGCTTCAATCAAACACTTTGCGGGGAACGAACAGGAGACGAATCGCATGGGTGGGAACAGTCACATCGACGAGCGCACCCTGCGAGAACTCTATCTATTGCCCTTTGAGATCGCAGTTGAACAGGGCCAGCCGGCAAGTGTGATGTGTAGCTATAACCGGTTGAACGGGGAGTATGCGTGCGAAAATTCCGTGCTTTTGACTGACATCCTGAAAATGCAGTGGCACTTTAGGGGACAGATACAGTCAGACTGGGGAGCGACTCATAGCACGGCGAAGGCGATCAATGCCGGCCTCGATGAGGAAGAAGGAAGCGACGCCGGACCCTCGTATTTCGGGCGTGTCCCGGTCTTATTTGCACTGACAAATCATGACATCACCCAAGAGCGGATCGACGATATGGTGCGCCGCAAACTCTATGCGATGATTGCGTCCGGCGTCATGGACGATCCGCCGCAGGGCGGGGAAAAGATTGATTTCGATGCGGCGCGGAAGTTTGCCCAATCCGTGGAGGAACAATCCATTGTGCTGCTTAAGAACGACCGTCATCAGCTTCCGCTGCCACCATCAAAACTGACGCGCATCGCGGTCATTGGTTCTCACGCGGATGCGGCGGTAATGTCCGGAGGGGGATCTGCAGACACAATGCATCCGGTGACGGGTTCATTCGAAGGGTGCGAAGGCTTGGAATTCGTAGAACACAATGGTTGCGGGTGGTGGCGAAATCCATGGTTGAAGATTCCCGTTCCCCTTACAAAGGCAATTCAGGAATTGTCGCCGCGGAGCGAAGTCAAGTTTTCTGGAGTTCGAGACGAACAAGCACCGTTTCGGGCCTATAGTCTGGGCGAAATCGCCGATGCGGTCGCGCTGGCGCGTGAGTCGGATGTTGCAATTGTCGTAGTTGCACAGCCAGCAGGCGAAGATTTCGGAGACTTGAAGACTCTCAGCTTGCAGAATCCATCGAACCAAAACGAACTTGTAGATGCGGTCGCAACCGCGAACCCGCATACAATCGTGGTGATCGAGAGTGGCAATCCGATTCTGATGCCCTGGAAGGATAAGATCGCGGCGATCATCGAAGCATGGTATCCCGGCGAAGCGGGAGGCAAAGCACTCGCCAATGTCCTGTTTGGCAACGTGGATCCCTCCGGGAAGCTGCCGTTTACGTTTCCTCTGCGGAACGAGGATACGCCAACCTGGGGCGGCACAGGCGTCATTTCCAAAGACCCTGTCTACTCCGAAAAACTGAATATCGGCTATCGATGGTACGACGCCAGGAAAATTGCACCGCTCTTTGACTTCGGCTATGGATTGTCCTATACCCACTTCACATACGCGGACCTCTCTGTAAAACGCGATACAGATCGCACTCTCCATGTGTCGTTCTCCGTCAAGAACGATGGGGCCGTTGCAGGTGCTGAAGTTCCGCAGGTTTATCTGGGAATTGATTACGCGGGAGAACCTCCTCTGCGATTGGGCGGCTGGAGCAAGATCCAATTAAATCCAGGCGAGGCCCAAAAGGTGAACATCGTAATTTCACCCAGGATGCAGAGTATCTGGGACACGTCTGCAAACGATTGGCGCGTTATTCCCGATATCGCTGTCTACGTCGGCGCCTCATCTCGAGACATACGACTGAAGGAGCGGTGATCTGCGCCGGAGGAAACCACTGAAAGTGGCGCTATTTGACTCTTGTCGCGAAAGGAATGTGCGAATCGTAATGCAGTTCTCACGTCGCCGACTTCTTGCAGGCTCCGGTGCTCCGACTGACGGCATAGGCTAACTTATTTTGTCTGTGTTGTATTCGGCAAGCTCGGACTACTCCTGCCGAGTATTGAAGATTTTGATGCGCCCGGTATGTTCATGCCAGATTTTTTGCGCAGGTTTAATTGCCGTACACCACACGCCCCTCGCTCACCGTCCAGCGCACTTTGCCCAGCATCGTCCAGCCGTCAAACGGCGTGTTCCGCGACTTCGATTTGCCATCCGCCGCCCGATACACCCACTCTGCCTTCGGATCAAAGACAATCGCATCGGCAAAGCTGCCCACAGCCAGCGTTCCGCGCCCTCTCAATCCCAGCACTGCCGCGGGCTGCGCGCTCAGCAGGCTCAGCACCCGTCCCAGCGGCATCTTCGCCTCCCGATGCAGCCACGCCAGGCATAGCCCCAGCGCCGTCTCCAGGCCTGTAATCCCATTCGGCGCGCGCTCAAATTCCACTTCCTTCTCGTGGCTTGCGTGCGGCGCATGATCCGTGGCGATCGCATCCACTACGCCGTCCATGATCGCGTCCAGCATCGCGTCGCGATCCGCCGCACTCCGCAGCGGCGGATTCATCTTGTAGTGCGTGTCATAGTGGCCCACATGCTCATCCGTCAGCAGAAAGTGGTGCGGAGCCACCTCGCACGTTACTCGCAGCCCGTTCCGCCGCGCCTGCCGCACCGCCTCAATCGCCTTCGATGTCGAGGTATGCGCCACATGCAGGTGTACTTTGTCCGAGCGCATCTCCTGCACCAACCGGATGTCGCGCTCCACCAGTCCTGACTCAGCCTCCACAGGCATTCCACGCAGCCCCAGCCTGAAAGCCACCGGCCCCGCGTTCATGCTTGCGCCCACCGTCAGCCGCGTGTCTTCCGCATGTTGAATCACGCTCAGCCCCACACGGCTCGCCGCGGCCAGCGTATCGCGCATCACGCTGTCCTTCAGGATCGGATGCCCGTCATCGGTCACCGCAACACAGCCCGCAGCCTTCAGCGCGGCAAAGTCATTCAGCGTCTCGCCCTTCGATCCACGCGTTGCCGCGCCAATCGGAAACACGCGCACGCTCGCGCCGCGCTCAGGCGCCTGCATCCACCGCGTAATCTCCGGCGAGTCATTTACCGGAATCGTATTCGGCATCGCCGCCACAGCCGTAAACCCACCCGCGGCCGCCGCGGCCGTCCCTGTGGCAATCGTCTCTTTGTAACCCTGCCCGGGCTCGCGCAGATGCACATGAATGTCGATCAGGCCCGGCGCAACCACCAGCCCCTTCGCATCCAGAACCTGCGCACCCGCTGCCTGCTTCAGCTTGCCCGGCGCGGCCACCTCCGCCACCTTGCCATCCTTCAGCAGAATGTCCTTCGCCGCATCGATCCCCGTGCCCGGATCGATCAGGTGTCCGCCCTTAATCGCAATCAGGTTGGCAATCGCACTCGTCGCAGTCATACGCGCTTCTCCGTTCTTCCCGCGCCAAGCGCTCTTTCAATCACCGCCATGCGAATCGCCAATCCATGCGTCACCTGCTCCAGAATCGCCGACTGAGCCCCATCCGCCACGCCGCCCGTAATCTCCAGGCCCCGGATGATCGGCCCCGGATGCATCACAACAGCCTCCGGCGCAAGCCGCGCAAGCCGCTCGCCGGTCAGTTGATACCCCGCCTTATACTCTTCGAGATCGAGTTGCAACCCCGCCAGCCGCTCTGCCTGAATCCGCAGCATCATGGCTACCTGCGAGCGGCGCAGCGCCGCCTCAAAGTCCCGCTCAATGCTCACACCCGGCGCTTCCGCCACAGCAATCTCCGGCAGCAGCTCCTTCGGCCCGCACAGCAGCACCTGCGCCCCCAGCCTGGGCAGCAGCAGCATATTTGACCGCGCTACACGGCTGTGCAAGATGTCGCCGGTAATAGTCACAGTTACGCCCGCGAGCATTTCAGGGCCTACTTTTTTCGTATTGGGTTTGAGGTGCGCCAGAATCGTCCGCAGATCCAGCAACGCCTGCGTCGGATGCTCATGCATCCCATCGCCGGCATTCAGCACCGGCAGCCGCGTTGATTCTTCCAGTAGCCATGCCCCGCCCGACAAGCTGTGCCGCAGGATAATTGCCTCCGCGCCCAGAGCACGCAGATTCAGCCCCGTATCCTTCAGGCTCTCGCCCTTCTCAATGCTTGAGGAAAGATTCGACACCAGCGCCGTATCCGCGCCCAGCGCCTTGGCCGCCAGCTCAAAGCTCGTCCTCGTCCGCGTGGAAGCCTCGTAGAACAGCAGCGCCACGCGGCGCTTGATCAGAATGCGGTCACGCGTCAGCGGGTCTTGTTTTTCAAGCGCCGTCGCCCGCTCAAGAAGATGGTTCAGCTCATCGAGCGAGAGGTCGTTCACCGAGAGCAGCGAACCGGGATTGCAGGGAAAAGGAGAAATGGTTACAGGCGGTGTACTCGTTTTGCGTCGTGCAGCGGTCATGTCAGCTTCTAGCTTTTAGCCATTAGCTCTTAGCTTTTTGCTTCGAGCCAAGCTTCTGGATAAACGAGGTGAGCATTTTGGAAACCTCATTGCTCAACACCGTTGCTTCGTTGATTGCTGCTTCAATTGCTCTTAGAAACCACAACAGCGAATCCCTGCGCAGTCAGGCTAAGAGCTAAGAGCTTTCTCTCTCCACCAACAGAACCTGCTCGTCTTCATCAACCTCTTGAAACTTCACCTCGATAATCTCCCGGCTGCTCGTCGGCACATTCTTGCCCACGTATGTCGCTTCAATCGGCAGTTCGCGGTGTCCGCGGTCAATCAGCACGGCCAGTTGCACACGCCGCGGCCGCCCATGATCGAAGAGCGCATCCAGGGCTGCGCGAATCGTGCGTCCGGTATACAGCACGTCGTCACACAGAATTACATCTTTGCCCACAATGTCCACGCCCAGTGCGCCCACTGTCACAACCGGCTTCGGTCCCGCCATCGAAAGATCGTCGCGGTAGAACTGAATGTCCAGCACGCCTGTCGGCACCGGCGTCTTCTCAATCGTTGAAATCAGCTTGCCCAGGCGCTCCGCCAGCGGCACGCCACGGCGCTTGATGCCAACTAACACCATGCCTTCGCCGCCCTGGCTCTTCTCGACAATCTCGTGCGCCAGGCGCACCAGCGTGCGCTCGATCTCCGAGGCGGACATCAGCCTGCCCTTCACGCGCAGGGAAGTTTTCTCAGTGGTTTCACTCATCGGGATATTCTCGCTGTTCCGCTTCTCGACGGATAATACGAGGCAGGGCCGGGGCAAGTAAAGCTAAGCGCAGCCAAGGCAGTGTCTCAATTTGAATTGTTTTGTAACAGGGCACGACTAAAGTCGTGCCGAAACGGCCATAAAAATGACTGGGCCTTTAGCCCCGGAGGCAGTTTCTTCAAACTGAGACACTACCGCAAGGAACGAGAAAAAACATTCTCGTCCTCAGTTCCTCGCCTGCGTCCTCATCATCAGCTTCGCGCCCAGTGCGCCGCCCGCCACGGCCAGGCCCACCAGCACAAATTCAACCAGCATCAGGCCGCCAAACGTAAATCCCGCGCGTCCTTCTGCGGAAAGCAGAAATGCTGTCAATGACTTGAAAACCGCACTTGTCGTCTGGGGATCCTGGCTGGCCGCGCTTGCCTGCTGCCACTGCTGGGAAGTTTGCGCCGCAAATGTCTGCCAGAAATCGTCGAAGTCTTTGCCCTGATGAAAAACAAAGCGTTCGGCGTAGAGATAGGTTCCCATTGAAGCAAAGGCAATCCATCCCGTAATAAGCCCCGTCACCAGCCCAATACGCGCACCCGCGCCGGTCGTCAGCAGCGCCGGACGCCGCGCCGCGCGCTGTCTGCGCACATACAGCAACACGACCCATGCAGCCGCGGCCGCAATCCAGGCCAGTCCCAGAAGCCCCAGAAACGATGTTCCAAAGATCAGCCCTGCCGGAATCGCCAGCAGCAGAGCCACGCGCAGCGCCGGCTTCCATTCCACGGCGCCCGGTTCGTGCAGCACCGTGTCCCACTGGTTCGCCTGCGAAGGCACAACTCCTTCTTCGCCGGAGTACACCAGCTGGGGAAGTCCACAAGAGGGACAATATAAGCCATCCGCGGGGATGGCTTGATGACAGCGGTTACAGGTAATCTCCATCGCTCTGTTAAGAGCCTATCGTACTTTTCCGGCAGAGCGCACACAACATGCAGTCAGTACAAATAAGAAAAAGGAAATATGACACCGGGAAGAAATCGGGTCAGGCATGCCCGTTCTGAGCGATCACGTGATTCTTCTTTTTGCGCCCGTGACGCAAAAAAAACAACACTCCCATGAAGGCGAAATCCCGTTCCTTACATACCTTGCAGCGAATCGGATAACGCAGAGTCAGTAATCTGCTCAAGTCCCCTCGGCGGGGATGTGAAAGGCGAAACTCCTGGGACCCACAGCTGCGGCATACAGGCATCGACATACCAACACTCCAATACTTTCCGATCGGCGATTCGAGCTTAGAAACGACGCGCAGAAAAGTCCGGCAAAAAAGCTCATGGTTAGTCTTTATTCTAGTTTTGTCTGAAATGTGGTTGAGGCCAAGGCCAGAATCCCACAAGGGGAAGTAGTCCTAGAGTGACACAGTTGATCGTTAAATGAGTAAATTATTTTAAAATCAACAGGGCAAATTTATGCCATCCCATCACTAATCGCGCTTTTGCTTGAAAAATATTCTTCAGGCCAGCCTGGCCTCCACAATCCGCTCCGCCGCCTTCACTGCTTCAGCCAGCGTCATATCGGTCGAGTCCAGCACTACGGCATCCTCAGCCGGCTTCAGCGGTGAGTCTGCGCGATTCCGGTCGCGCTTGTCGCGTTCGCGCAACTCCCGAATCACTTCCTCCGGCTGCTGCTCCGCCTTCGCCCCTCTCTGGCCTGCGCCCATCTGCTCGAATCGCCGCATTCCCCGCACCTCAGGCGCAGCATCCAGAAAAATCTTCACGTCCGCGTGCGGAAAAACTACCGTCCCGATATCCCGGCCTTCCATCACCACGCCGCCGGCAGAGCCCATCTGCTGCTGCAGACGCACCATCCATGCCCGGATCGGCGGAAACACGCTCACGCGCGAGGCCGCATCCGTCACAGCCGCATTCCGCAGCTCCCCAGTCACATCCTCGCCGTCGAGAAAGACGCGATTCTCCCCCGACGTCGGCACCAGGTGAATGATGGTTTCTCCGGCAAGCCGTTGCAGGTCAGCCGCACTCCACTCATCCAAAGCCAGGCCCGTCCGGAGAACCTTGAGGGCAAATGCGCGATACATGGCTCCGGTTTCCAGGTTCAGCAGCCCAAAATGACGCGCCAGATGACGCGCAATCGTACTCTTGCCCGCCCCCGCTGGGCCGTCAATCGCAACGATGATCTTTGGAGCCGATCCGCCCAGTTCTTTTCTATCTGATTCCTGCGAACGGAAATCCGTGCTCATCCGCGCTTCTTGGTCCCCTGCTTGCCACGGAAGCTGTTACCAGCCAGCGCCGGTTTCCGCCTCGGACCCGCAGCTCCTGCCGCAGTGCGGCTCAGCCCGCCACGGCGTACCGCGGAAGCCGGTTTCGCCGAAGTGGCCGCCCTGCTGTTTCCAGTTCTGCTGCTTCCGGGCCTGTTGTTGCTCCCCGGTCGGCTGCTGCCACTACTATGCACATGACCATTGCCGCTGGTGCCCTTGCTCCCAGCGCTCTTCGCCGGGCGGCCGCCTTCTGCCGTCCGGGCCCTCCCGGTCGTTGCTCCAGGCTTCCGCGTGCCGGTCGCATGCGCAGCCCCATGAGCTGATGAACCATGCCCATTGCGGCTGAAGTGCGGACGCGCAACGTTCTTGTTCTTCGCGCCGCCGTTGCGGGCAGCACTCTCTTCCTCGCGCCCTGCGGAAACCGTCTCTACCGGCTCCTCATGGATCTCTTCCAGCTCTTCTTCACGGCCATAGTAGCCACCGTTACCAGACCTGTATCCGTTTCCATAACCGCCGGAATAACCGGACGCACCGTAGCCATACCCACCCAGCGTCGCGCTGGCGTAGATCTGCGGCGCCACACTAAACTCCGGCAGCGTTCCCGCTACGTAAAAATGAGGCGCATGGCCCATCGACAGCGTATGCACCTGCCGCGTCGCCACCAGCCCGCGCAGAACTTCACGGATTTTGCTCCGCGCCGTCAGCGCCGCCAGGAACAGCTCCACCTCTTCCATGCTGGCCGCAATCACAGCCTGCAGAAAGATGGAAGCCAGTACCGAAATCGCCGTAACTTGAGATGTAGACGCTCCCTCGGCAATCGCCTTCTGGAACCTCACCCGCAGAAGCTGCCACTTTGCAGCCTTGCCCGGCGCCGCAATCACGGGAATAATCCGCAGTTGCTGCCACAGCTCCGTAATGGCGCGCAGCACAGCCACCTCGGTCACGCCCTGGCCGAGAATCGTTTTCAATTCGGAGATATTCGCCTCGCCCTGCTCAAGGCGCTTGTAGGCCTGAATGGCAAGCGGAGAAACCTGACGCGATCCCGTCAACTGCGGAACCCTGCGCCAGTCACGGTCGCCACGGAGCGCATACACATACGGAAGCACCCACGTCGCCACAATATAATCCGGCTGCTCGCCCGGCTGGCCCAGCAGGTTCAGTCGAACCGCCACGTTATCCAGCTCAAGCCGCACCAGAAGCTCCTCAGCCAGCGCAATCTGCTTCGGTCCTGGCGCCGAACTTCTCTCCCCCGCTACCGCTTCCACAAAAGAAGGCGCAAGCGACGGGGTCGACTGCTTTCGCGGCAAAAAGAGACACAAGCCCGTCTCTTCAATCCACGTCCGGGCATCCTCCAAAGTAAGAGCCCCAATTCCATTCTGGCGCATCCGTTCGGCGCGCGCTGCTTCCAATTGCTCCGATGTCAAAGAAGAACCTCTTTTCCAAGGCTGGCGTTCTCGCCGGGTAGTCCCGCCCCCTGGGGGTGGTCTGCCGCCTTCCGGTAACTGTCAAATACGGTGGAAGGCCCGCTGGATCTCTCTCCAAGAATACAACAAAGCGATTGGACGTCCATGTGGGCAGCTGGTTGGGTGTTCTGTCCTGGCCAACTCCAACAATAGCCACTCAATTATCGTCGGGTCAAGTGGCGTATTCACCTTGATCGCGGCATGGCATGCAATTGACGCCGCAATTCGCGTTTTCAGTGAGCTAAGGCTATGATTCTGCGCATTTTCATGAACTTCGACATCGCCCTCCGCGCCGCCCGCTGCTCCCGTCTGCTCAATCACCTGCTGCAGCATCCGCTCCAGTTGCGCGCCTTCCAGCCCCACCGGCGCGGCCTTCACGGCCAGCGTCTGCGGCCCAAAAGGCTCCGCCTCAAATCCGTTTCGCTCCAATTCGGCCGCAATCTCTGCAAATACAACCATTTGCGCCGGTTTCAGTTCCACCAGAAGCGGCATCAGCAGCCTCTGCCGGTGCACGTTTTCCACAGCCCTCTCACGCAAAATTTTTTCAAATAATACCCGCTCATGTGCCACATGCTGATCAATAATCCATAGCCCCTCCGGCCCGGTCGCCAGAATGAACGACTCCTTCAACTGCCCCAGCGGTTTCAGCCCCGCTAGATGATTCAGCGTCTCCGCCGCCTGCCGCGCTTCCACCTCCGCCGTTGCCGCAGCGTAAACGTTTGAATCCGCTATATTTGCAACCAAATCTCCCGCGACTGCTGCCAAGCCGCCTAATGCCTCCGGCACAGCCGCGGTAAACGGCAACCTCACCGGCACCGCCGGCAGCTGAAACTCAGTCAACTGGAACGGCTCCGTTCCCTGGTAGGCCGGGGCTTCAGCCCCGGCAATGGATACAGCCAAATCGCCGGGGCCTTTAGGCCCGGAGGCATGCTGTTCAAATCGCTCTGCGCCATCCGCGCGAATCGATTCTGAATCTGCTCCCGGTATCGGCGATTCCGATGGCGGCATCAGCGAAGGGCTCGCGTTCGGCGCATCGAGCGAGGCCGCAAAGGCCGCCACCGGCCGCGCCTTCACCAGCGCCATCCGCAAACTGTCCCGCACAAAATCGTGAATTACTGCCGACTGCCGAAAGCGCACCTCAGTCTTCGCCGGATGCACATTCACATCCACCTCTTCCGGCGGCATCTCCAGAAAAATCAACACAACAGGAAAGCTCGTCGGCGGAATAATGTTCCGATACGCCTCCGACACCGCATGCAACAGCAACCGGTCGCGGATAAGCCTCTTATTGATAAAGATATAAATCGAATTCCGGTTCAGTTTCTGCAACTCCGGCTTCGAATAAAACCCCGTCAGCCGCAACTGTCCCGGCTCGCGCTTCGGCTCCTCGGGATCAACCTTCCACGGCGGCGGCTCCGGCAATCCCCCACGCTCCAGTTTCAGCTCCGCAGCCACCGGCAACAGCTTCTCCAGCGTGTCTTTCCCGAAAATCTGGTACACCCGCTCCGCCGTCCGCGTCACCGGCGGCGCGGAAACCAGCGTATGGCTCGCAGAAACCAGGTCAAAATGCTTTTCCGGATGCACCAGCGCGTAATGCGTCACCAGCGCCGTCACATGCGACAGCTCCGTAGCCTCCGCCCGCAGAAACTTCCGCCTCGCCGGCGTATTGAAGAACAGGTCCGAAACCGAAATCGTCGTCCCGCGCACCAGCGCCGCATCTTCCACATGCAGAATCTTTCCGCCGGCAATCTCGATCCGCGTTCCTGCTTCGCCGTCCGAAGTTTCCAACTTCACCCGTGCCACCGAAGCAATCGATGGCAGCGCCTCACCGCGAAACCCCAGCGTCGCAATCGAGAGCAGATCGTCCGCCGTCCTCAGCTTGCTCGTCGCATGGCGCTCAAAGGCCAACAGCGCATCGTCGCGGTTCATCCCGATCCCGTCATCCGCAATCCGGATCAGCTTCCGCCCGCCCGCTTCCACTTCCACCCGAATCCGCGTCGCACCGGCATCGAGAGCGTTCTCCAGCAGCTCCTTCACCACGGACGCAGGCCGGTCCACAACTTCGCCCGCGGCAATCTGGTTGGCGACCTGGTCAGAGAGAATACGGATACGGCCCATAAGATTTCAGCCTATCGCAAAGCGACCCCGAACAGGAGCTATTGGGTACTGCTATCCCAAATGAGCTTCAGATCTTCGTCAAGAACATATGAGCGTTTCGGATTTCGGGACGAATAATGTACGAATATAAATCTTTCTGCAATGGCTTTCTGGCACGCCTCAGCATCTATCGTCGTCGGAAACTCACCTCGAAATGGAAGCGTATAAATCCCGACCTGGTCTCCATCGGCATAGTATTCATAGGCAAACCAAACCTGATAACCAGCGATCTCGCCAGAGCGGCCTTTTCGCATGGTGACAATCTCACCTTCATCGAACTTTCCCTGTACCTGCGGCCAGTTTCGGGCGCGCGTCTGCTGCCACTTTCGTTTATAACGCCGATCCCACAATGTCCATGCAGCAATGATGCTAAAGAGAAATGCGAAATAGCCAAAGATAAAAAGCGGTGACTCCGGAGTTCGCCGCAGCATGAAAAGCAGAAGTTGTGGCATGAACTGAGGGTAACTGAAAACAATGCCTCAAACGGCAAATGCCGCCCGAAGGCGGCATCATCGATTTCAAAATCTGTGAAGTCTTAAATACCCACCCCAAACTCATTCGCCGTTTGCTGCTCGCCCTCGGCATGGGAGAAAAAGTCATACGGCGTCCGCCGGTTGAACTTATACCGGCACCGCAACTCACGGCCGATCAGGATGCCCAGTCCAGCCAGAGCCATGCCCACGGAAAACCACCCCACCACGCGCAGCGCTTTGTGCTCACTGCACGGCTCAACAATTGAAAGAATCTCAGGTTCTGCGGACATAAGGCGGAACAGCCCCCTTGCAGGCATAATAGCGCATTTTGGCTGTCGCTGGCTTGTAAGTCCCGACAGGCGCACACTTTCGTTACTCTGTTGTGTGAATCTGGCTCAGCCAGCGTTTCTTTTCCGCTTCGGGAAGAAAGCTCGCCGCAATCGAATTGCCGGCAAGCTGCCGCAACTCCTCTCGCGTAAAACCCTGCTCCATCGCCGCCAGAAGATACTCATTCTCAATATCCGACTCAAAGAACGCCGGATCATCCGAGTTCAGCGTCACCAGCAGCCCCGCATCAAAGTACCTCCGCAGCGGATGCGCCGCAAACGAAGCACAATTCCCCGTCCGCACATTCGAACTCGGATTCAGTTCTAAACAAATTTGCCGATCTTTCAACTCCGCGACTAACTTTTCATCCTCCCCAGCCGACAGCGCATGACCAATCCGCTCCGAGCCGATCCCAAGCGCCTCCCAGATAGCAGAAGCCGGCGTCGTCTCCCCCGCATGATTCGTAAGCCTCAGTCCCGCGTCCTTCGCTTCGGCATACATCTCCTTGAACGGCTCCGAGCCGCGCTGCCGCTCATCGCCGCCCAGACCAATCCCGATAATCGACGGGTACTGCGCCCGCATTTCGGCGGCTTTCTTAAAGACCCGCTCCGCCTCCGGCACAGTAAAGTGCCGTACCGCATCGAAAATCCAGTACAGCGTCAACCCAAGTTCGCGCTCAGCCCGAACCCGCGCCCGCTCCAACCCCTCAAAGATCGGCTCAAAGACGCCCCGCGCATGATTCCGCCACATATAAATCACGCCCACCGAGATATACACCTCAGCATGAACCACGCCCTGCTCATGAAGCCGCTGACACATCCGCCACGCAGCGAGCTCATAATGCTCTGGCCCGCTCAGCAGCCGCGTAACAGCTTTGAACGCCTCAATGAATCCCGTAAAATCCGTGAACTTGTATAGCTTCTCAGCGTCTTCCAGCGTCAGCGGCTTATCATCCTGCCGCACGCTCAGCTCCACCAGCGTCGCCGGCGTAATCGTGCCTTCGAGATGCAGATGCAGCTCCGCCTTCGGCATCCTGCGAACGAACTTCCTGATTTCACTCATGAAAGATCTCAGTAGTCAGACCACTTGCGGGTGCGAGAGTCATACGTCTCTGATTCACCCAGGCTGAGCCCGAAATAAACGATGTAGTTCTGATCATCCTGCTTTCGATAATAGACAGGACCGCTCTCATCCTCATAGATACCCATCTCGGCAAGGGAATTCGGCAATCTTCCGTTCGCCTTCCGAAATGCTTCGATCCCGCCAATATCGCGCTTCGCAGTAAATATCCTTGGATCTGGCATCCACCACCAGGCAAGCGTAAGTACAATCAGGACCG
>NZ_JBEKYX010000102.1:0-25792 GCF_049510455.1 Occallatibacter sp. | reverse complement strand
TGTGACGCTGTGGATTGCGGCGCTGTGTCCGTTTACTGCGAGCTATGCCGCGTCGCCGTTGACGGAGTCGCTGACGCTGTTCTGCATTACGGTAGCGATGTGGCTGACGGTGCGGTTTCAGGACAGGCAGAGATGGGCCGCGGCGCTGGGGTTCACGCTGGTCATTACGTTTGCTGCGTTGCTGCGGCCGGATGGTGCGTTAATCGGTGTGGCGTTTGGGGCCGCCTTGTGGGCGGCAGGGAACAGGGATCAGGGAACAGGGGTCAGGGAACAGGGGTCAGGGATCAGGATTGTAGATAAACGGCGCATCGTAATGGCGCTGGTCTGCTTTTTGATTGCCGCGACGCCGTTTGGGGTTTGGGCGGCGCATAACTGGAGCCAGTTTCATGTCTTTCAGCCGCTGGCACCGCGCTATGCTACCGATCCTGGCGAGCCGACGTGGCAGGGATGGCAGAGGTGGGTGAAGACGTGGTCGCTGGATTTCAAGAACACCTACGAGATTTATTGGAATGTGCCGGATGGGCCATTCGATATGACCTTGATTCCGGCGCGGGCGTTTGACTCGAAGGAGCAGCGGGACCGGACGGCTGCGATTGCGCGCGACTACGAGAATAACGACGAGAGTTTTAATGTGGATATTGATGCGCGGCTTGGGCGGCTGGCTGATGAGCGCATTGCTGCGCACCCGATACGCTATTACGTGCTGTTGCCGGCGGCACGTGTGGCGGATATGCTGCTGAGGCCGCGCGTGGAGAATCTGCCGATCGATCAGGACTGGTGGGTTTATAGACGCCACTGGGATGAGACGATTCTTAGCTGGTTTTATGTGGCGCTGAACCTGGCGTATCTGACGCTGGGCGTGATGGGGCTGTGTTTGCGGCCTCGATTGTGGCCGTGGATGGTGCTTTATTTTGTGCTGCGCTGCGCGCTGCTGGCTACTGTCGAAGGGCCGGAAGCGCGCTATACGCTGGAGTTTTTTCCGATGTGGTTTGTGCTGGGCGGCGTTGCTGTTGCGCGGCTGACTGCAGGGCCTACTTCAGATCAAAGGCGTTCTTCGGCAGCGGCGTATTGACTTTGATGTCGGTGTAGGTGCAAATGCGGTAGGCGCTAGCGCTCTCATCGAAGCGCTGCTTCAGGCTCACGCCGCGATCGGGGTCGATCCAGATGATAACCTTGGCGATGTTCTTGCGGACCTGCGGGTCCTTGGCAACCAGCTCAAGTTGCGCTACGTTGACACCATCCAGAACTGACGAGCCAAGGTATTTAATGTCCCACTTGTCGGCCAGTTCCGTGCCGCTGGCGCCGAAGCCGAGGATGAGGTAGCTCTGCCACTTGGCTGCATCGACAGTGTGAACTTCAGTGCCATCGAAGAAATGAATTGCGCCGCCGGAGATGTTATAGGCGGTTTTGACGGGATGGCCATTGCGATCATTGAAGTGTGCAGCCATCTTGAAGTTGCTTCCGTCGCGCTGGTAATACGCGATGCCCTTCTGGATGTCGGAGTCGGGGATGGGGTCCTGCGTCTCCGTGTCAAAGACAAGATTTGCGGAGACGGAATGGAATTTCTTTGCCGCGGCGTTGAGACGATCCAGGACGGAATGCAGATCGTCGGCTTTGGCGGATATTGGCGCCGCGATCACAAACAGAAATGGGGCGGCCAGCGATAGAAAAAAAAGCAGTTTACGTGCGCGCATAATCCTCAACTCAATAAGATACCCGGTGGAACTCAAAGGAGCGAGAAAATTCGCCTGGGCTGGGCGCTGGAAGGAGGCTGACTGCGTCCGAAGCCAACTTCGCTACCGGAAATAGCATCTGCAAAGGAGTAGAAACGCAGTATTTATCCATTCCATACGATGCAGCTACGACTGGGAGACGCTGATGGCAGTTATGATGCAGGCTTTTTACTGGGATGCGCCAGTGAAAGAAGATAAGCGCGGCGAATGGTGGAATACCGTTCGGGAAAAAGTTCCCCAACTGGCGACCTCCGGCTTCAATTCCCTGTGGCTTCCGCCGATCAGCAAGGCTGCCGATCCTAACTCCAATGGCTACGATCCATACGATTATTTCGACCTGGGCGACATTGACCAGAAGGGTTCGGTGAAGACGCTTTACGGCAATCGCGCGGAGCTTGAGAATCTCATCCGCACGATGCGCGAACATAATATGGGCGCTATTGCGGATATGGTGATTAACCACAATTCCGGCGCCGACGAGGAAGAGACCAATCCGTTGAACGGGCAGAAGATGTGGACGAAGTTCCGCCCGAAGAGCGGTAAATTTCCTCGCGACTGGAACTGCTTTCATCCAAGCAGGTACGAACGCCACATGGTTGAAGGGGAGAACTTCGCTGGTTTTCCGCATCTTTGTCACCGCAATCCGCTGGTGTATACCGCGATGTTTGAATATGCGCGGCTGCTGATTGAAGAACTGGACTTCGATGGGCTGCGGTTCGACTTTGTGAAAGGCTATGGGGCGTGGATGATTGGCCTGCTTGCCAAGTATCAGTACCAGAAGAAGGATGGCCGCGAGTTTGCGCCTTTCGTCGTGGGCGAGTACTGGTCCGGCCCTGACGACATTGGCGACTGGCTGGACAAGGTGCATGCTGTTACCGACCAGCAGGTTGCCGCTTTCGATTTTCCTTTGCGCTACAAGCTGAAAGATATGTGCGACACGCCGAGCTATGATCTGCGCAAACTGACGGACGCGGGATCAGTGTCTGCGGCGCGACCCTTCAATGCCGTCACCTTTGTGGACAACCATGACATGCAGAACAATGAAATCGTCAACGACAAGCTGCTGGCCTATTCATTCATCCTGACCGGTGACGGTTATCCGTGTGTGTACTGGTACGACTACTTCAACAATGAACTGGCGCGGCCGAATACGCCGAATGGCATAGATGCGCTTGTGGCGGCACATCATGCCCACGCCGGCGGGGAATCTTCGATTCTGCACGCCGACCCTGATCTTTATGTCATGCAGCGCGCCGGCACGGAGTCGCAGACGGGTCTCATTTACGTGCTCAACAATCTTGGAAATCAGTGGAGCGGGCGGGCGGTCAAGACCAAGTGGGTTAACAAGAAGTTCAAGCCTGTGGCCTGGGATGGCTACCAGGCTCCGCAGCCGGAGGAACGAACCACGGACGGGGAAGGCAGTGCTGAGTTTCCTGCGCCGCCGCGGGGGTATTGCGTTTATGCGCCGGTCGATTGACTACTTGTGCAGCCAGACCTTCCATGCCAGCGGATTGCCGTTGGCATCGCGCGAGAGCTCCCAGCGCTCGATGGAAACTGCGTCGCCGGTGACGGGCTGCATGGCGCGTTTGAGAGCGCGGCGCATGGTGTAGTCCGTGATTCTTGCCGGGATGGGGACTTCACTGGCGGGGACGGTGAGGATGAGGCCTTTGCCGCCATCGCCGAGCACCTGGATGGGCTGGTATGGGCCGCCTGTCTTCGGCGGCTTATCACCGTAATCCCAAAACTGCGGGGTGATGAAGATGAAGGCGAGGATCAGCGTCACCATGACGTCGTAATGGAAGCTGCCGCGTTGATAGGTCCAGTAGAAGTAGCTCTTGAGAATCCTGTTCATGCTTGCCGTTCGTTAAAAATCAGAGGTTCTGCTTATTGATTGTAGTCAGTCCGCCCATGTAGGGGCGTAAAACCTCCGGCACAAGCACTGTGCCGTCTGACTGCTGGTAGTTTTCGAGGATTGCGAGCCAGGTGCGCCCGACGGCCAATCCGCTGCCGTTGATGGTGTGCAGGAACTCGCTTTTGCCCTTTGCGCCGCTTGCCCGGTAACGGATGTTGGCGCGGCGCGCCTGGAAGGACTCGAAGTTGGAGCAGGAGGAGATTTCGCGATAAAGACCCTGGCCGGGAAGCCAGACTTCGAGGTCGTAGGTCTTGGCTGCGGAGAAGCCGGTGTCGCCGGCGCAGAGCAGGACGCGGCGATAGGGAAGGTCCAGAAGTTCCAAGATTGTTTCGGCGTCGCGGGTGAGCTTTTCGTGCTCGGCGTCTGAGTCTTCCGGCTTGACGAACTTGACCAGCTCGACCTTTTGAAACTGGTGCTGGCGGATGATGCCGCGCGTGTCCTTGCCTGCGGCTCCGGCTTCGGCGCGGAAGCAGGGCGTGTAGGCGGTGAAGGCGATGGGCAGACGAGATTCGTCGAGAATTTCATCGCGATAGAGATTGGTGACGGGGACTTCTGCCGTTGGGATGAGCCAGTGGTCGGCGTCTTTGAATTCGCCGTTTGCGGCGCTTTCGGCATCGGCGTCCGAGGTGCGGAAGAGATCGTCGGCGAACTTGGGCAACTGGCCGGTGCCGAAGAGCGACTTCGAGTTCACCATGAAGGGCGGCAGGATTTCGGTGTAGCCGTGCTGCGTGGTGTGCAGGTCGAGCATGAAGCCGGCCAGGGCGCGTTCAAGCCGCGCGCCGGGGCCGTAGTAGACGGCGAAACGGGCTCCGCTGAGTTTGGCGGCGCGTTCCTGGTCGAGAATGCGGAGCTGTTCGCCTAGCTCCCAATGCGGTTTTGCTTCAAAATCGAAGGTGCGCTTGGTGCCCCACTCTTTGACGGTGACGTTGTCGGCTTCAGATTTGCCTGCGGGGACTTCGTCGCGGGTGAGGTTGGGCACGCGGGAGAGCGCGAGGCGCAGCTCGTCGTCGAGCGCTGTGGCGGTCTTGTCGAGATCGTCCAGCTTGTCTTTGAGCGCGCGGGTTTCGTCCATGAGCGCCGTGGCGTCCTGCTTTTGGCGCTTGAGCTGGCCTACCTGCTGCGAAAGCTCGTTGCGGCGGGCTTTGAGGGTCTCGGACTCGCGGATAGCTTCGCGGCGGCGGAGGTCGAGTGAGCGGAAGTCGCCGAGGAGCGCGGCGGGGTCGGCTCCGCGCGCACGCAGTTTTGCTTCTACCAGGTCCAGGTTGGACCGGACAAATCCTATGTCATGCATGACTTTTTTAGTTTACCGGAGGTGAGAGCGGCGATTTGGAATTAATCTGTGCTGCAAGATCAGGATGGCGATGCTGTGGGAGTGAGCGGGAGTGCTATCCCAGGTCTCAAAATCGAGACCTGGGGCACCCGACTTTGTGGTGCAACAGGCTACGGGTTGGCGGCTTTTTTGCCTTCTTCGATTTGTTCTTGCCAGCCGGGGAGGGTCTGGTCGCCGGTGATGAGGCGGGCGGTGCCGGAGAAGGTGAGGTAATTCCAGACCCAGGACCAGAGGACCGAGAAGCGGTTGCGGAAGCCGATCAAAAAGAAAATGTGAACGGTTAGCCAGGCGAACCAGGCGGTCCAGCCGCTCATGAGGGCGGTGAAGGGCCATTTTACGTCGGCGACGGCGGCCAAGCGGCCTACGGTGGCCATGTCGCCCTTGTCGAAGTAGTGAAAGGGCTGGCGGGGTTTGCCTTCGAGGTCGGCGGCGATCATTTTGGCAGTGTGGTTGCCCATCTGGATGGCGGGCTGGGCGACGCCAGGGACTTGTTTGCCGTTCTGCTCGAAGTGGGCGAGGTCGCCGAGGACGAAGGTGGTTTCTTGTCCTGGCGGGTTGAGTTCGTCGTCGACGAGGACGCAGCCGCGTTTGTCGACGGGCGCGTTGAGGAGCTTGCCGAGGGGCGAGGCCTGCACGCCGGCGGCCCAGAGGATGACTGCGGCTTGGGTGCGCTGGCCGTTGGCCTCGACCCAGCCGGGACCGACGCCGGTGACGTGGCTTTTGGTGTGGACTTCTACACCGCGAGCTGCGAGTTCTTCGGCGGCGCGGGTGGAGAGTTGCGGCGGATAGGTGGCGAGAATGCGGTCGCCGCCGTCGAGGAGCAGGACGCGGCTCTTGCGGGGGTCGATGTGGCGGAAGTCGTGCTGGAGGTAATACTGCGCGATGTCGCCGATGGCTCCTGCGAGCTCGACGCCGGTGGGACCGGCTCCGATGATGACGAAGTTGAGCGGCGGGTGCCAGCCGTGTTCCTGCATCTGGCGCTCGGCGAGTTCAAAGGCGAGGAGGACGCGGCGGCGGATTTCGGTGGCGTCTTCGATGGATTTGAGGCCGGGAGCGAATTTGGCCCATTCGTCGTGGCCGAAGTAAGAGTGCGTGGCGCCGGTGGCGAGGATGAGGTAGTCGTAGCCGATGGTGGCTCCGCTGGAGAGCGAGAGGCTGCGGGCGGCGGTGTCGATGGCGGTGACTTCGTCCATGAGAACCTGCGTGTTCCGATGGCTGGCGAGGATGCCGCGGATGGGCTGGGCGATGTCAGCGGGTGAGAGGACGGCGAGGGCTACCTGATACAAGAGCGGCTGGAAGGTGTGGTGGTTGCGGCGGTCGATGACGGTGAGATCGACGGGCAGCTTGCCGAGCGCGCGGGCTGCGTTGATTCCTGCAAAGCCGCCGCCTACGATGACGACACGCGGACGCGCGCCGGGAACTCGTGGAGTGGTGAGCTGGCTCAATCTTCCTCCTCGAACTGGTCTGATTGTAGAGATGCGGGAGGATGGGTTTTAGCTGTTAGTTATTAGCTTTTAGTCTGGTGGTGGGAGAGCGGATGGGAGTGCTGTCCCACTCATGCGCGATGAAGCTGCGCATGAATGGGGCACCTGCTCAGTTTGAAGAAATCCCGCAGGGGCTAAAGCCCGGATGTTTTTCAATCATTTTCGGCACGACTGAAGTCGTGCCCTGTTACAAAACAATTCAAACTGAGCCAGTACCCGGGAGTGCTGTCCCACCCTAGCGGCAAAAACAACTACGCCGCGAGGATGGGGCACCCGGTGTCTTTGGTGCTTGAAGCTAAGAGCTAGAGGCTAACAGCTGCTTTACGGATGCATTTCGATGGTTACGCCGGCGGTGCCGGTGTTGCCGGTGGCTGCCAGGCCGATGGTGTTGGTGGCTACGCCGGAGATTCCTGTTGGGGTGAAGCTGACCGTGCCGTCGATGGCCGAGGTTCCTGTCGAGCTTTCGACGGCCAGCAACTGCGCTTGATCGCAGAGCCCATGCGGCGGGCAGGGCGGACTCCACGCGTAGATGGACTGATAGAAGGTAACGGTTGCGCCGGCCATCGGGTTTCCGTTGACGTCTTTGACGAGCAGCACGATCTGGCTGGGAGTGGCGGTGACGGCCATGCTCTGGGAGGCTCCGGAGAGCGCCTGGACGGTGGCAGATTCCGGGCTTGCGCCGAGGGCCGAGAAGCTGACGCACTGCGATGTGCCGTTGAGGCAGGCCTGGACGCTGGATTGCTGGCCTTCTGTCAGCGGCCCGACGTTGAGCGTGTTGGTGGCGATGCCGCTGCCGGCGGTGATGGCTGCCGCGGAGCCCGCCGCAGAGATGCCGGAGCTTGCGGCAGGTTGCCATGCCACGGCCTGGCCGGCTACGGGAAGGCTGTTGTTGAGCACGAGCGCCTGCGTGGGCCAGGCGATGCCGGCTCCGGCGGCGAGCGAGAGCTGCGGCGTAAGGGCGGCGAGCACGGGCGGGGTTCCGCCTTCAAAGTGCGCCTGGAGCTGCACGCCATTGGTCAGCGTGGCTGTGACAACTGTAGGCGTGGCGGCGACAGCAGTCACATTCATGGTGGCGTTGCCGTCTCCTCCGGAGGTGACCGGGCAGGCGGGCTGGCCGCAGGCGAGAGTGGCCGTTCCGGCTGAGACGGCGAAGGTGACGGTATCTCCCGCCGCGGGCGCGAGGTCTGCGCCGAGCGCGGTGACGGTGAAGGCCAGCGGGACGCCGATGGGAACGGTGTTTGAGGGCGCGGTGACGAGGGTGAGCGAGTCGCCTGTGGCCGCGTCATAGCTGATGCCGTTGATGAGAATTGCCACGGCGTTGTAGGCGGGAAGGCCGTCGACTTCCACATTGACCGAGCCGGTGATGCCCTGGCCCGCGGCGGGAGCGATGGCTGTGATCTGGTTGGGCGAGATGCCGGTGATCTGCGCGGCCTGGCCGTTGATCTTTACCGTGTCGGAGGGTTGGAAGCCCATGCCGTCGATGACAATGGGACCGCCGGCGGCGGCGAGGCGCGCGGGCTGGACGGTGTCGGCGTAGAGCACCCACCCGTAGTAGGCGTAATCGGGCCGTCCGTCGCCGCGCATGTCGGCGATACCGAGGCGCACGGTGTCATCGGCGCTGGCGGTGACCTGGAGCCAGGTTTCGCCGACTGCGGAGCCGTTGAGCGCAGGGGCCAGGCCGACGGGACCGGCAGTGGAAGCGTCAAAGGCATCCCACACGCCGAGGGCCGGCATGGCTTTGAATTGCGAGGGCACGCCTTGCTCATTGAGAGCCTGCGTGACGATGGTGAAGGTGCGGTTGGCGCGCACAGGGAAGGTGAACCAGTCAGTCTGCTGCACCTGGCCGAGCAGGCCGGTCCAGACGCCGCTGGGGGCGAGCATGCGCGGGGATTCCACGGTGGAGATGGCATCGTCAAAGCCGCTTACGGCGGAGTCCGATACGTTGACGGTGACGGTTTGCGAGCCTCCGGCGCTGAGAGCGGCCACTGTGACGGGCGCGAGCGTGCCGGAGGGGTCAGGCGAGCCGTCGAGGTAGGGGCCGACTGCGTTTCCGTAGATATAGAGCGGGTTGATGGCCTCAAAGGTGAGCAGATAACTGGCTGAGGTCATGCCGGGCGGGAGCGGTATGTAGCGCAGGTCGAAGTAGCCCTGCAGCGTGGGGTCGCTTGAGCCATACTGCGAGAGTGGAATTCCGTTGGTTCCATTCAGGCCGGTGATGATGCTGCCGTGGTTTCCGCTGAAATAGGCTCCTGAGACGGCGCTGACGGTGTAGCTGTAGAGCGGATTGCCGCTGGAGTCGAGCGGGGTGGCGAGGACGTTGACGCCCTGCATTCCGTATCCCGAGCGAAAGCTGATGGTGCCCTGGATGGAGAGGGTGTTGGCCGCGGTGAGCCGTTTGCCGGGAAAGCCGGCGAGATTGGCCGTGGTGATGGGATAGATGCGGTTCAGCTCGGCGATGTCGTCCTGGCTGAGCTGGCCTTCCTCTGGAATGCACACGCCGCCGGCTGAGCCGCATGCGCCCATGAAAGGCTGCATGACGGGCCAGGCATCCAGCTCCGCGGTGTTGATGCTGGCGGCGGCGTTGGGATAAATCTGCGCGTAGCCGAGGCCGAGAATTTCGCCCCACGCGCGATCGAGGGCAAAGTTCATCATGGTCAGGCGATTGGCGGTGTTTGTGCAGAGGCCGTTGAGGATCATAATGGCGTGGCTGATGGTGGCGTTGGTGGCGATGTTGTCGGTCCAGATGGTTACGGCGTTCGATTCGCAACTGGCAGGGTCGCTGGTATCCGTGCCGAACAGGGTATCGAGGACCGAGCCGTCCGCGTCAAAGACCACGCCAACTGGAAAGCCGGTGGAGGATGGAGTTACGTCGGCGGGAGCGGCGAAGGTGTTGCTGCTGCCGGGAGTGGTGTTGGAGCCGCTTACGTCTTCAGCGAGCGAACCCTTGTCGGTGAGAGTGACGCCGGCGGTGGGAACGGCGTTCCAGAGCGCGGCGGCTGCGTCCACCATTGCGATAGCCTGCTGATTGCTGACCGTGGCGCTGAGCGCGCCCTGATCGACGTAGTAATTGATCTTTCCGCCGGTCCAGTAGAGCGGCTGGCCCATGACCGAAGAGTTGAAGTAAGTGGTTCCGGCGACGGCGCGTGGGCCGCCGGCTTGGATGATGGCGGGAGAGAAGACGAAAAGAATGCAGACGAGCGCCAGATGCGCCCTGGAATGAGAAAGAGCCAACATGCGAGTGCGTCCTGAAGGGAAATACCAGGATTTGTTCCGGGCACTCGCAGGGATTGCAAAAGCTTAACCATTTGGGCTGCGACGGGATTAGAGAATTCTTAGAAACGGAGAAATGGGTCAGATCTCCGGGTAAAAGTCGAAGAAGGCGTCGAGGCTTTGCTTGAGCTGGGCTTCGATCTGCTCGCGTGAGCCTTCAAGGACGTGCATGGTGACGTGGGCTTGATTGCCGTTGGCGAGTTGGAGGGTTGCGTCCTGAATCTGCGTCACTTCGCCCTCGGGGAGGAGGCGCATTCCGTAGACAAGAGTCAAATTTGCCATGTACATCATCATATTCCTGGAGTCCTGAGTGGGTTTGTACGAATAGAATCGACTCAGGAAATTATTGATGAGCGAGACACGAGAGACAGTCATTCTTGGTTCCGGCTGCGCCGGACTCACTGCCGCCATTTACACCGCACGCGCCGGGCTGAAGCCGCTGGTGCTGGAAGGCCATGAGCCGGGTGGGCAGCTTTCGATTACCACGCTGGTGGAGAATTTTCCCGGCTGGCCGGAGGGTGTGCAGGGGCCGGAGCTGATTGCCAACATGAAGAAGCAGGCGGAGCGGTTTGGCGCTGAGTTCCAGACGGCGCATTTGAAGGCCGCGGACCTGCATAGGCATCCTTTCCGGCTGAGCACCTCGATTGGTGAGATCGATACGCGGTCGCTGATTGTGGCTTCTGGCGCGAGTGCTCGGTGGCTTGGCCTGGAGAGCGAGCAGAAGCTGATTGGGCATGGGGTTTCAAGCTGCGCTACGTGCGATGGTTTCTTTTTCCGTGGGCTGGAGATTGCTGTGATTGGCGGCGGCGATACGGCGATGGAGGAGGCGATCTTCCTGTCGCGCTTTGCTACGAAGGTGACCATATTGCATCGCAGGGAGAACTTCCGGGCGAGCAAGATCATGCTGGAGCGGGCGATTGCGCATCCGCAGATTGTGCTGCGGACGAATGTGATTGTGGAAGAGGTTCTGGGTGTGGATCAGAAGGAAGTGTGTGGCGTGCGGCTGAAGGACACTGTTACCGGGGTAGAGGAGACTCTGCATGTGAGCGGGGTTTTTCTCGGGATTGGACACGAGCCGAACGCGAAGATGTTTCATGGGCAGATCGATCTCGACTCCGAGGGGTACATTCTGACGCAGAACAATGTCCTTACTACGCGCAACGGGCAGGTTGTTCCGGGTGTGTATGCGTGCGGGGATGTGCAGGACCGGCGGTATCGGCAGGCGATTACGGCTGCTGGGACGGGGTGTATGGCGGCGCTTGAGGTGGAGAAGTATTTGGAAGAGCACGGGCACTAAAGACAATGCCGGACGGATTTTTTTCGAGCGTATTGCACCACAATAAGCGTCCCTCAGGGGCTAAAGCCCGACCGTTTTTCGCTCATTTTCGGCACGACTAAAGTCGTGCCCTGTTACAAAACAGGCCTTGGTCGATTCGTCAGACACTGTCGAGAGCGCGGCGCAGAGGAGGCATTCATGCCGATCTTTCCTGGTCGTTATGCGGCGCAGAGCGATGAGTCGTTTGTGGTGTTTCTCATTGGTGCGCGGGTCAACAAGATTTTGGCGCTGGGCAGTTGGCCGCGGGTGTTTTCCGCTATGCCGGCGATGATTGCTGAGCTGATGAAACAGCCGGAGCTTGGGCTGTTACATGCGCATTACTTTGTTTATTGGCGTGGTGTTGCCGTCCTCCAGTACTGGCGCAGCTTTGAGCATCTGCATGCTTATGCGCATGCGCGGGAGGCGAAGCATTTGCCGGCGTGGGCGGAGTTTAACCGGCGTGTTGGCGGCAATGGCACAGTGGGAATCTGGCATGAGAGCTATCTTGTGGAGCCGGGAAAGTTTGAGACCGTGTATGCGAATATGCCGCGGTTTGGGCTTGGCGCGGCTGTGAATCATGTGCCTGCGATGGGGCGGATGCAGGATGCGCGGGGACGGCTGGCGGTGAAACAATCATCGTAATGTCACTGAAAGAAAATCTCGCAAAAGTGGAAGAACAGATTCATGCGGCTTGCAAGGCTGCTGGGCGCGCGCGCCATGAAGTTGAGCTGATGGCGGTCTCGAAGACGTATCCTGCGGCGACGATTCTTGAGGCTGAGAAGCTGGGGCTGAGGCTGTTTGGCGAGAACCGCGTGCAGGAGTTTGCGGGTAAGGCTCCGGAGCTTGAGCCGTGCCGCTGCTCGGGGCCAATGGCGGCTACGGATGAGCCGATTTTTGTGCATCTGATTGGGCATTTGCAGTCAAATAAAGCGGCGCGGGCTGTGGAGTTGTTTGATGCTGTTGATTCGCTGGACTCGCTGAAGCTGGCCGAGCGGCTGAATGATGCGGCGGGCAAGCTGCATAAGCGGCTGCCGGTGCTGATTGAGGTGAAGCTAAGTCCGGAGGAATCGAAGGATGGGCTTGAGCCTGAATCGGCGGAGGCTGCGGCGCTGCTGGAGCGGTTGCCGGATTTGAAACATCTGCATGTGCGTGGGCTGATGACGATTGCGCCGTTTGGTGTGGCGGAGGCGGAGACGCGGGCTTGCTTTCGGGCGCTGCGGGAGTGGCGGGATCGGTGGGCGCAGAAGCATGTGGGGTTGAAATTTGACACGCTTTCGATGGGGATGAGTGGGGATTTTGCGCTGGCGATTCAGGAGGGTGCAACGCGGGTTCGGATTGGGACAGCGCTGTTTGGGAAGCGTGCGCCTTGGACTGGGCCGGTGGAGTGAGCTCGAAAGCATACCTCAGGGGCTAAAGCCCCGATCCCATTTACAGCTTTATTGCCGGGGATAAATCCCCGGCCTACCTTTATGTTTCTGCGTTCATGTCCCTGCCCATTTTCAGCTACCGCGCTGAGAAGGCGGCGGCGAGGGCTTCTTCTGGTTCGGGGCGGACGCGGAAGTCGGAGTGGGCTTCTGCGAAGAGGATGTTTCCCTTGCGGCTGATCACGTAGGTGGCTGGGAGTGGGAGCGTGCCGCTGGGTTCGCCGTTGATGAAGGTCAGGTTGACGAGGATGGATTTGTAGTACTGCTGCATGGTCTCAGAGAGTGTGTAGGTGAGGCCGAATTGAGTGGCTACTTTGTTGCCGGGGTCGGAGAGCAGCGGGAAGGGAAGGCCGTGCTGGCCGGCCATGAAGTCGTTCTGACGGGCGGTTTGCGGGCTGATGGCGACCATGACTGCGCCGTGCTCGCGGATGCGGCCGTAGAGGTCGCGCCAGGTTTCTAGCTCTGTGGCGCAGTAGCTGCACCAGCGGCCACGGAAGAATTTGACGATGAGCGGGCCGACGGAGAGCAGGTCTTTACTGTGGACGGCTTTGCCTCTTGCGTCTTTCAGGGAGAATTCGGGGACTTGCGCGCCGATGGGGAGGATGCGGTCTTCTATGCCGCTTGCGAAGAGGTCTTCTACGGAGCGCTCGCTGATGGCGAGGCGCTCGGCTTGTACGAGCTTGCGCGTGTTGGCTGTGATCTCGTCGAGTTGGTCTTGAAGGCTGCTCATTGGAAGAGACATCGCTTTCATTTTCGCAGATATGCGTGGCGTAGAATGTGCGTATGGCAACGCTGGATTTTTCTCCGCTCGGAAAGGCGGTTGAGCGGCTCCGGGAGGGACTCGATGCGTTGAAGCGCGAGCCGGAGAATACGCTTTATCGCGATGCGGTAATTCAGCGGTTTGAGTTTACATACGGGCTGTGCGCTGCGATGCTGAAGCGCTATTTGGAACATGCTGCTGAGGCTCAAGTTGAGAGGGAGATGTCCTTCCCGACACTTATACGCACTGCAAGCGAGTATGGTCTTTTGCGGTCTGGATGGGATACCTGGTTTAAATTTCGAGAGGCTCGGAATCTCACCAGCCATACCTATAACGAGGAAACTGCTCGACAAGTGCTGGAAAGGATTCCAGAATTTATGGAAGAAGCAGAGTTTCTTTATATGGAACTGGAAAGGACATGCGGCGATGGCAGTGGAAGCTAAATCGGCGGAGATACCATCCATCGTGATTGATCCTCACCAGTGGGAAGAGCTTGCCGCTATTCTTCGGACCCATCTGCCTGGGCACAAGGTTTGGGCCTTCGGATCGCGGGCCACTGGCAGGCGCGTCAAGCGGTTCTCCGATCTTGATCTTGCAGTTAGCGGTGCAGAATTGACGCTCACTATTCGGGGCAGACTCTCGGACGCGCTTGATGAATCGAGATTGCCGTTCAAGGTCGATGTGGTCGATCTGAACAGTGTCACGCCGGAGTTTCGTACGCGCAGCGAGCTGACATGGCGCAGCAGGTTACCGGCTGAATTTCTGGCGGGCGGCCATCATGCGGGCGAAACCGTACGGGTTGGCGGTGATCTCGTCGAGCTGGTTCTGGAGGCTGGTGGTAGTCATCAGTATTTCCCCGCGAGCTTGTTGAAGCTAAATTTATCTTCTCCGCTTTGCCGTATCCGTAGAAAGGTACATTTCTCAGCGAGGAATTCACGCTCAAGAACGCCAAGATTCGACCTCATGCGCGGGAAGGTATGACCGAAGACAATGAGACAAACAATCTGTGAATAGTGAATCGGATCTTTTTTCCATCGGTCCAGCGTGTCACCTACCTGGATGACTGCACGTTTCAGCTCTGAGCCTTTAAGCTCAAGAACGACATCTATTTTCCCATCAAATCCGATGATGTAATCCGCATGCCCCTGCGCGGCTACGAACTGATAGCAGCCATCGTATCTAATCTTCCGAATTTCTTTCCGCCGATAGTTCTTGAAAGTCGCTGCAATCCCTTTTTCTTCGACGGTCAGGCTGGATATATTGCTCAATTCGATGCATTCTGCCTTTTGATCGAGGGCCGCAATCTTATGAGGCCTTTTGCTTGCCATATTCCAGCCTCAGGAGCTCATCAAATTCTTTTCCAATTGCTTCGGAAACGCTATCAAGGTATTCACCGTTTATCAGGCCTGATTTTGAAAGGATCGACTCCAATTTGCCATCGTGGATACTGTAGGCCTTGAAGGAGTCTGGTTCGATCCAGAATTGTTCATCAATTTTGATCTTCTTCTTGAGCCGTTTGTCCATACCAAGCTGCCCCGCCAAGATGAGATTGTTAAATGAGGACAGGATATAAGGGCTGTGGGTGGTGATTGCGTAGGACTTCCAAAGTAAATCGGACTTTGCTAATAAGGCGATTAACTTGGCAAATTGATATTGCGTCTCAGGGAATACGCTAAGCTCAGGTTCTTCTGTAAACACCATACCAACCGTCGGAGATGGCATATTTGGATGAACAGGATCACCCGTCTTTTTGGCAACCTGAGCAAGAATATTGAAAATAGGCAACAGCTCTAACGTGCCGGATGACAGAATCTCAAAAGGGAGCCTTCTACCATCTTGAATGGATTCGAAGATCAACCTGCTGTCATCCTTTATTACTCTTCCCTTTAGAATCTCGGTCGATGAAGAACCGATGTTGCGCAAGAGGACGCGATTTGTTTGATACGATTCGCGTAAAGCGCTGTATTCAGCATCAAAATCAGTTGCAAATCGATTGGTGATCCAATCCAAATTCTTTGTTGAAAGAGCCGCCAATGCCCTGTTGGGAGTAGAAAAGAATGCTCTTCCTGTCGGGATATAGACTGAATCGCTCTCGATTGGCATTGGACCAATGTCAACGCCCGACATCAACTCACGTCGCCTATCACTGTTGAAGCTCGGAGGCCTCTGGGACCTTGCTGACAGCCAATTCTTAAAGGAGTAGATGAATTCTCGATTCTTCCACTCAAGATAAGGTGTGCGAGAAGTATCGGTCATTCCAATAGATAGGGAAAATGATGGGTCAATTTGATACTGAATATGAAATGTTTTTCCTTCAATATTTTCAGGGAAATACGAAAGGAAACTCTCGATAATCTGTTCTTCTGTTTGATTCAAAGATAATTGGTTTCTTCCCGCATTGAGAACAAGTTCAGAGACGTACTGCTCGAAGAAATATGCAAGCTTACAAAGCAAGCTTTTGCCACTAGCTTGTGGTCCGATCAAGATGGTGATTTTGCCGAATTCCAATTCGGCGTCTTTGATTACGGAGAAGTTTTTGACGGTTAGTTTGCGTGTTGGGCGTTTTGTTTCTTGCTCTGCCATGCCGTCCTCCGTGATTTAAGAATTCTACCGGCCGAATTTTTGGCGGGTACCCATCATGCCGCTCATGCCGCCGCGCATCATTTGCTTGGCCAGGCCGCCTTTGCCCATGCCGCCTTTGCCCATTTGCTTGAACATCTTGCTCATCTGTGCGTACTGGCGGAGGAGCATGTTGACGTCTTGCACGCTGGTGCCGGAGCCGGCGGCGATGCGCTTGCGACGTGAGCCGGAGATGATTTCGTGGTTGCGGCGCTCGTGGGGCGTCATGGAGTTGATGATGGCTTCGAGGCGGACGAATTGTTTTTCGTCCACGTTTTGCGCGGCCTGGGACATGCCGGCGAAGGGGCCGACTGAGGGCAGCATCTTGAGGATGGATTCCATGGAGCCGAGCTTTTTGATCTGGCGGAGCTGGTCGCGGAAGTCTTCTAATGTGAAGCCGTCGCCGAGGAGGGCCTTCTTGGCGAACTCTTCGGATTTCTTCTTGTCGAGTGTGGCTTCGGCTTTTTCGACGAGCGAGAGGATGTCGCCCATGCCGAGGATGCGGCCTACGATGCGGTCGGGGTGGAAGGGCTCGAAGGCATCGGGCTTTTCACCGATGCCGATGAACTTGATGGGCTGGCCGGTGACGTGGCGGATGGAGAGCGCTGCGCCGCCGCGGGCGTCGCCGTCCATCTTGGTGAGGACGACGCCGGTGAGGCCGAGGCGCTTGTGGAAGTCGAGCGCGGAGTTGACGGCGTCCTGGCCGGTCATGGAGTCGGCTACGAAGAGGATTTCCTGCGGGTTGAGGAGCTTCTTGAGGCGCTCCATTTCCTTCATCAGCTCTTCATCGATGTGCAGGCGGCCCGCGGTATCGACGATGAGGGTGTCGAAGCCGAAGTTGCGGGCTTCGCGTCTCGCTTCGCTCGCGAGGCGCTCGACGAGTGCGGAGCCGGGCTGTTCGCCTTTGAGGTCGCCTTCATAGATTTTGGCGTCGATGGATTTGGCGACGACTTTGAGCTGCTCGCGGGCGGCGGGGCGGTAGACGTCGACGGAGACGAGCAGCGGACGGCGGCCGCCTTTTTTGAGCCATGCGGCGAGCTTGCCGGAGGTTGTCGTCTTGCCGGAGCCTTGCAGGCCGGCCATGAGGATGACGGTGGGCGGCTGCGGGGCGAAGTTGAAGCGCGCGGTGTCTTTGCCGAGGATGGAGATGAGCTCGTCGCGGACGATCTTGGTGATCTGCTCGGTGGGCGAGAGCGCGGTCATGACTTCTGTGCCGACGGCTTTGGCGCGGATGTGCTCGATGAGCTCTTTGACGACGTTCAGGTTGACGTCGGCTTCGAGCAGTGCGACGCGGATTTCGCGCAGGGCTTCGGCGATGTTTTCTTCGGAGAGCGTGCCCTGGCCGCGGAGGGTTTTGAAGGCGCGCTGGAGTTTATCTGTGAGTGTTTCGAACATAGACAGGTATTAGTCTACCGGATAAGCTCATGCACAGTGGATTTAGCCTGCGCGTTTGCGGGGAGTTTCGATGCGTATATTCCTCTTCATTCTGGGTGCTGCGCTGTGCGCCATACCTTCAATCATTGCGAGCCGGCGCAAATGCGCTGATCTCTCGCTGATTTACCTGCTCAGCTTCTTCCTGGGATGGACCGGTATTGGCTGGATTGCTGCAATGCTCTGGGCGATTTACGGCAAGACGGAGCCGGTCAGTCTTGCGGCGAAACAGGGTTAAAGGCATTCGGTGCGGCACGCTGGTTGAGGATAAAGAGGCATCCCTCGGGGGCTAAAGCCCAGACAATTTAGGCGCGTTTTCGGCACGACTAAAGTCGTGCCCTGATACAAAACCGACCAAAATCGATAAGTTCAAAGCCACCTAAATTTTTGACTGTCGAACCAACTCGTTATCGAATTCCGACCATGCCGCGGGTGGAGTCGATTAGTTTGGCGGGGTCGTAGCCGGTGCCGTGTTTGAAGACGTATTCGACATTTTCTACAGCGGAGATGTCTTTGGCGGGGTCGCCTTTGACTACGACTAAATCCGCTTGCTTGCCGGGGGCGATGGTGCCGATTTGCTTGTCGCGGCCCAGGTAACGCGCGCCGTTTTGGGTGGCGATCTGGATGGCCTGGACTGGAGTGAAGCCGGCTTCAACCAAGAGCTCGATTCCGCGCTGGTCGCCGAAGCCGGGGAGGACTGCGCCGTAGCCGGTGGGGTCGCAGCCTGTCATGAGAAGGCCGCCGGCAGCGGCGAAGGCGTGCTCGAAGGCCATTTCTTTTTTGAAGGCGGAGTTCCAGGGGGACTTTTCGCCGCTCTGGGCAATGCCGGCGCGGTTTTCGAGGACGGAGGACCAGGCTTCGGGGAGCATGGAGTCGTGTTCGCGATCGAGGAAGGACATGGGCGGGCGGTTGGGAGTGAAGCTTTCGAAGATGGCGAGCGTGGAGGTGATGGCTACGTGGTGCTCAACGAGGGTGTGGATGAGCGCCTGGACCTGCGGGCCGTTGATATCGACTGTGTCCGCGATTGCCTTGATACCTGCGCCGCCGGGGTTGCAGATTCCGGGCTTGCGGTTGGGGGTGAATTCGGAGTCTTCGAGGAGGCCGTGTTCGAGGTTATCGATGCCCATTTCCGCGGCTTCCGGTATGGAGACAGAGCAGAGATGGCCTGTGATCTTGAGGCCGCGGGCGTGGGCGGCGTCGATGGCGGCCTTCAGAGCTTCCGGCTTGATGAACATGTAGGCCTTGAAGGAGGTGACGCCCTGATCGGCCCAGTAGTTGACGGCGGCGCGGGCAGAGGCGGCGTCCTGCAGCGGGACGGCCTGCATGATGAAGGTGCCGGGGCCATCGAGATAGGGTCCGGTGATGTCGAGATCGGGACCGGGGTCGAGGCCTTTTTCGATGCGAGTGCGGAGAGTGAGGTCGGCGTAGGGCTCGATGCTGCCGGTGGTGCGGCCCGTGGTGACTCCGCCGGCGAGATAGAGGCGCGGGGCGGTCTGGAGGGACTGACCGATGATGAATGCGCGAAGGCTGGAATTTTCCGGCTCGGTGTAGAAGAGGTGCTCGTGCATGCCGACGAGGCCGGGGAAGACGGCGTGGCCGGTGAGGTCGAGGATGCGCGCGCCGGCGGGGATTTTGGCTGAGGATGCGGGGGCGATGCTTTCGATTTTGCCGTTGGAGATGAGGATGGTCTGATCGGGGATGGGTGCGGAACCGGTGCCATCGATGATTTCTACGTGGGTTAGGGCTACTGAAGGCTCAGGGACGGAGATGTAGGGGGCGAGTGGGTTCTTTGGTTGCTGGGCGGCGACGGTGAGGGCGGCGAGAGCTAAAAGGGAGATGGGCAGGCGGGTGGCGCGCATTGGTTTCTCCGAAGCGGAATTTGAGAAGCATCCCTTTGGAGCTAAAGCCCCAAGATTTTGTTTGGAAATCGAAGGGTACTGGCTGAAGCCCATACCCTTCAAGAGCGAAATGCAAAAGCGGGTTGTCTGGCATTTGTGCTATCCCACCCATGCGCGATGAAGCTGCGCATGGATGGGGCACCCGATGCCTGTGCTGAAACGAGCGGAATGCAAGAGTTCTATTTGCCGAGTGGCGTTAGTCTGCGGGATTGACGAGGTATTGTTCCAGCTTGCCGTCGGGGTAGGTGTAGGTGGAGAGCGAGAGCCGGCGGGTGGGGTAGACGATGCGGAAGGAGCGCTCGGTCATGCCGCCGCGGAGGCTTTCGCCGGTCTGGGTGAAGGTGAGCGGTTCGCCGAGTGGGCTGAGGCTGGTTTTGAAGTCCTCTAAAGTCTGCGCGTCGAAGTAGTCGCTGAGGTTGGGCGCGAGGAGCGAGCGGTCGATTTTGCCCTGCTGGAGATCGCGATATATAGCGAAGGCCTGCTCTTCCGGGGCGCTCTGCTTGAGGCCGATGAGGGTGTCCGCGGTCGTCGTCGCGATCTGGCTTGCGCCGCTTTCCATGTGATTCGTGAGTACGATGACCGAAACGCCGTCATCTGGAAAGACCATGCTTTCGGCTACGAAGCCTGTGACTTCACCGCTGTGCTCGAGGAGGAGATGGCCGTCGTACTTGCGCACGAAGATGCCGAGGCCGTAGTGGGAGTCCTGGCCGTCTTTTGGGCCGCCCTTGAGCTTGATGCTGGTGAACATTTCTTTGTAGCTTTCGGGCTTGAGGATGGACTGCGCGATCAGGCTTTCATTCCAGAGGGCGAGGTCGTGGGGCGTCATGGCCAGCTCGCCGGCGGCGAACATCCAGTTGCGGCCTTCCTTGGGCGCGGCGCGCAGGGGTGCGAGGGCGGCGCGGATGTAGGCTGTGGCGTCAGTGGATGTGAGCTTGTCCTGGTCGCTATCGTAGACGCTCTTCATGCCGAGGGGGTGGAAGATGTGCTCGCCGAGGAACTCCACGAGCTTTTGGCCGGAGACTTTTTCAACGATCATGCCGGCGATGACGAAGTTGGTGTTGGAGTATTGCCACTGCGTGCCGGGCTCGAAGTCGAGCGGCTTTTTGGCCCAGGTGTCGAGGATGTACTGCGCGGTGGTGGGCTTCATCATCGGCGTCATGAGGTAGTCTTCCGGCCAGTAATCCTGGTAGCCGGAGGTGTGGGAGAGGACCTGGCGGATGGTGATCTCGTTGCCGCGGGTGAGATCGGGAACGTATTTGCCGACGGGGTCGTCGAGCTTGAGCTTGCCCTGCTCCTGGAGGAGCAGGATTGCGGCGGCGGTGAACTGCTTGGAGATGGAGCCGATGGAGTAGCGCATCTCCGGCGTGGCGGGCTCGTCCGGGCCGATGTGCGCGAGGCCGTAGGCTTGCGTGAAGACGATTTTGCCATGCTGAATGACTGCGATGGAGGCTGAGGGAACGCCGTGCTGCTCCAGGACACCGGCGGCGATGCGGTCAATTTTGGCTTTGAGGGCCGGGTCGATGGTGTTTACGGTTTGAGCTGAGAGCGAAAGCGCGGAAGCAGAGGCCAGAGTGAGCAGAAGCGTGGCGCGAACAAGCCGGGTGAAGCACGACATGGGAAGAATCCTCTCGGAGCAGGATAAACGCAGGGGTTCAGGATGCGAGAGCGATGGAGAGGACGATGATGTCGTCCTCCTGGCCGAAGGAGCGCGCGGCCTGGGCTATCTGGCTGGCGGTGTGGCCGGACATGAGTTCTTCGGTTTGCTTGAAGCCGAGGAGTTCGCCGGATGGGGAACGGGCTTCGACGACGCCGTCGGTGATGAGAAAGAGCGTCTGGCCGCGGGCGAGGCGTCCGGTGATGGATTCGTAGTCCGCGGCGGCGGCAAGGCCGAGTGGGAGCGCGGGCAGTGTGGGGATTTCTTCTCCAGCAAGATAGGGAGGGATGTGGCCGGCGCTGGATAGAGCGTAGTTGCCGGATGAGTCAATGTGGATGCAGCAGGCGGTGGTGAAGCCGATTTCGGTCTGGCCGAGGAGTTGGAGGTTGAGGTTGCCGAGGACGATGGAGGGATCGCGCGAGTCCTCCCGCCGGAGCGAGCCGAGAATGGCTGCGACGCGCATGGCTGCCTGAAGGCCCTTGCCGCTGACATCGCCCACGACTACGAGCAACGAGCCGTCTTTTCCGGAAGAGAGGAAGAAGAAATCGCCGCCTACTTCTTTGGCGGGGTGGTATTCGATTTGCGTGTCAAAGCCCGGAGTGGCGTCGTGCGAGCGCGCGAGCTGCAGCTTTTGCAGGGTGCGTGCCGCTCCCATTTCCGCGGCGGCTTCCGCGTTATGGCGGGCGATGCCGACGGTGCGCAGGACGAGGAAGAGCAGCATGCAGTTGAAGAAGATGAAATCGCAGAGGTTGTCAAAGGAGATAGCGTAACTGCCGAGCTGGAGGGACGGCAGCGCCGGGAGATTGAAGGGCTGGTTGAGGAAGAGGACCAGGTAGCGGGCGAAGAGCCAGCCCCTGGAGAGAGTGATGGCCAGAACCGCAGGTGTGAGGATGCGCGCTTCTGTGCTGCCGGCGCGCCAGCTACGGATGAGGAGCGCGAGAATGATCGCTTCCACGATGAGCGTGGGCAGGAAGAAGGTGATCAATCCAAGCTGGAATGTGCCGGGAAGGCCGTAGTTGACGAGCGGGCCTGCGAGGGCGGAAAGAACGACGACGACCTGGACGGAGAGCAGCCAGCGGGCGCGTCTGGCGCCGAGAAACGGCGCCAGAAGGATGCGAAAGAACTCCAGGATGAGTCCTTGACCGAGGCCGAAGAGAGCGTAATCGATCCAGTCGGCGAGGGGAGTGCGGTCACAGAGCTGAAGCCAGATGTCACAGAGAAAAAGCTGGCCGTAAATAAAGAGCGCGGCGGAGGCGGCCAGGTATTCCTTGTGCGTGCTGAGCGCCAAATAGAGGCCCAGAGCGATGACGCAGGTGAGAAAACTGATGCCTGCGAGCAGAAACAGGGGCCACGTGCTGTGCGTATCAATGTAGCTGGCGTTAATGGCCGCCTGGGCGGGGCTGGTGAGATACACGTGCGACTCAAAGCCGATGGGCGTGGCGGTTCTGCGGCCGTGCGAGCGGATCTGGCGGCCGGCGGGGTTTACGGCGAAGCGGATGGCGAGAACGAGGTCGCCGGTGGGAGAGATGGCGGCCTTGGGAATGGGGTAGGCGAGCAGGCGGTACTGATAGCGGTAGACCGCGCCGGGGATGGGTCCGTTGCCGCCAAGGCGGATGCCGTTGGCGAAGACCTCCGAGGTGCCGAGGATGGAATCCATGGTGACGGCGGGTGGGGGCGCGTCGGGACGCAGGTGGATGTGGACGCGATACCAGCCGAAGCGGATGTCCTGGCTGGCGTACTGGATGCCGTAATCGAGGAGCTGCTTCTGGGCTGAGATGACGCGCCAGCCGGTGTCGTCAAAGGCTGGTGAGGCCCAGGCGGGATCGTCGCCGGGTTGAAAGAGCCATAGCGGCCCCAACTCCACGTGCTCACCGAGGTTGGTTGCGTCCACGCTGCGCGGGTCTGAGATTGGGACGGGGATTGGACCGGCGATTGGACCGGCGACCGGCATCTGCGCGCGTGCAGATGTCACGCAGAGGAGCGTGGCCAGCAGAAGACCGCTTAGTCGCAGACAAATTCCGGTGCGGGGCATCGACCCAATATACCGCAGCATGATTTTTATGGAGAAGGAATCCTGTAGGCTGGGTCAGGCCCGGAACGCAGGGGCGTTCGGGCTGGACGGTGGGAGGAATCGAGATGCAGCATCTGATCGATGGCTATAAGAAGTTCCGCGCAGAGGTTTTTCCGGGGTGCCGTGACCAGTTTCATCTGCTGGCGGAAGGGCAGTCGCCGGAGTACCTGTTCATTACCTGTGCGGATTCCCGGATTGTGCCGAATCTGATTCTCACTTCTGGCCCCGGCGAGCTTTTTATTGCGCGCAATGCGGGCAACGTGGTGCCGGTGTATGCGAACGATGTGGACGGCACGACGGCCACGATTGAGTATGCCGTGGAGGTGATCAAGGTGAAATATGCGATTCTCTGCGGGCACTCCGATTGCGGGGCGCTGAAGGCCGTTCTTTATAACAAAAATGTGGACGAGCTTCCGAAGGTGGCACGCTGGCTGCACCATATCGATGCCGCGCTTGAATTCAAGCAGCCGCTTAACCAGAAGGACATTGACCCGGAACTTGGCTCGGTGATTCGCGGTAATGTGATTGCACAGATGCGGAACCTGAAGGCGGACCCGTCGGTGAAGCGCGCGATGGAGGCTGGGACGCTGCAGGTTTTTGGGTGGTATTACGACATTATGACCGGGACGATTGAGCAGTATGACGAGAGGGATCGGCGGTTTGTGGCGCTGGGGGAGTGAGATGCTCTGCCGATAAAGATGGCATGCATACGCTTATCAGCATCACGGAAGCAAAAAAGCGGTTTTACGAGATTATTGAACTGGTGAAGCAAGGGGAACGCTTTACGATTACGGTTCATGGTCGTCCGGTTGCGAATCTAACGCCGCCAAAACCGAGATCATGACGATGGATTCGAGGCAGAAGCTATCATCATCAGAAAAGAATAGTTTAGGAATGCTATGAGTACACCCGAAGTCAATGTTCACGTATTGGACGCGGCCTATAAGCCCTTTCCTTCGTTTGCGGAATGGGTTTCGCGGAGTTCTGTCGATACAGTCCGTTGGAACCGCTACAAGGTCGCGCTGGACGACGGCGCCGAGCATTCCAGCGAGGCTTTTCAACGGGCGCGTGAGGTTGTAAAGCGAGCTGCTGCTCTCGATACGGGAGCAATTGAAGGCCTTTATGAGGTTGATGGTGGATTTACGTTTACTGTCGCAATGGAAACGGCGGCTTGGGAAGTTGAGCTAGCGAAAAAAGGTGAGAATGTTCGTCCGTTGTTCGATGCTCAATTGCACGCGTATGACTATGTTCTTGACATGGCGACGCAGACGGTGCCGATTTCCGAAGCCGCAATTCGTAAGTTGCATGAGGTTGTGTGCGGCGCGCAGGAAACCTATCGCGTAATCACTTCGATCGGATTCCAGGAACAGCCCCTTCCGAAAGGAAGATATAAGGTTCTCCCTAACCATGTGACGCACACCCGAGAGGGAATTACGCATTCGTATGCGCCTGTGGACGTGACGCCGGTAGAGATGGCTCGGTTGGTTGCGGCGATGCGGGCCGAGGAATTCCTGGCCGCTCATCCGGTACAGCAGGCTGCGTATGCACATTATGGGTTGGTCGTGATACACCCATTTGCGGACGGAAATGGCCGGGTAGCTCGGGCGTTGGCTTCGGTGTTTACTTACCGTGCTATCTCGATGCCGATCATGATTCTTTCAGAGCATAAAGAGGCATACCTGGATGCGCTTGTGAGCGCGGACGGGGGGGATTTTCAGCCGTTTGTAGATTTCATGCTTCGGAGATCAGTGGACACTATGACAATTGTGCATGACAACCTGCAAAAGGCTCTTGTGCCCACCGCCGAGGAATCGCTGGCCGCAATCAGTGGACCAGCTATTGCGAAAGGAAGATTCAGCAACAAACAGATCGATGACGGCGGAACTAAGTTCCTGAATGCATTGAAGGAAGATATTCAAAAAGAGTTATCGCGCAAAGTCGCGGATCCAAAAATCCAGAGCAAAGTGGGCCTAACTGTAGGAAGCCACCCAATCTACCTGCCGACGCACCGAGCGTCGCATGGGGTTGGCGAACATCTCTATGTTGAACTCGTGGCGATACAGCCCTCTCGTGTGCAAAATATCTCTCTACCGCCCGAGGTCGTAACACGGCGATACGACTTGCTTGTGCCCAAGGATGCCACGGGACAGGATGAATATCAAATTCTCGAACGCGACAAGAAGAGTGAATATGCTATGCCGGTGGACGACATCCTTCCTGTCCTCTCAGGAACTGCACAGCTAAGGATAGGGATCTTTGCCGAACGGCTGGTTGCGGAGATGCTTGCGGAGCTTAGGGCAAAGGTTGATCGAGTAAACGAAAAACGGTAGTGCAGCAAGCATCGTTCCCCTCTGCCGATTAGAACTTTCCAGTGGACCCCATCGGTCTCAAATCCTTCCCTGTTTTTGCCCGCTGCGGAATGGGGCAGCTTGATGATCGTATCCATCAAAACCCGGAAAGGATCGTAGTGGACTTCGCGGGTGATTTTGCCCGGTCTGGGGTGAGTAAAAGCTGAGCATGGTTTATATGAACATTCTCAAGAAAAGTTGACACTAAGTCACTCAATGTTGCATCTTATATCTGTCAGTATCTTTTAGCGGCAGGAGCCAAACTATGGCAAAAATTATTGGTATCGATCTCGGAACCACCAACTCGTGCGTTGCTGTCCTGGAGGGCGGCGAGCCCAAAGTCATTCCGAATGAAGAGGGTGCGCGTACAACGCCCTCGATCGTCGCGTTTTCAAAGACCGGCGAGCGCCTTGTAGGCCAAGTGGCCAAGCGGCAGGCGATTACGAACCCGGAGAATACGATTTTCTCCATCAAGCGGTTTATGGGCCGCCGCTTTAACGAAGTGAACGATGAGATGAAGATGGTGCCCTACAAGGTTGTGCA
>NZ_JBEKYX010000101.1:0-19560 GCF_049510455.1 Occallatibacter sp. | reverse complement strand
GTTGAGCATCTTCTCCACTGGTCCCAATGGCGAAGGCAGCATCAATTCCACGCTCTGCGATGTCACTACCGCAAACGAGGTTCACCCCTCCCAATCTTCTATCTACAACTGTAGTATTAGGACTGAAACAAGGGTAACTGCATAAATTAGATGTCTCCTGCCTGCGGTAATTTTCATTTGAATTCAAGGGAGCCGCCATGCACTTGGCCGTTCTAACCAGCAGTTACTGTCTTTCGGCTGCCTAACTTGCGACTCAGATTCGTAAAGGGAGCTTCGACAGCTAAATAAAAAATCCATGCGAGAAATAAAGAAAGCACTAAGTAAAGGCATAGCTGAGCTGGTTTGGGCATGCTCTTTCCCAGAGAGCGCTCTGTTGCCCACAGAACTGTAGCGTGAACGAGATAGAGGCTATAAGAAATTTTGCCGAGGAAGTGCGGCATCTTCGCCCGCAGGAACGTTCGAAAAGATGAAAACGAAAGCGCCAGAAGCAATATTAATGCGGCTCCCAGCCCTGTGATCATGATTTGCGCGGCATGCACCAAGCTTGTGAAAAAGAAAGTGCTATGCCCCAGCAGGTAGATTGCGTAGGCAAAGATCAGCAGGCCTGCCAGGAAGAATTTGTTTCTGGATTCCAGCCACTCGATACATTGCGGGGCGTGCATGGCTAACAAAATTCCTGAAATGAATAAGGCGCAAACAGATGAGATCATCTCCAGACCTATCGGAACAGGGCCGGTTGCAGCAAGGGCCGGAGTGAGCAAGTAGAGCGCGGGAATGAGGATGAAAGCAGCTACTTTTGGCCATCGCATAACAACAATGATTAAAAGAGGAAAGATGATCGATATCCTCATCTCCTGGACCAGCGACCAAAAAGCTGTATTGTATTCACTCCACGGATAATTCCCGATGAAAGCCAGATGATTCAGTACTGCTTGCATCACGACAGGCCTATACCAGGTCTGGCTTTCCCAATTCCGCTGCGTAAGAGGAGTGTGCCAGATGGCACTGCCAACTACCGCCAAACCTAAAGCAACAACGTAAGGACCGTAAATACGCAGTATCCGCCTGAGGATGAAGGTTGGGTAGGTTTGTGATTTGCCACGAATATAAGGAAGCGCAAGAACAAAGCCGCTCAGTATAAAGAACAACGCTACGGCCTGCTCTCCGCCGCTGAACAGTCGCAGCGGAATCGAAGCTGGCCCCGAAAGGAGGGTCGGCCACATATTTGTTGCATGGTGCAGAACTACTGTAGCCGCAGCCAATCCTCTGAGAGAATCCAGCTCTATGAAGCGCGAGTCTCGTTTTACAGCAATTTCGTTTGTCTGGATTTTGTTCTGGACATCAGTGACGGAATTATCCGTGGCGGCCAATTCAGCACCCTTTCCAGCAGCCTGTTCTTCGGATATAGCAAAGAAATTATAAACCGAGGCCGCCGTCTACCGGGAGTATCTGACCGGTGATAAAGCTGGCGGATGTTGCGAAGTATAGGACTGCTTCGGCGATGTCTTCCGGTGTACCGCTGCGCTTCATAGGCGTCTTGCAGGTTATGCGCTTCGTTTGTTCCGTTGGCTCGGGGTCCATGTCGATCCAGCCGGGGGCTACGGCGTTGACTGCGACTTCGGGACCGAAGGCTTTGGCCATCGTTTTGACCAGCATGTGGACTGCTGCTTTCGACGAGCAGTAATGTGCGTGCGTGGTCCATGGATGCAGGCCGCCGAGCGAGCCTAACTGAATGATGCGGCCCTTCGTGGCTCGAAGTGCGGGCAGGCACTCACGGGCGAAAAGGAATGGGCCGCGGACGTTGGTTTCAAAGACGGCGTCCCACTGCTCGATGCTGATTTTTTCTAAATCTACTGTTTCAAAGACTGCGGCGTTATTGACGAGGATGTTGAGCTTGCTGTGCTGCTTCAGTGTTTCCGCAACTGTCTGCTTCACTTCGGCCTCACTGCGGACGTTGCAGCGGATGGCGTAGGCTTTGCGACCTAATGCTTGAATATCGGCTACGGTTTGCTCCGCCTCTTTTTCTGAGGTGTTGAAGGTGATGGTGACGTCGGCGCCGGCCTCGGCAAGCGAGAGCGCGATGGCCCGGCCGAGGCGCTTGGCGGCGCCGGTTACGAGAGCGGATTGTCCGAGAAGTGGCTGAGCAGTCATCTTACGGCTGCGGTTTCGGCTGGTCCTGGCTTTGATCGGGGTGCGGCTTGTAGGTTGAGTACTGCTCGCCGGGGCGCTTCATGCGGACCTCAAAGGCCATTTGCGACTTATCTACCTTGTAGTCATTGCCATAGGTCTGGAAGCCTTTGGCGATGATCTGCAGACGCATGGTTTTTCCTGTTTCGATCACGTCGATGACGGTTTTGCCGTCTTCGTTGGTCTTCAGCTCCATGTTGCCTTCGTCCTGGCCGTTGTTGTCGAGCTCATGAAAGACGACCGAGGCATTCTCGATGGGCTTTCCGGTGGTATCACGGATAACGGTGACCTCGATCTTTGAGGTGGCCGGCGGGGACTTGTATTTGCGGCTACGCTTTGCGTCAGAGTCCTGGGCGTGGAGGCAGACGGCAGCGAGAGCAAGGACTGCAAGGATGCGGACTGGCATGCGGAACATAGTGGTTTCCATTGTATCGGTTTGGACGGCGATGATGCGGAGAAGATATTTTTGACGGCGATGGTTCATAACCGCAGGAGTTATCCTGTGCAAGGCTGTTTCTGAAGTGACTTGGTTTCAGCAGGTTGCGGACATCAGCACAGCTTCTACGCAAATCTTCATGCGATCTTTATTCCGAAACTGTGCAACTGTCTGCGCCGCACTGTGAGGCGAAGAAAAAATGAAAATATACGGTTTTGCATCAATTCTGGTGCAGTGTGGGGGGCCTCCCCTCCCATAATGGCGACGGCCCGAATCCTGTGGGATCCGGGCCGACACTTTCTCTGCTGATTATGAGTAAAGCACAAATGGGGTTAATTGCATGCAAATTATCTGAAGTAGAATCCGCACGAAAGTAACAAGGCAACTGCTCAGCGCACGCTACCTGAACGCAAGAAGACTCGTACCCTCATCCGTTACAAAGGCGAACTTTCTAACGCGGTCGTGTAAGCCATCAATTGACTTATCGAATACAGGCGAAGGTCTGATTAAGTCCGTGAAGCATACCTCAGCGGCTAAAGCCGCATTGATTTTGCTGCATTTATGTCACGGCTGAAGCCGTGACCTACCGTTCGTGCCACTTAATCAGAGTTTCCCTAGTCCGTGAAGCATACCTCAGCGGCTAAAGCCGCATTGATTTTGCTGCATTTATGTCACGGCTGAAGCCGTGACCTACCGTTCGTGCCACTTAATCAGAGTTTCCCTAGTGTGGTCAGCCAGGTAAGATCGACATAAATCGTCTCACCGTCTGTCGGAATACCGGAAACGACAGCGCCTGCGCCATATGGACCATATTGTCCGCTGTAGATGAGGGTCATGTGATCTGATCTTGTTACATCAAAGTAGATGGTCTGAATGTTGTCTATCGGATCAACGCCCGCTGTCCAGGAAAAGCTGGCAGTAGAACCCGGAAGTGTACTGCCCGGTGGGGGCGAGATGATCGCCGGATTGGTTGAAGGGGCAGGACTCGCTGCCGTGTAGGTGTAGTTTGTGGTTTTCCAGATGCCCTCGATGAGATAGCGAAGCGTGACGTATACAGGCTTGCTGTCTGTGGGGATGTTGGGCACAGTTCCGGAAGTCGTTGCGAGCTGTGGCGAGCTATAAATGTTGAAGTAGCCGGGGCCATACGTTCCCACAGAGAGCGCGTACGCCGTAACGCCGGCGCCCGGTGTCCAGTTGAATGTGACACTGGAGCCGGAAAGCACGCTGCCCGGCGCGGGTGTGGTCATTACCGGCGGAGCGGTGGAGCCCTCTGCCGTGTAGGTGTAATTCAGGTCCGTCCAGACGCCATTGAGGTAATAGCGCAGCAGAACATAGACTTTGACGCCATCGGTGGGAAGGCCGGACACAGCGGCTGAGGTCGCCGTCGTGACTCCCGATCCATAGATGTCGTCGGAACCCGGCCACTTAGTTCCTACGTTCAGCGCATACGCAGTAGGCCCCGCACCAGGCGACCACTGGAAGGTGACAGTGGAACTGGCAAGATGACTGCCTGGAGACGGCATTATCAGAGCCGGAAGAGTCGGCGAACCGGCTGCCGTATAGGTGTAGAAGCTTGTATATACGACGCCATTGATCAAGAACCTGAGCATGACATAAACGGGCACGCCGTCTGTGGGCAGGCCGGTCACGGTTTGTGAAGTGTAATGAATGCTTCCCGAGGAAAAGATGTCCTCTGAACCAGGCCATCTGGTTCCAACCGATAACGAATATACGGTGACGCCGCTGCCCGGAGTCCACACGAACAGAGCGGCAGAGCCGGGAAGCCGGCTGCCAGGCGCGGGGCTCGTCAGAACCGGCGAAACCAAATTCACCGTATACGAAACGGTATTGGACGTCGCGCCGGCATCGTTGCTGTCGCCGGGATAGGCTGCCGTCAGCGAGCTGGTCCCCAGTGGAAGCGTAGATATGTTGAGGGTTGCTACGCCGGCAGACAGTGTTCCGGTTCCAATTGCCTTGCCCTGGCTGTAAAAGGTGACTGTCTCTCCATTTGCGGAGCCGTAGTAGCCTCTCAGAGTTGCCGTCAGGGTTGTGACCTGTCCATATACGCCGGGGGAAGGACTGGCGCTCACCGTCAGGGTTGGCTGAGCCGCCGTCACGGCAATGGAAAGGCTTGCAGATCCGTTTCCGTATAACGTGTCTCCCGGGTAGCTTGCAGCGATTGCGTCTGTGCCCGCCGGCAGAGATGTAGTGGTAAGTATGGCGACTCCGGAGGAACCCAGGTTGCTGCTGCCAAGGGATGTGCTCCCGAGAGTGAACGTGACAGTTCCGGCAGGAGCCGGATTGCCGGAGGTGCTCATGACGGTTGCGGTGAGGTTAACGGATTGCCCCGCAACGACACTACCTGCGGGGGAACTGGTGAGTGTCATGTGCGAGGCAGGAGGGCCTACTGTTCCGGTAACCTGAATGCTCTGCTGGGGTATCCCCGCCGTGCCGGCGGTGATAGTTACGTCCTCGCTGACGGTATTGCCGCTGGCAGGCTCGGCAAGCGGCTTAAAGCCGATACCGACGGCGCAGGTCTCTCCCGGCGCAAGCAGCGTGCCGGTTTCGCAAAAGCCGGCAGTGGGATTATCCGCGATGAAATCACCCGGATACGTTATGGCGGAGAAACCGAGCGCCATGTTGCCGCCGTTTTCTATTGTGACTGTCTGTGGACTGTCAGGGCTTAAGACGCCGGGACTTGTGGCGCCGAAGGTAAGCGCGGGTGCATCGGAGAAGTCTTCTTTGAGGACGCGACTGTTGTAGGTGTCTGCGATGTAGACATTCCCCGCATCATCGACGCCGAGCCCCCACGGCCAGTTGATGGCGCTGCCGGTAGGCACAACGCTTTGCGTATAATTTCCGGCGGCGAGAGACTCTTTGACGATACGGCTGTTGAGAGTATCGGCAATATACAGGTTGCCCTGGCCGTCTATGACGATATCGGAGGGCCAAACCAATCCGCTGCCGATATAGCTCTGGGCATAGCCGTTCGTGGAGGGGGTCATGACAAGGATTTGCGAATTGTCATAGGCGGTGATGAAGAGATCGCCATTGGCATCAGAAGCAACGGAGGAAGGACAAGTTTGTTCGCCCGGCGTTCCGCAGTCGAGAATATCCGACTGGACATAACCGCCTGCCGTGAGCGTCTCTTTCAATACGCGCCCGTTGTAAGCGTCGGCAATATACACGTTGCCGCTTGCATCGAACGAAATGCCGTTGGGAAGGTTCATACCATTCCCGAATGTGCTTTCGATGTAGCCGCTACCGGATGGCGTGAATTTGTGAACGAATCCATCATTCTCAGCGATATAGAAATTGCCAATACCGTCGACGGCCATTCCTCCCAGTGCGACAGAAGTGCTGGTGAATATCTGTTGCGTATAAGAGCCCGCGCCGGGGGTTAACTCAATCACCTCACTGAGGCCGGAATTTGTTATAGCGACATAGATGTTGCCGTTCCCATCGACAGTCATATTACCGGGAGACGCTACAGAACCGAGGAGCGTGGTTTCGACTTCCTGATAATGGAACTGTGGTCCCTGGCCGCTGCCTTGGAGGTAGGTGTATCCAATGATCGTCCCGCTTGCATCGAGCAGTACAACCGCGCCGTAACGCAAGCCCGGATATTTTGGAGAGAAGGCAACATTGACTGTACAGGTTGCATTGGTGGCGTACCCTACGTTCGCTGAGCAGGTGCCTGCTCCCGCATTTGTGTAATCCAGATTCTCAGCCCCGAGCGTGCGAACCGAGATGCTGCCCAGTTTGGCCGGGGAGGGTATGGCGACCGAAACCGCGGCAGAGGTTTTGCTGCCGATATCTACCAGTCCGAAATCAGTTTGTGCAATAGCTGCCGCGGTCGAAACTCCAATTGATAAAGCGGCCACGAGAACCTGGAACTTTGGAGAGCAGATCAACATAATCCCACCTTCCGGATGATGTAATCGGGAGAGCCGGACATTCGACGCGGCATGGAAGGTGTAGCACGGAAATTCAGTGCCTGCAACTGGAAACTTCCAACTCGATTTGATATTATCAAAATTCATTGATGCTTGATTGTGGATGATCTGCGAGGAGCAGACTCTTGCCAGTGAATTAAATGTGAGTGAATTGCGCTCAGGTTTGGCTCAAGTAACTTGACAACCGTTGGTGTAGTTACCTACATTTAGCAATCAGTAGGCGAGAGTGCCAGCACCGTGCAGGAGTGATTGCTTGTATCCGGTGCGCGAGATCGCCGATTGAGCTTTTCTGCAGTATCTGTTTTCAAACCCAAACAATCGCGCGGAGGGGCGTCCCCTGCTCCGCGTGCGAAGGAGAAGGAAGCAATGGCAGCTACATCTGTAACGACGACCTTCACTCCGCTCCATGACCGGATTCTGGTTCGCCGTGTTGAAGAGACGGAGACGGTGCGTGGCGGAATCATCATTCCCGACAGCGCGAAGGAAAAGCCCCAGGAAGGCGAAGTGATCGCCGTGGGCAAGGGCAAGTCGAACGACGAAGGCAAGGTCTTCCCGCTGGATGTGAAGGCGGGCGACCGCGTTCTCTTCGGCAAGTACTCCGGCAACGAGATCAAGATCGAGGGCGAAGAGTTCCTGATCATGCGCGAAGAGGAAGTCCTGGGAATTGTAAAAAAGTAAAGCTCCGCTTTACTTTTTGAGAGATCAGGGGTCAGGGATCAGAGATCAGCTAAACGATATACCGCGTTGGCTCTCGTTCCGGCATGACTGATTTATCCCGACTGAAACAGCTTCGAACTAACGACACAAACTGATCTCTGATCTCTGATCATTGATCACTGGAGAAGAAAATGGCAAAGCAGATTCTGCACGGTGAAGAGTCCCGTCAGGCGATTCTGCGGGGTGTGAATACCCTGGCAGACGCGGTGAAGGCGACGTTGGGACCGAAGGGCCGCAATGTTGTGATTGAGAAGAAGTTCGGTTCGCCCACGATCACCAAGGACGGTGTGACGGTGGCGAAGGAAATCGAGCTGAGGGACCCGCTGGAGAACGTGGGCGCGCAACTGGTGAAGGAAGTTGCATCGAAGACGAGCGACGTGGCCGGCGACGGCACGACGACGGCGACGGTTCTGGCGCAGGCGATCTTCCGCGAAGGCGTGAAGACTGTGGCGGCGGGCGCGAACCCGACGGCTCTGAAGCGCGGCATCGACAAGGCTGTGATTGCAGTAATCGGCAAGCGCGATCAGAACGGCGTGTGGACAGAGGGCGGCGCACTTGGCACGTTGTCGAAGCCCGTGGATGAGGGCTCGGTGGCGCAGGTGGGCACGATTTCGGCCAACGGCGACGCGGAGATCGGCGGCATTATCGCCGAGGCCGTGAAGGTTGTGGGCAAGGACGGCGTGATCACGATTGAAGAGTCGAAGACGATGCACACTGGCCTGGAGACCGTGGACGGCATGCAGTTTGACCGCGGCTACCTGAGCCCGTATTTTGTGACCGATGCGGAGCGCCTGGAAGTGGTTCTGGACGATCCGTACATTCTGATCTACGAGAAAAAGATCAGCGCGATGAAGGATCTGCTGCCTCTGCTGGAGCAGGTTGCGCGTGGCGGCAAGCCGCTTCTGATCATTGCCGAGGACGTTGAGGGCGAGGCGCTCGCGACCCTGGTGGTGAACAAGCTGCGCGGCACGCTGAATGTGGCTGCTGTGAAGGCTCCGGGCTTTGGCGATCGTCGCAAGGCGATCCTGGGCGACATTGCCGTTCTGACGGGCGGCCAGGCGATTACCGAGGACCTGGGCATCAAGCTGGAAGGCGTGAAGCTCGAGGATCTGGGCCGCGCGAAGCGCATCACGATCGACAAGGACAACACGACGATTGTGGACGGCGCGGGCAAGGCTACCGAGATTGACGGCCGTGTGAAGGAGATCCGCACGCAGGTTGAGAAGACGACCAGCGACTACGACCGCGAGAAGCTGCAGGAGCGGTTGGCGAAGCTCGTCGGCGGCGTGGCGATCATCAAGGTCGGCGCTGCGACGGAGACTGAGTTGAAGGAGAAGAAGGCTCGCGTGGAAGACGCGCTTCATGCAACGCGCGCGGCTGTGGAAGAAGGCATTGTCCCCGGCGGCGGCGTGGCCCTGGTGCGCGCGGTTCCGGCGGTTCAGGCCCTGATCAAGACGCTCGAAGGCGACGAGAAGATCGGCGCTCAGATCGTTCTGCGGTCGCTCGAAGAACCGCTTCGGCAGATTGTTGCCAATGCGGGCGAAGAGGGCGCGGTGGTGGTGGCGAAGGTGCTTGAGTCCAAGGACCAGCACTTTGGTTACAACGCTGCGACCGGACAGTTCGAGGACCTGGTGAAGGCTGGCGTCATTGACCCGACCAAGGTAACGCGGACGGCTCTGCAGAATGCGGCTTCCATTGCCGGGCTGCTGCTGACGACCGAAGCACTGGTTGTCGAGCTGCCTGAGCCGAAGTCCGCTGCTCCCGCGGGCGGCCACGGCGGCGGCGGCATGGACGGAATGTACTAAGACAGGGATCAGTAATCAGGGGTCAGAGATCAGTTGGTTTGTGCTGAGTTTGACCTGGTTTCTTAAAGCTGACAGTACAAAAGAAAAGGCCTCCTGCTTTGGCAGGGGGCCTTTTTGTGTGCGCTAGTACTGTGCGAGGTGTTTTGGGCGCGGGTTTGCTTGCCCGGAGGCTGCGCCGGATGCTCGGTGGGCTGCTAGGCCGAGAGCGCGGCTACCGGGATGGGGAGCAGCGTGGGCTTGGCGATTGGCTGCGGGGCCGAATGCGACTCTGGGCGGCGAGCCTGGTTTTGAAGCTGGGGCTTGAGCCAGTCGGAGATCCATGTGGGCGGAATGACGAACTCGCTCCAGCCGCACTCCATGCAGATCTGGATGTCGGGCGAGGGCGAGACGGGTGGATGGCTCTGCGTGCGTGGCGCGTTGCGGTAGAGGCGAATCTCGGCGGGCACGGTGGCGCAGGATTCGGAGTTGCATTTTGGACAGTTCACTGTAGACACCTCGGACAGCATGTTTCCGTTTCCGACAGCAACAAAACCTGCTGTGGAAAATTCAACACTAATTTCTTAGTCGTCGGCAGGCAAGGGAGAAACTTGAGAAAGTAGATGAAAATTTGCTGAATCTAAAGGGCCAGAGGGTCTTATTTGTCTCATTCCTTAGATTTATGTATGGAACGCGCGTAAACGGGGACCCTTGCGGGTCCCCGTTTGTTTTGCAGATGGACTGCGATTAGAAGGTGACGTGCAGAGCCATGGTGATGATGCGGCTGCTTCCTATGGTGTTAGTGACCGATCCGAAGTTGGCCGCGTTGTTGGGGCATCCCTTGCCGGGTATGAAGGTGGAATCGCCGCTCTGACAGGTGGGAGTGGTGTTGGGTGGAATCAATGTTTGAATCTGCAGATTCCTGCCAGTGCCGGTCGCGAAGGGAATCTGGTCAAGGTTGGAGAGAGCGGATTGCTGATCGGTGGGATTGTTGCTCGAGACGATCTGGCCGAAGTTGACGAAGTACTCGGAGGGAGTGCAGTTGTTGCCCGCCATGATGGCGCTGGTGGAGCAGGAGGAGTTCTGGCGGATCTGTCCCTGGTTCATGGGAACGTCAAAGCTGGGTGTGTTGGTGATGTTATAGACGTTGAAGTCATAGCGCAGATTGTACTTATTGTGGATGTGAAAGTTCTTGCGGGCCGAGAGATCGAGACGATTCTGCATTGTCTGGCGGAATATGTTGCGCTGCGGCGGAGCAAAATTGGTCTGATAGATATCCGCCGGATTGGAGCCGGACTGGGTTGGAATACCCATAGAGCCCGGCTGCAAATAATCGATGGAGATCTGAGTAGGATCAATGGCGGGGATGTAAGCGCCACCCTGGGTGCGTACATTGCCCTTATTGCCGGTCATGGCCGAACTGGGGTTGCCCGGGTTCTTGATGCCGATGACGGGGTTCATGAGGGTTGGAAAATCGCCGAACTTGATGCTGCCAGAGGCTCCGTAGAACTCATAAAGCGAGTAGGGCTCGCCGCTCTGTACGATGCCAATGCCTGTGAGCTCCCAGCCGTCAGCCACGTAGCCGAGCAGTGAGCTCTCGCGGGCCTTGTTGGGCACCTTGAAGTCGAAGTTAGTGGTGAAGACATGCTTGCGGTCGAAGTCCGATGAGGCCCAGGAGTTGCGGAGGTTCGAGGGATCGTTGCCGGTGAAGAAGAGGCCCAGATCGCTCTGTTCGTCGAGGGCATGGCTCCATGTATAGGCGGCACCGAGTTGGAAGTTGTGCGAGAGGCGCTTCTGGAACTGCGTCTGCAGCGCATCGTAGGCCGAGTTGCCGACGGTCTTGAAGAGCGCGGCATTGGGGCTGAAGCCGATGTAGGGAGTACGGAAGTCGGTGTTACCGCCGTCTTCCGTGTTCCAAGGCTCGCCGGGGATGGGGTCGTAGTCGTAGCCGTCAGACATGGAGTTCTGGTTGAGAACCTCAAATCCGTAGCTGGAGGTCTCACCCCAGATGGGGTTGGTGGCAGTGGCGATTCCGGGCGCGTTGAAGGGGATGGGAATGACCGCGTGGCGTCCACGGTTGCCGACGTAGCCGAGAGTGAAGACCATGTCGCCAGTGGGCTGCCACTGCATGTCCAGCGAGTAGTTCATGGTGTAAGGCAGCACATTGTTGCGGGCATACGAGGCAAAGTTCAGAGCATCCGGGCAGGCGGTGTAGTCTTCCTGGTTCTGGACGCCGGAGCAGTTCTTGCCATACTGCGCGTCAGAGCCGGTCGGGGTTCCGGTGTAGCCGTTGAGGGTCTGCTGCAGGGATGCTGCGATGGTGCTGGGATTGGAGCTGGGCGGAATGTAGTTGCCAGCAGGCGTGCCGGAGGGAAGATTGAGTGCCGTGCCCAGCGGATTTGCGAGGGTGTTGCCGTTGCCTACGACGTAGCTTGCCAACGGAGCCGACTCTGTAACGCCGAAGGGGCCGCCGTTGCCGCTGCCCGCGGGCTGCGAGAGGTACTGGAAGTTTTCACCACGGTCGTAGTAGATGCCCCATGCTCCGCGGAAGACGATCTTGTTGGCGGTGTTGGCCGGAGTCCAGGCGAAGCCGAGACGCGGTGAAACACCCCACTGGCGACCGGTGAGCGTGGAATCGCTGACGCCTGAGGTGGGATTGTACTTGTTGTTTCCGGCGACGATGAAGCCGGCATTGCTGACGTTGAAGCTGGTGTCCGTGGTGCCGGTGACGTTATAAAGCGACGGTTCAAAGTTGAACATGTCGCCATACTTTTCTGTGAGGCCGCCGTGGTAGTCATAGCGGACGCCGATGGTCAGGCTGAGATTGGACTTGATCTGCCACTTGTCCTGAACATAAGCGTCGATCTCATTGTTGCGATAGTAGCGATCTGCGGTGTTACGTCCGCTTTGAGAATCGGTGGTTTCAAGGACGTTCGAGCTGGATACCTCGCCTTCGAGAAAGCTCTCGAAGCTCTTGGTTGCGATCTGCGCGATGCCCTGACGGTTGTTGGTGATGTTGAGCTGGGTATAGCTGTAACCGGCGCCTGCATCGATCGTGTGCGGTCCTTCGACCCAGATGAGGTTGGTGGAAGGATTGAGGCGGTTCTGGTAGAAACCGGTATTGGCAAAGGAGCTGTAGGGTCCGACCTTGATTCCCGGCGAATTGTTCTGCGAGTAGGGGAATTCCTTGAGGAGCAGGCCGGGCAAGCCGCTGACGAGCGTGCCGGTGTTTCCGGTCATGCCGGCGCCGATGCCGAAATTGGCAGGGCCACCACTGTTGGCGAGAGTCTGATTGTAGCCGCTATAGGCTGACATGCGAACGAAGCCGAGACGCTGCTCCCAGTTGAGGTGCGAATTGACGATGATGGTGTTGTCAATGGTTCCCACCTGTCCGCCATTGAGCTGCGTCACGGGGAAACCGCCAGTGGAGGAGAAGCGATAGGGCGAGGAAATGGGATCGTTCTGGTAGTAATACTTTGCGCCGAGACGGTCCTTGTCGTTGATCTGATAATCGACCGAGATGGTGGCCTGATCTCCAGTCAAGAGGGAGCGGCCGGTAAGAGCGACGTTGGGAATGCCGTAATTGTAAGTCGAGGTGGTTTGCGCGGAGGGAATGAGGAAGCTTCCATCTGGGAGCTTGGCGTTCATCAGAGCGGAGGCGATGGAATTTATGCCGGTAAAGGCATTCTTGCCGGTGGTGGCAACCGGCGTGCCATCATTCCAGCTAGTGAGGGCGTTCATTAGGCCGGTGGCGCTGCGATCATCCGTAAGGCCGCTGGGCACGGTCATCTGAGAAAGTGCCGTGGCTGCGTCCGAGGAGTCGAGGCGCTGATAGCCGAGGAAAAAGTAGAGCTTGTTCTTCTTAATTGCGCCGCCGAGAGTGGCTCCGGTTGTCCAGCGCTGCAGGTAGGGGTTCTGCATGGACTGCGGAAAAAAGCCGACGCCGTTTTGGCCGAGCACGTATTGCTGGTTGAAGAAGTAGGGTGAGGCGTTGAGCGCGTTGTTGGCGAAGGTGCCGTAGACGCCGCCATGCCAGTTATTGGTACCCGACTTGGTGTTGACGTCGATCTGCGCGCCGGAGGTGGCTCCCTGCTGCGCGTCGTACATGGAGGTGTTGACGCGGAGCTCCTCAATGAAGGCCGACGGAGGCGACGGGAGGGCGTTGCCGACTGAACCGTAGACCGAGGTGCTGGTGCCGCTGGCGCCTGCCGTGGTGGCTGAGCCAGCGGAGGAGGTGGCCGATGTGCTGCCGCCGCCGATGTTGAAGTTAAAACGCTGCGAGGTGAGGCCCGAAGAGGTCATGCCGTTGAAGAGGTTGGAAACGTCTGCGCCATTGACCTGCACGGTGTTGGAAGTGGCGCGCTGACCGTTGGCCTGGATGTTCTGGTTACCGAGACCCGCATTGGAGTCGATGCCGCTGAGGAGTTCCGCGTTGACACCGGGAGAGAGCACGGCGAGCTGCGTGAAGCTGTCGGTAGCGAGCGGGGTTATGGCGATCTGCTGGGAGTCGAGGGTGTAGCCGTTGGTGGCGTCCGTGGCGTTCAACAAGGGGTTGGCGGTGACTTCGACTGATTCCGAGTTCTGGCCGACCTTGAGGGCGACGCTGACGGTGGTGGCTTCCGCTTCGCGAACTCCGATGCCCTTTACTTCAGTGATTTCAAAACCGCTCTGCTCGGCCTTGACGACATATTGACCGATGGGCAGGTTGAAGATCTGGAAGAAGCCAGAGCCTTGCGTGGTGGTGGTGCGTGTTACGCCGATTTCCGCAGCCGTGACCGTGATCTTTGCGCCGCGAATGGCTGCGCCGGAGGGATCGAGCACGGTGCCGTTGATGGAGCCGAGGGTTTGCTGCGCATTCGCGAGCGACGCACACAGGAGGATGGGTAGAAACAACAGACAGGTACACGCTAACCGCCTGGTAAACCAATGCATCATGATGGCCTCTTAGAAGATTGAAAGTTGTCCTGTTACGTGCCGGAATCGTTCCCCTGGTGCTTTCATGCACTTGTCTTTAAGGGTGAACGTTCTGTAGGGACAGATCAGTTAAAAACTAAACTCAAATTATGAATAGTTTGTTACAGGCGCGGGGAAACTAAAAGGAAAAAATATATACGAAGCCAGAAAAATCAGCCCGAAATTGTGGAAAATCGCGGGCAAACCTCAGATTCCTCATGCGATCCTCATCTGCGCGGCTCGGAGGGGCTATGGGAGGCAAAGCTAGCTACAGCCTGCTCCGGAGGCCGGAAATGCCGCCGGAGCCGGCTGTGGCTATTTGGTGGATTCCTTGCCCCACTGGAAGCGCAGGCCGGCGCGGAAGTTGAAGGGCAGGCTGGGATAACCGATGGGGGCGATGTGCTGGTTCGAGGTCAGGTTTTCCGCCTGCGCGTAGACGCCGAGCCAGGTGAAGAACTGATAGCTGCCGCCGAGATCGAGCTTGGCGAAGCCGTAATCGAGGTTGCGATTGGGGAGCAGCAGGCTGTTGCCGCCGTTCTGGTCAGCATAGGCAAGGTAGGTGGAATCGTCACTGCGACTGGCGAAGGCCGAAGCGAAGATGGCCGAGAATTTCTTGTTTGAGTAAGTGGCGGTGGCGAAGCCGGAGTTGGGCGGACGGCGGAATGGCCTCGCGCCTACGAGCGGCGAGTCGGCTCCAATGGGAATGCCGTTGTAGGTGGGCTCGAATCCGTTGACGAGCGCTTCATTGTCGCTGTCGAAGGAGCGCTGGACGACGGCCTCAAGCCATGTGTAGCCGGCGCGGAGGAAGATGCTGCGTCCGATGCCGCCTTCAACTGTGGACTCAATGCCCTGGGCGCGGAAGGCCTCAGTGTTTACGTTGAGGCCATAGTCGAGGGTGTAGTAGTAGCCGAGTGCGTTGATGAAGTTCTGGCGAGCCTGCCCGGTAAGGCCAAGGATGTCGGGAAGAGAGACTGCGCTTACGGACTCGATCTGTCGACCGAATTCGTTATGAAAGTAGCTGGCGCGGAAGAGGATGTGCTGGGTGAGGAAGGTCTGCTCGACGCCGCCTTCATACGTACGCTCGGTGGGCGGTGCGAGCGGGCCGATGTTCAACTGCTTTGCGACGGAGAAGTAACCATTGCTGACGAGGGCGGTGTAGAGAGAGCCGGTTTCATCGGTGAGTGCGGGCTCGCGAATGCCGTCACCGTAGTTGCCGAAGATGCGAGTGCCGGAGAAGACGCCGTGACGCGGCTTGAAGGCATAGACCGAGAAGCCGGCGCGAGGCGTGGTGAAGGTGCCGAAGAGCGCGTAGTGTTCAAGCGCGCCGCCGAGATTATAGAAGAAGCGGTTTTTGAAATCGCCATGAACGCTGGCGATGTAATCGTAGTTGGTGGGTGAGACGGGCTGATTGATTCCGTAGGAGGGAATGACCTCGGTGCCGCGTTCGTCCTCAAAGTGGAAGCCGATGAGGCCGGTGAGGTGCGGGGTGAAGCGGAAATCGCCCTGATACAGAAGCTGATCGCGGTTGGAGACAAGCTGCTCCGCGTAAGGGTAGGTTTCGGGGTAATCGAGGATGGCCTGGCCGGTGGCGGAGGCTCCGTTTGCGCCCTTGATGGTGACGGTCTGACCGAAGTAGGCGCTATCGCCGAGGCCGTCATAGTCATTGATAAGCTCGCCGGAGGGATACCAGAGGTAGTATTGCTCGCGTTTGCGGGTGGCGCCATAGCGAATGGTGTTGTGGAAGCTCGCGGTGGTCTGGTTGTCGAATGTAGCGCTGATGTAAAGGTCCTGATCCTTCTGCGTGGCCTGGTCGGCGACGTGGTAGAAGTCCCAGGCGTTGGGTACGCCGGTGGATGCGACGTTGTAGTGGACTGTGCCGCGGAGCATGGTGGCGCCGTTGAGCTGGTAGCCGAAGTTGCCTGCTGAGGAACCTAGGTGCATGAGGTCGTTCGGCACGGAGTTGGCGGACTGGAGCCAGCTATAGGCGGCGAAGTAATCGATCTTGTCGTGCGCGCCTGCGAGCTCGGCTTCTTCACGCGAGGTGTAGAAGTTGCCTGCGTCGCCGGAGAGGAAGATGGAGGGGAAGCTAGTGGTTCCGCGCGGGGTGATGAAGCTGATTACGCCGGATTCCGCGCCGGCGCCGTAGAGATCGGAGTTGGGACCACGATAGATTTCGCTGCGCTCGATGGCGGTGGTGGAGAGTGGACCGAAGTCGAAGCGACCGCCGAGATCACCGGCGCTGATGCCGTCGATGAGGACTTTATTGTTGTCGGAGTCGCCGCCGCGGATGAAGAGCGAGGTTTGCGCGCCGCGCTGGCCGACCTGGACGGAAGCAGTGCCGGGCATGAGGCGGAGGAGACTGGCGAAGTCGCTGCTCTGGCCGATTTCGGTTTGGCCGAGGACGTTGGTGGCGGAGCTGGTTTGCGGCTGCGGGGTTGGCGTGCCGGTGGCGGTAACGACGATGGATTGGCGGACCCACTGGGGCTCGAGTACGATGGAGCGCTCGATGGAGTCGAAGCTGGCGGCGTAGAAGGTGGGGGTGTCAAGCTGGCGGAAGCTTTTGGCGGAGACGACGAGGAAAAAGCGACCGCTCCGGCCGGTGGTGAGAGTGAAGCTGCCGTCCGAGCCGGTGAGTGTGTGGGCGACGATTTTGCTGCCCTGGAGTAGCGCGATGGCCGCATTGGAGACGCTCGCGCCGGAGGAATCCGTGACGCGGCCGCGGATAGAGGCGGCGCGGGCGAAGATGGCGGTGAGAAGGATTACGAAAACCGGCAAAGTGCGGCGGAAGAACGGGCCGCGTAAAAATGAAATAGACATTTCTCTCCTCTTGCCCTCCCACGGGGCAGAAGCTGGCGAATGCGCCTAAGACCGGTCTCCTGACTTTGCGCCTTGCCAGTTCCCTTCCCAAAGCCTGACGGCCTCAGTGGATTGCGACTGACGGACTGCCTGCCGCAATGGACGACGCGGAGGCGAGTGGCGCTCACAGTTGCGGGGCAGTGGCGGAATTTCACCGCCTTCCCGAACATCCTGGCGATTGCGGTTGTGGGTTTATCCATTCTTTTCGTAATGAACGTTAAAAGAATGGGGCGGGAAGCAGTCGAGGATGGGGCACCCGAATGCTTTGGTGGAACGAGCAAAAACATGGTGACCCTGGGAAGATTCGAACTTCCGACCTGCGGTTTAGGAAACCGTCGCTCTATCCATCTGAGCTACAGGGCCACATGCGAAGAACTGCTCCTCAGATTTTACATCGAGCGTGCTTGACCATATCTTGCCGCTTACTCAGGCGCAGGGCAGCTCATCGATGGTTTTGTTGGTTGCGTCCCAGACGGCGAGGCGCATATCGACGCCGAACTCCGATGCGAAGCGTGCGAGCAGATCGATGGCTGGCTGAAGCGCGTTCTGCGCCTTGCCGCGGGAGGCATAGTAGCTGGCAGGCGCGACAATCAGTCCGGTGAACGGGATATCTGTGGGCAGTCCAAGGATGGAAACTCGATGCGTGAAGAGATTGCGCGAGTTGAGATTCGCGCTGAAGAGGCGCATCTGCCGCAGGAGTTCCACGGCGGCGTACCAGGGGTCGTTGGCGTCGTGCTTGACCTCGCATAGAAAGAGACGATGGGCGCCGGCGAGTTCACCGAGCAGCAGCATATCGGCCTCGACGTTGCCGCGGCGGCCCACTCCGCGCGGATCGCGGCTCAGAGGGAATGCGTTTACGCCGTCGATCAGCCGGTTGCCAAGGCAGGTTACGCGGTCAAAATCCTCCAGCAGGATGCGATGCTCGATGGCGTGTTCGCCTGCGTGCGGACGATGCAGGTCGCCGCGCCGGTAGCGCGCATCGAGCAGTTGGGGATCGATGCCGCGCTGCCAGTTTTCAGGGATCGGCTCCCGCCAGAGATTGGTAAGTCGATCGATGCGCGCCTGTGCGTTCGGGATTTGATTCGATGCGTATTCGGCGAGGACGGTCCATCGATGGCGCCATCCTGCGAAGCTTTCTGATTCCAAATCGTCCGCTGCGTGGATGACTGGCGGCGACAGGAGGACCGGTGCCGGGACCGTGGCTGCAGTTGCGGCTGGACTCAAGGCGGGAAGAAACAGGTCGATCGCGCCGGACACTTCCCCGGCGAGGCCGAGCGACTGCTTCACGCTGCGAAGTTCCCGGTCCCATTCTTCGCGGGTTGTCGGGCGGAAAGGATCGCCGGTGAAGTAGAGATTGACCAGCCACGCCGGAGACTTGAGCCGCTCGCGCAGAAAGTAGAGATGAGCCAGCCGGTTGGCCAACTGGTACAGCGGGCCCAGCCAATCCGATGATTCGCGCGCGCCGCACCATTGCCGGGCGGCGGCGAGGGATTTTTCGATCAGTGATCGGCTGGCTGGGCCGGCCTGGCATCCGTTCCCGTAGATTTCGGGGACGTGGCTCTTGGCTTCCACCAAGACGACGACCGGGCGGCTGCGGGCAAATGAGGTGGTGAGAACTGCGAGAGCGTCCCAGGACGGGCCGGAAGACGGCCAGAAGACGGCCAGATCGCTCGAGAACTCGCCGAGACCGACGGCCTCAAGAAAATCTCCATCGCGGTACTCGACGTAATCCTCGCCTGCGAGCGGAGAAACCCAGCGGACCGACGTAACAGCTTCCCGCAGCCTTTCCGGAAGCGCTTCGAGCAGCGCGTTTGTGAGAACAGGCTGGTGTTCATTGACGTAATCCTGCAGTTGCCGCTGGCTACCTCGCCTTGCGCGTCCGTGCACTTCTGCCGGGGTTCGGACGGCGCTCCGCATCGGTACTGATGGACTGATTTCCGCGGCGGCTCCGTTCCGGATGGACGGCAGGAAGCGCAGATTGTATTCGGAGGTCCGGGCGCTCCAATACTGGTTGCCGTCCTGGCCGCTGACGGTGTGCGCAGTCTCGGTAAAGCGGGATTTTCCGTAGAGGGTGGCACGCGAGACGGTCGACAGCGGGGGCTGGCCCAGAACCCTCTCGCGGCCGCTGGAATAGTCTCTCAGCTTTGTGGCGCCAGCCGGATTATGCACGAAAAGGAGAAAAGAATCCGGGTTGAATTCCGGAAGATACACCATCAGGTATTCGTAGCCGAATGCCACGGTACGCCTCGCTTCGCGCAATCGCTGTCAGGGTTGATGGCCAACAGTTTAATGGCTGCAGGCCATGCCGGCGAAGGGAAAAACGAGGCGATGAACAGGTTTTCTAACAGCCGCCGGCGATGGAGGGGATGATGGAGAGAGTGTCAGTAGGTTTGATGGCGGTGGCTTCTTTTTCAGGGAGGTAGCGGATGTCTTCGTCGTTGAGGTAGAGGTTGACGAAGGCGCGGATTTTGCCTTCCGCGGTAAAGAGGTGCTTGCGAAGCTCAGGATGGGCGACGGTGAGGGCGGCTAGAGCTTCAGAGACGGTGGCGGCGGAGGTTTCCACGGTGTCTTTGCCGCCGGTGAACTGGCGCAGCGGCGTGGGGATGAAGATGGTCATAGAGCTTTAATTCCTCTCATATCTAAAGAGTAAGAACATCCCTCCGGGGCTAAAGCC
>NZ_JBEKYX010000100.1:0-14393 GCF_049510455.1 Occallatibacter sp. | reverse complement strand
CAACCCGAACACTACCCCGCATCCCAGCGACAGCAGCACTGTGAACGCCGCAATGCGCAAATCTAGATGCGCATTACCAAGAAATGGAACTCCCGCCGGAGCCAATGCCACAAACACCCGCAGCAATCCCTCTGCCAGCGTCAGTCCCACCGCAGCTCCTGCCAATGCCAGCAGCAGACCCTCCGTCAATCCCTGTCGTGCCAGGCGCCAGCGACTGGCTCCCAGTGCCGCACACACTGCTAGTTCTCGCTGCCGCTCCGCTCCACGCGCAACCATCAACCCGCCCACGTTCGCGCACGCGATCAGCAGCACTGTCACCACTGCGCCCAGCAGAATCCACGCCAAACGTCGCGTATCGCCCATCTCCCGTTCCCGGAGTGGCCTGATGCTCAGTCTAGTTGAGTCCCGCATCCGCTCCGGCAGCCACTCCATCTCCGGATTGGACACCGATTGCATCTGCACCTGGGCTTCTGCGAGGCTGACCCCAGACTTCAGTCGGGCAAAGGTCTGCATCTCGTCCCCGAATCCACCATTTACGGTGTTCTGCACCGCGGCGTCAAGCGCCATCGGCTGGACCACATCCGCCGGTTCAAGCGTCGGGAACTGGAAATCTCGCGGAAGCACGCCTACTACCCGTACCAAATCTCCATCGATATTGATCTCTCTCCCAGTGATCTGCGGGTCGCTACCGTAATGTCCGTGCCACAGCGAATACGAAATCATCACTACAGGTGACCCGTGCGGCACATCCTCCTCCGGAAGAAAATTCCGTCCCAAGACCGGCGAAATCCCCAGCATCGGGAGCATTCCTGCCTGAAACGTTACACACTCCAACTTTGCCGGATGATTCTCCACTAGGTCGCACGAATGCGGCGCGTCGCCTTGGCTGGCAATCGCTGCAAACGGCTTTTGGTTCGCCTGCCAATCCAGATAGAACCTCCCGGCCATAAACTCCTCGGGCGCCGACGCGACTGCGAACCCAACCGAAACCAGCCGTCCCGCATCCGCATATGGCAGCGCACGAAACAGAATCGGGTCCACGACACTGAATACTGCTGTAGTCGCCCCAATTCCCAGTGCCAGCGTCAGTACTGCACTCACGGCAAATGCCTTCGACCTCCAGAATCCGCGCAGCGCATAACGCACATCCTGCGCCACGGTCTCCATCCACCATCCCGCACTCATCCGCTCGCGCATCTTCACCTCATTGACTGAAATCGTAGTTCCCGCCCCATCTCGCCCCTTTTTCTCTGCCATACCCGAACTTCACCCGCCAGCCCATGCATCGTCGTCAATTCGTCTCCGGGCAAGAAGGTGACGCGATAGTTGTCGGTTCCGCACCATCAACCGCGACTCCAACCATTCAGGCCTGCGGCTGGAGCCAATAAAAACTTCGCGCAGATTGTTTCTTCAGTTATCCAATCGAACTCGTCCACCGATTTTATTCGAGCCAGTCCAGCGCTGGATACAGCCGCCGCTGCCCATCATCTTGAAATATTGGGTGACACTCATCTGGGTCATACTGCTCCACAGTCAACTCAGAGACTCTTCAATTCGTTTTCGAGAAGACTTGCAATTTCGGCTAGCGGTTCCGGATTCATCATCTCACCATGCTCGCACGCAATAGGATGATAACAAATCATTCCATCAACATATGGCTGCCATTTCTCCAGAACTGATCGGATCTCGGTTTCATTCTTCGTTGCGATGAAGATTAAGAGGTTGCCGATATACTTCATTGGTACGAACTTTTGTCCTTGAGTTAACGCATCTCTCATGTTTTGGAGCAGTACTGGAAACTGATCTTCGCTGAGAAGCGGTGGCAATCGATCATCTTGACGTAGCCGGTCGTAAAGAGTCTGGAGGGTTGTGTATTGACTCCCTAGATACTCGCCAAACATATCATATGCAAAGTCCAACAAAGTTGGGGATGCGTGGGCATCAGTGTTTTCAATTTCATCTGAAAAAAATGGAGTGGAATCAAAAAGCGAAAGAAGTGCCACTTCATCGCCGAGCCGTTGAATCACATTTGCAACAGCAAAGGCGATGTGCCCGCCAATAGACCAGCCTGCCAAATGATATGGCCCGGTCGGTTGAATTTTGCGAATTTCATTATGGTAATCAACAGCAAGTTCCTCTATCGATTGAACAGCCCCCCGCGAGGCTGTGAAACTGCGTGATTGTAAGCCGTATATTGGACGTTCTCTGTCGAGGTATTTCAAGAACCCTATATAGCATTGACTGAGTCCGCTTCCTGGATGCATGAAAAATATAGGTTTCAAAATACCTTCTGACCTGATTGGCAATATGACATCGAACTGTCGCAGGTTTACTGAGTTGTTGATTTGCTCGGCAAGTCTAGCAACAGTAGCAGTCTCAAGCAATGTGCGGATAGAAACGTCTACTTTGAGTGTCCGTCGAATCTTGTTTATAACTTGCGTTGCCAACAATGAGTGGCCGCCGAGAGAGAAAAAGTTATCGCGTCTGCCAACCTTGTCAAGCTTCAGCACCTCAGCCCAAACCGGCGGGTGGCCCAGGTCTTTAGAAAGTTCGTTCTACCCACACCGATGGGTGCCCCAGGTCCTTGCAGTTGAGGACCTGGGATGCCTCGAACCTCAGCCTACCGGCCTTTTCCTCTTCAACCACCACGGTAACTCCCCACCCCTCCGCGCAGCCGTCCAGAAAGATTCAATCTCAACTGTTCCATTCTCTCCAGTCACGTAGTGTCGAGCACTCGACCACAGCCAGTCCTCCGGTTTAGCCACCAATCCGCGCTCGACGGGATTCCGGTGAATATACCTCAGCTTCTCCGCCCGCTTCTCCTCGCTGTGTACATTGAAGTCGTAGTATCGCGCCTGCCAGAAGGGCCGCTCCACACGCTGCACAGAAACGGATAGCTTCAACGCCTGCACACTCCTCGCCAGCAATCCTTTCTGCGGCTCGCTCACCAGCAGATGAACATGCTCCGGCATCACCACATACCCCACAACAACAAATCGATACCGCCCTCGGATCGACTCCAGGCTAGCCTCAAAAATCTCCCTCGCCTCTGCCGTACCCAGATACGGAAGCCGGTGAAAACAACTGAACGTCAGGAAATGGAAATTTCCCGTCTCTTGAAAACGGACAAGTTCATTGGGCATTTGCCCAAGAATATACATCCCTTTCTCACAATGTCACCTTATGTTGCACCATGTCTTTCAGGAAGCGCGTTCACTACTACCGATGGGTGCCCCCCTCAAGGTCTTTAGAAAGCAAGTTCCACCCACACCGATGGGTGCCCCAGGTCCTTGCAGTTAAGGACCTGGGATACCTCGAACCTCAGCCTCCCGGCCTTTTCCTTCTCAACCAACCCGGCAACTCCCCACCCCTCCGCGCAGCCGTCCAGAAGGACTCAATCTCAACCGTTCCATTCTCTCCAGTCATATAGTGTCGACAACTCGACCACAACCAGTCCTCCGGTTTCTCCACCAATCCGCGCTCCACGGGATTCCGGTGAATATACCTCAGCTTCACCTCGAAGAGTCTCTGGATGGGCTCTAGAAAATGTCAAACTTCTACTGCCTCCCCGGCAGAGCCAGGGGAAACATCCCCGGCGGAGTAAGAATAGGGCAACGCAAAATTATTTCCCATTCGCAATTGGAGTTATCCAAGGCGCACTGTAATTCGCTACATAGACACGGCTGAAAACCGGATCGATCGCCACTGCATACGGATGGCGGCCCGCATTCAAATCACGGATCGCTTTATTTCTCGCTCCGTCAATGACGGTAACATTGTCGCCGAGGACGTTCGCTACAAAGATGCGGTTGGATTTCGAATCGATCGCTATGCCCTGTGGGTGCCGGCCAACAGGCAAAGTTGCAATCACCTTCCTTGTCCGCAGATCAATCACGCTCACAGTCTCATCGCCATAATTCACCACGTAGAGTTTATGCGTGACTGAATCAATAGCCAGCGCACAAGGGAGTTTGCCGACGGGAATGGTGCTGACGACGTGCGTTTTTTCATCCAGCGCTACCAATTCGGCCGTTGCCATGTGCGTCAGAAACAATGTGGAAGTTGACTCGTCCAAAATCATGCCCCAGATGTGCGGGCCAACGGCAACTTTGGTGACGGCGCCCGTCGCTTCATTCAAAATGCGGATGTTCGGATCTTCGTAGGTGGTTAGAAAGACCGTGTTCGTAGCTGGATCGATAACCACCCCATCGGCATTGCCTGCCTTAAGGGAATGAGTCGCATTCGATGCGCCGTCAATTTCAGTTACCGTGCCGCTATAGGTGTGTGTTACGTAGATTCGATTGCTTGCTTCGTCTACGGCCAGCATATAGGGAAGCGGGTCGCTTGTAACAGTAGTGATTACAGCATCGCTTGTGCCATCGATGACACTGACTGAAGCGCTTCCATCGTTGGCAACATAAATTCGATTGGTAATGTGGTTAACTGCGATGGCAATGGGTTCGCGGCCCACTTTTACGGTGTGCGCAGAGCCCGTTTTGGCGTCAATCACAGTTACGGATTCTGTGCCTTCACTCACTGCGTAAATCTTGTGCGTGGATGGGTTCAATACAATAGCAGCGCTGGTAATCAGGCGCCCCCATGCGGAATTCTCTACAGCGCACCATGCAGAAAGCGGCGATGCTACAAGCAACACTATGGCGGCAAGAGTGATGCCGCGTAGAACGCTCGAATAAAACGATGAAGTGCGCAAACCCATATTGTCGCCCGTTCCAAATAACACTATATTATTAATCGTTAGAAAGTCCGATGTCGAGAGAATGTATGGCTCGTCGGATGCGAGAGGAACCTCATGATTCGGCGCATGAAATTATTCTTCGGCATTGCTTTCTTTGGTCTGTGTGTACTATCGGGTTTCAGTCAGGCAAAGACCTTTCGTGTTCTTGCTTTTTACTCAACAAACGTAGAACAGGACCACGTTGATTTCGCCATGCAGGCGATTCCTTTTTTTCAATCTATGGCGGAACGCGATCATTTCACTTTCCTGGCAACATCCAACTGGAACGACTTGAATCCTGCAACGCTGAAAGATTACCAGGTGGTGCTGTGGCTCAATGAATTTCCTGCAACGCAGGCGCAGCGCAAAGCATTTGCCGATTATATGGAACATGGCGGAGCATGGATGGGCTTCCACGTGTCCGGATGGATGGACAGCCGTGAAACCTGGCCTTGGTTTGCTGACTTTTTAGGAACAATGTTCTCCGGCAACAGTTGGCCTCCGATGCCGGCCACGCTCATGATTGACGATCGGAGCCATCCGGCAACCAGAGGGATGCCGAAGAGCTTTGTATCTCCGGATAATGAGTGGTATAGCTGGCAACCAAGCCCGCGCAACAATCCAGATATCAAGGTTCTAATCACGCTTGCACCGTCGAACTATCCGCTGGGATTTAAAGATACATTGGGCGGAGGCGATGTCCCGGTTGCGTGGACGAACAAAAAATATAAGATGGTTTACACAAATATGGGACACGGAGCCAGGATACTGAGTGATGAAACGCAAAATCGATTCTTTGAAAATGCCTTGCTGTGGCTAGGCGGGCGGAATTGATCGTACCAGTTCACGTCCGAATTTGTTACGTGTGAACGCCCCTCACGCCTATGCTGTCCATAGAATTTCTGATGATAGGCTCGCACTCGGGGCTGACTTGCAGGAGGGCATCCTGAAGCACATATTGATTCGATTTTGCAAACTAAGTTTCATTCTTTTGCTGGTGTTCTACATGGCTGCCGTCAGTGCGGTGCATAGTCAGCAGGCAATTCCCTCTGCCGCCTGGAAGCGACCGCTGGGGCAGCCGCTGGAAAACCCCGGCAAGGCCATGAAGAGCGGCCTCATTGATGATGGGTACTGGCAGGGCGTGCCCGTAGGCGGCCTTGGTGCGGGGACATTTTCGCGCAGCTATCGCGGCGACTTCGCTCGCTGGCACATCAAGGCCGCTGTGCACAAATATGAGCCCGTCTATGCCAATCAATTTGCCATGTATCAAAAATCCGAAGGAGACGCGCAGGGCGTAGCGCAGGTGCTCATGAACGGTCACCCCCAGAATGGTGAACTGTCCACCTGGAAATGGGATTACCCCGTCGGTGCCGGGGACTACTACGCTCTCTACCCCAAGGCTTGGTTCGACTACCGCTCTGACAAGTTTCCTGCCCGCGTAACGCTTGAGCAGTTCTCGCCCATTCTTCCTGACAACTACCGTGAATCAAGCTATCCGATAGCAGTCTACCGCTGGCACGCTCAAAACCCAACCAACAAAACGGTAACAGTCTCCGTCATGCTGACGTGGACAAATATGTCTGGCTGGTTCCGCACCTTCACAAATGACTTCGCAGGCACTCCAAATCAGGGCAATCACAATGACTACCAGAGCGAGATGATTCCCGGCTCCGGAACCATGAAGGGCATCGTCCTCGGCCGTAACCATATAGGCACAAATGACTGGGATGGTCAGTTCGCAATTGCCGCGCTCGATTCCCCTGGCGTAGAAGTCACCTATCAAACCACATGGCAGGCATCGGGCGACGGCAAGGAAGTGTGGACGCCGTTCTCCAAAGACGGTCGTCTCGCCAACGACACCAAATCATGGGTCAGCGACAAGGAGAAACTCGCCGGCGCAATAGCGTTGCGCTTCACGCTAAAGCCCGGAGAAAGCAAAGTCATCCCGATGGCTCTTGCATGGGATTTTCCCGTCGTTCAATTCGGCGAAGGGCGCAAATGGAATCGCCGCTACACGGATTTCTATGGAACCTCCGGAGAAAACGCATGGAAAATTGCCCGCGATGGCCTGCTTCACGCTTCCGAGTGGAGCGAAGCGATTGACCGTTGGCAGGCTCCCTATATCAACGACGAAAGCAAACCACTCTGGTATCGCGGAATGCTTTTCAACGAGCTATATGCGCTTTCTGATGGCGGAACTTTCTGGGGGCGCCAGGTCGGAAGCGATCGCAGGATAGAACCAACATTTGCGCTGCTGGAGTGCTTCGACTATGCATACTATGGCACCCTCGACGTGCGCTTCTATGGGTCATTACCGCTCCTCAAGTTCTGGCCAAAGATCGACAAGCAGGTGCTGCGTGAATTTGCAGACACAGTGCCAAAGGAATGGCCGGAGCAGGGGATGTCGGTTTGGAAGTCGCAGTTGACCGGCGAGCCTGTCACGCATAAGCGCAAGAAGATTGGTGCCGTACCGCACGATCTCGGTGTTCCTGAAGGCGACCCTTTTGTCGCCGTAAACGAGCCCGGCTGGCAGGACACAAATGACTGGAAGGATCTGAACTCGAAATTCGTGCTAATGGTCTACCGTGACTACGTGCTGACCGGCAAAACCGATAAAGCATTTCTGCGTGAAACGTGGCCAGCCGTAAAAGATGCGATTGAGTATCTGCGCCAGTTCGATCATGGAGGCGGCGTGCCGGAAAACAGCGGCTACCCTGACCAAACTTATGACGACTGGGTGGTGAGCGGTGTCAGCGCGTACTCCGGTGGCCTCTGGCTTGCCGCCCTGCGAGCCGCGGAAGAATCCGCGCGTATCATAGGCGATGCCAAAACCGCCGAAGAATATCACGCGCTTTTCCTGAAGGGGCAAAAGACTTACATCTCGCAGCTATGGAACGGCGAATACTTCCGCTACGACACACACAGCGAATCCAGTAATGATATTCAGACCGACCAGCTAGCCGGCCAGTGGTATGCAACCTTGACCGGACTTGGCGATATCGTCCCGCATGAAATGCAGGTCACCGCATTAAATAAGATTTATAACTTCTGTGTGCTCAAGTATGGCGACGGCCAAATGGGCGCAGCCAACGGCATGACCGCCGACGGCAAAATCATCGACAATCCGGAGGCCCGCGAAGTGTGGGTAGGCACAACACTCAGCTACGCAGCTCTGCTGCAGAGTGAGAGCATGAAAGACGAATCATGGAAGACCGTCCACGGTCTCTATCACGTCATTTATGAAACCAAGGGTTACTGGTTTCGCACACCGGAAGCATGGGATGTCGAAGGTAACTTCCGCGCCGGGATGTACATGCGCCCCATGGCCATCTGGGCGATGGAGATGACGCATCCACGAGCGAAATAATCGGTGTTATCGCCGCATGTAAGTGTTGGACAACAGAATGGAGACAGTATGCGCTTGTCACGCAGAACGCTGCACCACGCAATGATTTGCTTGTGCATTTCCGCGCTGCTATTGAGTGCGGTAAAAACTGCATGGGCGGCGGCTTCCACGTCAGAAGGTCCTCGATTTCGTGTAGTTGCCATCGCGGAGCCCGGAGGAATTCACCGTCCCTTCGTCGATGCCGCAATGCTATGGCTGAATCAACTGGCGGCAAATGAGAACTTCGCCGTCGACTACATCCAGAACACAGACAAAATCGATGACGAATTCCTCTCCCACTATCAGCTTTTCATTCAACTGAACTATCCGCCGTACAACTGGACGCCGGCAGCGCAGGCCGCCTTCATCAAGTACATCGAGGAAGGCCGCGGCGGCTGGATCGGCTTCCACCACGCGTCCCTGCTCGGTGAATTCGACGGCTTCCAGATGTGGCCGTGGTTCTCTCAGTTCATGGGCGGTATTCGCTGGAAGAATTACATCGCGTCCTTCGCAGATGGAACTGTAACAGTAGAAGACAAAACGCATCCCGTCATGAAAGGCGTCTCCAGTCCTTTTCCTGTTCTCCATGAAGAGTGGTATACGTGGGATAAGTCGCCGCGTCCTGACGTGCATGTCCTGGCCACAGTAGACGAAAGCACATACAAGCCTGACACGAATATCAAGATGGGTGGAGATCACCCCGTCATCTGGACGAATGAGCGCATGAAGGCACGCAACATCTACATCTTCATGGGCCATCATGCCGATCTCTTCGAGAATCAGGCATTCACCACCATCTTCCGCAACTCCGTCTTCTGGGCCGCCAAACAGCAGCCTTTGCACTAGCCATCATCTTTCGTGCAACAAAAAAGTGGGGATGCTATCGGACGGCATTACCACGCACAAAGGTCAAAGCTCAGGCTGCGGAAGCAGGACCGAAGGAAGCGCTTGCAAAGCCAGGGAGATGCACCCCCAAAGCACCGCTCGCTGATTCGGCACGCTGGAGGCAATCCTGGCCGCTGCGAACTCGCCACCCTCCAACTGCTTCTGTACAAAACTAATCAGCGCCGGGTGACTGCCAATCTCGCCACCTAACAGAATCAGCCCAGGATTCAGAATGAGCGACAGGTTCACGATGATGTCCGTAACAATCTCCGAATGTTGGCGAAGAATCTTAGCGGCGCATGGATCTCCGGCCTTGGCCATATCCAGAATCTCTACCGCGTCCGGCTCGCCCTTTCTTGCGCCGCGCGCAGACTTGCTGCATGCCTCTCGCCAGCTCTTCAGAATTCCGGAGCTCGTCAATACAGCCTCTAGTTCGCCAAACTCATAAATCGCCGGCTTCCTGCGGGAAATAGAAGGCAGACGAAGATATGCAATCTCTCCAGCCGACCAACCCGTCCCATGATGAATCTTGCCATCTAAAAATATGCCGGCGCCAACGTTGGTGCCAATGTTGATAAAAACAAAATCCTTCTCAGCCTGCGCGGAACCGCGATAATGCTCTCCCTGCGCGCCCAGATTCGTGTCATTCTCTACAATCACCAGGCAGCCGGCAATCTTGCTCAACATTGCGCGCAAAGGCACCGCGCGCCATCCCTCAAGATTGCTGATCGAGCGCACACTGCCCTCGTCCACATTCGTAATCGCAGGTACGCCAACCACCAGCGCCAGCAGCTTCTCCCGCGTCTTCTTATGCCTGCGCAGAAAAGTCTTCAGCTCATTCCCAATCAGGCGGCAAATATCCTCCGGCTTGGTTTTGCGCTGCGCAAGCGAAACCTCCAGCCGGTCCAGCTCACTGCCGTCCAGGTCGGTAAATAGAAAGAAAATGTTCCTCGCAGTAATCTGGACGGCAAGCAGACAGCCGCGCTCTGCCTTGAAGCGAATCATGTCTGGCGGCCGCCCACCACTCGAACGTCCCTCGCCCAGCGGCTCAATCAAATCTGCGGCAAGCAGGTCCTTAACGACATTGGTAACCGTTGGAGCACTGAGCCCCGAGACGCGGACAAGATCCGCCCTCGAACAGGAACCTGCTTCACGCAATAGCTTCAGAATGCTGCGTGCATTGGTGTGCCGGAGAACTGAGGGCCTGCCAATTGGAATGGATTTTTTCTTCACTTCGTTCCCTGACAGCATATTTTGCCCACAAGCTGTAGTGGCCCGCATCGTACTGAATCCAGTGCCGCCATCGCACCACGAAACCGTTCCGCAAAAAAGCGCTTGCTTTCTAACCGCTGCAAGAAATGATACTAAATAAACGTTACGAAGTTATCCAGACGAATCCTGTAATGAGCAAATCGTCAGTTATTTATGATATTTTTCAACATCTATAGCGCACAGAGAATCCCCGGCTGTTCCCGCAGCTACCGGATGCGTGCGCCTGAATCCCTCCCTGAATGCTTCCTCGGTTGGGGCTTTATGCATTGGTCATAATCAGATGAGAAAAAGCACCCAAACGTGTGTAAAATCGCTCGACTCGCCCACCGATAAGCAAACAAAAGACGAATTATTCCTCGATAGGAAACATCCCACGGCTCCATGCCGCAGAGACATTCTGGAGTCACAAATCGTCAGCCCTCATAGCCTTCGGGAAAGGAGAGATATAAACTTGCTCCTTGCAGTAAGGAAAAATATCCATGACCCATCGCAAGCAGCTCCTTCTCGTCGCTATCGTCTGCGTCCTCGCGCTCCCCGCCTATGCACAAACAAAGCGCCCCATGACCTTCGAGGACATGATGGCCATGAAGCGCCTCGGCGAAACCGCCGTCTCACCCGACGGCCAATGGCTCGCCTACTCCGTCTCCACCGAAAGCCTCGAAACCAACAAATCCACCTCGCAGTGGTACCTCCAGAAAATCTCCGGAGGCGAGCCCATTCAGCTCACCTCACTCCACCCCGGTGACTCCGGCCTCCAATTCTCCGCCGATGGCCATTCCGTGCTCTTTCTTTCCGGTCGAAACGACAGTCAGCAAATCTGGCTAGCCGCCTTCGACCCCGCCACCGGCACAATCGGCAATGAGCACAAGCTCACCAGCATCTCCACAGAAGCCGACAACGCCCGCTGGTCTCCAGACAGCAAATCCATCGTCTTCACCTCAAGCGTCTATCCCGACTGCCCCGCAATCACCACCACTGACAACAGCGGCGACAAATGCAACGCCGACCGCGACAAGGCCGCCGCCGATAGCAAAGTCAAAGCGCAAATCTTCACCGCGCTCCTCTACCGCCACTGGGACCACTTCACCGGCCCCAGGCGCAGCCATCTCTTTCAAGTCAGCATCGACAGCGGCTCCGCACGCGACCTAACACCCAATGCCCCGCACGACGTTCCACCCTTCTCGCTAGGCGGCGACGGCGGCTTCAGCATCTCACCCGACTCCAAAGAGTTAGCCTTCACCGAAAACCCCGATGAAGTCCCCGCCATCTCAACAAGCGCGCAAATCTACACCCTCGACCTGACCAACCCATCCGCCAAGCCGGTAAAAATCAGCACCTCAGCAGGCGGCAACTTCTCGCCAGCCTATTCCCCCGACGGCAAATATTTAGCGTGGCGCAGCCAAGCCCGCGCCGGCTACGAAAGCGACAAATTCCGTCTAATGCTCTACGACCGCACCGCCAAAACCACCAAAGACTTGCTCCCCAACTTTGATCTCTGGGTTGACGAATTTGTTTGGGCAACTGATTCGACGGGTATCTACTATGTCGCAGGCCAAGAAGGTCACGCACCCGTCCACGAAGCCCTCTTGACGGGCAAGACACTCAATCCAAGTGGGATTGACGCAGGAGAATTCTCAAGCCTTTTACCCTTGCCAACTGCTTCTGGCAGCTACCTTATTGCGACGAGAATGTATGTCTGGCATCCGGCTGAGGTTGTCCGCTTTGTTCACGGTCCCATGGCAGGTGTGACAACTACCAAAGATGGCAAAAAGTCTGTTTACTCCCGCGAATCAGATGGAGAGCGTCTGACCCATATCAACGATGCCCTGCTTCAGCAGCTTGATTTGCCCGCAATGGAATCCTTCTGGTTCCCCTCAAAAGACAACACCAAAGTCCAGGGCTTCCTCATCCGCCCGCCCAACTTCGACCCTACCAAGAAATATCCAGTGAAGTTCTTAATCCACGGCGGCCCGCAAGGCGCATGGGGAGATAGCTGGAGCTACCGCTGGAACGCCGAGCTCTTCGCCGCCAACGGCTACGTCGTCGTCATGATCAACCCGCGCGGCTCCACAGGCTACGGCCAGGCATTCATCGACGGCATCAACGGCGACTGGGGCGGCAAGCCCTATCAAGACCTCATGACCGGCCTCGACTACGCCGAGCAGCACTATCCCTTCATCGACAAATCCCGCGAATGCGCCCTCGGCGCAAGCTACGGCGGCTACATGGCCAACTGGATTCTCGGCCACACCAACCGCTTCAAGTGCATCGTCTCCCACGACGGCATGTTCAACCCCGAATCCGCCTTCGGCACCACAGAAGAATTGTGGTTCAACACCTGGGAGTTCAAAGGCGCACCCTGGGACTACTACGGCAAACCCGACAGCGAAAATCCATTCCGCAGATGGTCGCCAGCATTATCTGCAAAAAACTTCAAAACCCCAACGCTCGTCATCCACAGCCAGCTCGACTACCGCCTCGACGTCTCCGAAGGCTACCAGCTCTTCACAGCGCTCCAACTCCAGCACGTCCCCAGCAAATTCCTCTACTTCCCCGACGAAGGCCACTTCGTCCAGAAGCCCCAAAACAGCCAGCTCTGGTACAAAACCGTCAACGCCTGGGTAGACCAATGGACGAAAGGAAAGTAATGTACTACAAATTCTAAGCTTGTAGTACAATCAAATCATGAAAACAGGCAGCGTACAGGCGAGATTGGACGAGGAGTCACAGGCAGCACTCGACAGGCTCCTGCGGCATGGAATGAGCACCTCTGAAGTGATCCGCAAAGGCATTCGTCTGGTGGAGGAGCACCATGCCCCCGCGCCGCGCCGCAAGCTCATTGGCATCGGCATAATAAGCAGCGGCGTATCGGATCGGGCCACCAACAAGAAGTACATGGAGGATTTCGGCAAGAAGAGCATGGGTCCGGGGTGGCAGAAACCAAAGGGTCGGGCTAAGTGAAGCCAATCCTGGTGGATGCAGGTTTTCTAATCGCAATCTACGACAAGGACGAACGGCATCATTCACTATGCGTGAGTCTTTATGAAACAATCGAAAATCCTTTGGTGACGTGCGAGGCCGTTCTGGCCGAAGCGATTCATATATTAGGTCTTCCATCCGCCGCAGACCGCATCATAGCCAGTGTAGATGCAGGAATCCTTGAAGTTCCTTTTCGCCTCAATCAATCCGCATCGGCTGTGCGGGAAATCATGCGGAAATATCGTGATATTCCAGCCGACTTTGCCGATGCCTGTCTGATTCAGATGGCCGACGAGCTCGACACCGGCGACATCCTCACGCTGGACAGTGACTTCAAGCATTACCGCTGGCGGCGCAACAAGTCATTCCATCTCTTGATCCCACTCAAATAAGCTGATGCCCTTCAAGCCCTCCAAGCCGAAAGCCCCACTCAGCGAATCCGGCCTCTACGACTACGCCATCAAAGCCCTGGGCCGCACCATGCGCACCGAAGCCGAACTCCGCCGCCTCATGCGCCAGCGCGTAGAACCCGGCGAACCCGGCGAAGCCATAGTCAACTCCGTCGTCCTGCGCCTAAAAGAACACGGCTATCTCGACGACAAATCCTTCGCGGAAACCTTCACCCGCCTACGCGTCGAAAACGAAAAGCTGGGCCAGCGCACCGTTCGCCAGAAGCTCGCCCAAAAAGGCGTCCCCGCGCCCATCGCCAATGAAACCATAGAAGCCCGCTACGCCAACACCGACGAAGAAGCCCTGGCCCGCCAGCACATTGAGCGCAAGCGCCTGAAGAAGCCGGAAAACGAAAAGGAAACCGCCCGTGTCCTGCGCCGCCTGATCGCCGCCGGCTTCTCCACCCGCGTTATCTACAAAATCCTCCGCCAGTGGGACGTCCCGGAAGAAACCCTATCGGCCTTGGACTCACTTGAAGACGAGCCGCCTCACGAATGAGCCCCAATTAAGTGAGCCCCAGCCAAGTGAGCCCAGTTATGCTCCCGGAGCTTTGCTCGCCAGAATTTCCAGCATCTCCACCTGCGGCGGCGTAGCAAACAATTCCTCCGCCTTCGCAAAGAGCGCCTTGGCAATCTCGCCCGTCAAATGAGCCTTTCTGCCCTCTTCGTTGCTGAACGTATCGAAGAT
>NZ_JBEKYX010000010.1:0-63386 GCF_049510455.1 Occallatibacter sp. | reverse complement strand
TAGAAGAGTGGGGAATTATGCCGCTATGTGATTGTTTTTGTGTAATTTACCGGTGATTTACAGTGTTTACTAATTGATTATCATGAGTGGTTACTTTTGAGGGGACACCCTCGAAAAAAAAATTTCTGGGCTGCCTTGAAAGAGCTACGGCCCGAATCCTTTTTGGGATTCGGGCCGTGGCTCTTTCTTATGCTGATTCTGAGTAAAGCATAAATGGGGTTAATTGCATGCAAAGTTTCTGAAGGAGGTGGGGTTACGAAAGGGTGGTGGACTTTGGTAATGACGAAGGACTAGGGACAAGGGAAAAGAGCAGTTCTCCTCTTGCTGTGGAGCGATCCCAGCCTGGCCGCAAAAACAAATACGCGGCCAGGGTGGGGTGCCCGAACTTTATATCTTCGGGGAAGATGCTTTAGAAACAAAGCAAACAACTGAGAGCTGAAAGCGGATGGCTGCCTTTACGACTTCTTCCCCGCCTTGTAGCTGCTCTGGATCTTCTGTCCCGCCGAATCCAGAATGCTCTTCGCATCGGCCGCATACGGCCCGGTCGGCGCAAGCTCAAGGTACTTCTGGTAAGCCTCCGCGCAGCCCGGAGGCAACACGATCTTGTTCGTCTTCGAGTCCACCGTCGCATTCCCCACCAGGCCCTGGCCCTTGAGGTAATAGAGCAGCGGATTGGTCGGGTCCGCGGCGATCGCCTTATCCGCAGCAGCCACCTGGGCCGCCGTATTGCCCGTCTGGTAGTAAATCACCGCCTGATTCTTGAGATACACCGCCGCGCCTTTGGGATTGGCCTGCGCTGCCGTGTCATAAGCAGTCGTTGCCTGATCCACCTTACCCGTGCGCGCATACAGCTCACCGAGTCCGCTCTGCGACAGGCCCTGAACCTCCAGGTTCGGCTTCTTTGAGCCCGCCTCCATCTCCAGCGCCTTCTTGAACGCAGCCTCGGCCTCGTCGTACTTCTTCAAGCCCAGCTTTGCCTGGCCCAGCCGCGCAAAGATAATCGAAACATCCGTGCGCGTTCCGGCCGCGGTTGCGTCCTTCTGCATCATGGTTTCCACGTCGGTGAACTTCGCCGTCTTGATTTCGCCCACCTTGGCGTCAATGGCCTGCTTGGTAGCTCCAGCGCCCAGCTCCTGTTTCGCTGTCTCCGACGCGGCATCGGCATCTTTGATGTCCTGTACCACTACGCCAAGATCCGTGTTGAGCTGCTTGATCAGCGTATTGGCTGCGACTGCAGAGGAATTTTTCTTCTTTATATCCTCAAGTTGCTTCTGCTGGTCCGCGGAAAGCTTCTTAATGTAGTCCGGACGGCTCAGGTCGAAATCCTGCACTATCGTCTGACCCGCCTCAATCTTTATGTTGTCAAACTGGTCGACAACCTTGTCTTTCGTCGTGGTGGGGTCACGATAGAGCACGGTGTAGGTGCCCGGAGCCGCGTCACCCGAATAGTCGCCGTCGGCGTTCACCGGGAAGGTGTACTTATCGCCCGAGCTGTCGATCCTGAGGCTCACTGTGCCGTTGCCCTGCGCTGTGCCCACCGGATTGGTAACGTGTCCGTGAATCTTGCCCGCCGGACTGGCATTCTGCGCCATCGCCGGGGTCAGAGCCAGGCCTAACAGGCCGAGGCCCAATATAAGAATCCGCTTCATAGTGTTTCTCCTTGGCAGGCAGCGGCGCCAGCGCCACTTACCCAGATATCAAAACCGGTATCCGCCCCGCGCTCTTCCGTTCCTCGCAGTTGCTGCCAACGCATCCCGATAGAGACGCGTCTGTAGCACTGCTCAAGGTAAATCAATCCCCGCGCCCACTACAAGAGCGCGCCGTATTCCGTGTCTCGCATCACGCCATAAAATAGCTGCATGGCCGAAATCACCATCCGTCCAGCCCGCCGCGAAGATGTCCCGCTTATCCTGCGATTCATCCGCGCACTCGCCGTCTACGAGCGCGAGCCGGATGCCGTCGTCGCAACAGAAGAGACTCTGCTGGCGCACGGCTTCGGCTCCAATCCCTACTTTCACTGTATTCTCGCCGAGCTCGACGGCTCGCCCGCCGGCTTCGCCTTCTATTTCTTCGATTACTCCACCTGGCTTGGAGCGCCGGGGCTTTATCTCGAAGACCTCTTCGTCGATCCGGCTTTCCGCGGCCTGGGTCTGGGCCGCGCGCTCCTTGAGCGCCTTGCGCAGATTGCCCTGGAGCGCGGCTGCGCCCGCATGAAGTGGGAGGTCCTGGACTGGAACACGCCCGCCATTGACTTCTACCGCACCATGGGGGCCGAATTTCTGGATGCGTGGCGCAACGCCGGCCTCAGCGGCGATGCTCTCAAGCGCCTGGCTGGGCAAGAGGTTTCCGTGATTTCGGAGCCAATCTCATGAAGATTCGAGTCATTGGCGGTGGACTTGCCGGCCCTGAAGCCGCACTCACCGCCGCGCGCCTCGGCTGCCAAGTCGATCTCTACGAGATGCGCCGCATTGTGGATGGCACGCCGCTTCTCACGCCTGCGCACCAGACCACGGAATTCGGCGAGCTCGTCTGCTCCAACTCGCTCAAGAGCGAGTCACCCAACACCGCGCCGTGGCTTCTCAAAGAAGAGATGCGCCGCTTCGGCTCGGCCCTGCTGAAAATCGCCGACGAAACCGCCGTTCCCGCAGGTCACGCCCTCGCCGTCGATCGCGTCGAGTTCTCCCGCCGTATTGCAGACGCCATTGAAGCTGAGCCGCGCATTCGCGTGATTCGCGAAGAAGTGACTTCGCTCGATTCCGATGAGCTGACGATTATTGCCAGCGGCCCGCTTACCTCAAATGCGCTCAGCCAGGAGATTCTGCGCATTACCGGGTCCGAGCACCTTGCCTTTTACGACTCCATCTCGCCTATCGTCGAGGCCGACTCCATCGACATGGACCGGGTGTACTTTGCCGCACGCTGGGACAAAGGCACCGCCGATTACATCAACTGCCCCTTCACCCGCGAGGAATACGACCGCTTTCTCGACGCTCTCCTCAGCGCTGAAGCCGCGCAGGAAAAGGAGTGGGAGAAGCTGGATTATTTTGAAGGCTGCCTGCCGATCGAGGTTCTGGCGAGCCGTGGCCGCGATACTCTCCGCTTTGGCCCTATGAAGCCTGTCGGCCTCACCGATCCGCGAACCGGCAAGTGGCCTTACGCAGCCGTCCAGCTCCGCAAAGAGAATCTCCGCGCCGACAGCTACAACCTTGTCGGCTTTCAGAACCACCTCAAGTACGGCGAACAGGCCCGCATTCTTCGACTCATCCCCGGCCTTGAGAACGCGAAGTTTCTGCGCTACGGGCAGATTCACCGCAATACCTACATCTGCGCTCCCGCGTTGTTAGATGAGACACTTCGCCTTCGCCAACGGCCTGGTATCTTGTTCGCGGGACAGATTTCGGGCGTCGAGGGCTACACCGAATCCATTGCCAGCGGCATGCTTGCCGGTCTGTACGCGGCGCGCCTTGCTGCCGGAGCCGAACCTGTGCCGGTTCCACGCTCCACTGCTCTCGGCTCGCTGGTTCACTACATCACTCATGCCGATGCCAAGGGTTTTCAGCCAGCCAACATTACCTTTGACCTGCTGGAGCCGCTTGAAGAAGAGCTTCGCCAGAAGGTCCGCGACAAAAAAGAACGCCGCCGCATTCAGTGCGAACGCACTCTTGCCGCCTTTGACGCCTGGAACGCTATGCAGCTCCAAAATGCCTGAAAGACCGCTGGGAACCTTTCGCACCTCCGCAGTGTCCAACGTAAGAAGCATCACCTTGTCCTACGCTGTACCCTTAAGGTTGGAGTTCCTCATGCGTTTGTTTGCCATCCTCGTCTGCGCTGCCACACTCACCGTCGCCCAGGCGCAGGCAGCAGCGCCCAAGGCGCAGCCCGCCCCACAGGCAGCCGCACAGTCGCCCGAGAAGCCGCTACTGCCCTCTGCCTTTGACGGCTGGGTTGCAAGCGAGGCTCCAAAAAACGTCTCCGATCCTGCGCAGATTGACTCCGCCAACGCCGCTGCGCTCAAGGAGTACGGTTTCGAGAGCGGCATGACGGCCACTTACAAGCGCGACGACGAGACTCTTGCCGTCAAGGCGCTGCGCTTTCCGGATGTCAGCGGCTCGTTTGGCGCATACGGGTTCTATCGCGATGCCAAGTGGCCCAAAGAACAGATCGGCTCCGGCGCAGTCTCCAATGGCAACCACGTGATCTTCTGGCGCGGAGCTATCGTCATCGACGCAACCTTCTCCAAGGTTCATCCCGAATCCGCTTCCGAACTGCGCGAACTCGCCGACACGCTGCCCACACCTGCGGGCAATAAGGCGCTGCCTCCGCCGATTCTTTCCCTGCTGCCAAAGTCCGACCGCGAGGATCAGACCGCGCATTACGTCAAAGGGCCGGATGGCTTTGCGCTCATCCCCAGCAAGGGCCTTGAAGGGCTGAGCCCGCATTACACGCTTGGGCCGGCGGGTTACACAGGCTCCGGCGGCGTGCTGCCGGCAAGCCTTATCGGCTTTGACCGGGATGCGGAAGCCGTTACCGCGAGCTACGCGCTCTCCTCCGGCCCGGCCACGCTTACCCTCATCTCCTACCCCACTGCGCAGATTGCCACTGCTGCCGAAGCACAGATTCGCGCCTATATCCAGTCCGGCGGCAAGGGACAGACACCGTTTACCAAGCCTCTTCAGGATTCCGACCAGGCCTCGCTTGAGGTACGCCGCACCGGCCCCATCGTAGCCTTTGTCAGCGGGGATGCCATTCCCGACGACAGCCACAAGCTGGTCCAGAGCGTCCACTACTCCTCTGACCTGACAAGGATGCCCATGCCCGGCATCTCCGATGTGGCCAAAACCAGCTCCCTGCTCTACAACATTGCCATGTTTGTGATGGTTGTGGGCGGCGCTGCGGTCTTGCTGGGGCTGTTCCTTGGCGGCGGTCGTGCAATCTACCGCATTGCGCGCGGCAAGCCCGCCTCCTCCATGTACGAGGCCGAGTTCACCAGCCTCCATCTGCGCGAGTAGTCGGCGCTATTCGACTTCGAGCACCAGGCATTTGAGGTATTCGGTCTCCGGCAGGTTCAGGACGACTGGATGGTCCTCGGCGGCCATGTGCCGCTCTTTCACAATGACACGGCGATGCGCATCGGCAGCGGCTGAGGCTATGGCGCCTTCAAGAGCTGCCCAGTCCACATGGTGTGAGCAGGAGCAGCTCACCAGCAGGCCTCCGGGCCGCACCATTTTGAGCGCGCGCAGGTTGAGCTCCTTGTAGCCGCGCAGTGCGCCTTCTACGGCACGGCGTGTCTTGGCGAAGGCCGGCGGATCAACCACGATTGCGTCGAAGGTTTCCCTGGCGTCCGACCAGTCGCGCATGAGATCGAAGGCATCGGCGGCGATCCAATCCACTTCAGCCTGAATCACGCTACGGTTTGCTTCGAGGTTCCTTTCCGCAATCTCAAGCGAAGCATGCGAGACATCCACGCCCGTTACGCGCTGGCAAACCCGCGCCAGATGCAGGGCAAAGCCACCCTGGTAGGTGCAGACATCGAGAGCGCGGCCCGTCGCCCCGAGCATTCGCGCCCATGCCGCCGCGACGGCATAATTCTGACGCTGATCCAGAAAAGCGCCGGTCTTCTGCCCGGCGTTGGCGTCGAAATGAAATGCCAATCCATTGAGGCGAAAGCTCGCCTGGGTCGCTGGAGTCTCGGGACTGGCGGCCCACAGAGGCGCGAGTGAAGGAACGGAGAGCCCTTCCAGCTCACGGATGCGTGGATCGGGCCGTTCCAGAATCGAGGCGGGCTGCAGCTCCCTGCGCAGCACCCGCACGCAGGCCTCACGGATTTCAGCCGAGTCCAGGCCGCGTGCCAGAAGTTGCAGAATCACCAGGTCGCCGTATTTGTCCACCACCAGCCCGGGCAGCTCATCTGCCTCGCTGAAGCAGAGGCGGCAGGCGTTGGTGCTTTCGCTTAGCATCGGCAGACGTCTTTGTACTGCCGTACGCAGCCGCTGCTCCAGCTCTCCGAGCCACTCTTCGAGGCTGATTGCCGCGCGGCTCACCATGCGCAGCGCAATCTGCGAGGACGGGCTATAGAGCGCTGTGCCCAGCAGCAACCCGCGGTTGTCGGCTACTGGCAGCAGCGCGGGAGTTTCGCCCTCACCAACCGAGATCGACTCCACATCCGAGGCGTAGACCCACACGTGGCCCTCGCGCAGCCGATCCGAGGCGCGGCGGCTTATTTTCGCGCCCTGCGTGAGCGCGGGCGCTGACGGGAGCGCGGTTTGTGCCGGTTTTTCCTGTTTTTTGCGTCGTACCGCAGGCTGTTTTTCGCGTGCCATTTCGTCCTCGACTCATCCTACCAAGCTGATTTGGAGATGCCTCTTTACAACAAGGGGAATATAATGAATTATGGCGACCCTTCGGCAGCCCTTGACTTCGGATGAGACCGGCATTCCGCCAGCGTCTCAGGGAAATTCCGGGCCGCGTTCTGTAACCAAACCCAATCCCGACACCTATACACAGGAGCGGATCAACGAGCGCTTTGAAGCGCTGGTCCGCCATGTGCAAGCCAATCGCCCCACAGAGGATAGCGCGCTCATCCGCAAAGCGTGGGCCTTTTGCGTTACGCATCACGCGGGCCAGATGCGCGCCTCCGGCGAGCCTTTCATCATTCATCCGCTCGAAGTGGCGGAAGTTCTCGCCGAGATGAAGCTTGACGCCACAGCCATTGCCGCCGCACTGCTGCATGACGCCGTGGAAGACACGCCCGCCACCAGCGAGGAGATTGCCGCAAGCTTTGGCGACCAGGTGGCACACATTGTGGACGGCGTCACCAAGATCGACAAGATTCAGTTTGCCAACCGCGAAGACCGCCAGGCTGAGAACGTGCGCAAGATGCTGCTGGCCATGGTCACCGACATTCGCGTGGTTCTCATCAAGCTGGCTGACCGCCTGCACAACATGCGCACTCTTGAGCACCTCAAGCCGGAGCGGCAGGAGGCTATCGCTCGCGAGACGATGGACATCTACGCGCCGCTTGCGCATCGCCTCGGCATGGGCAAGGTTCGCGGCGAGCTTGAGGATCTGGCCTTTCGCTACACCGACCCGGTGAGCTACGAGCAGATGAGCACTGAGGCCGAGTCGCGCCGGGACGAAGGCGAGCAATTCCTGCGCACGGTGGAAGACACGCTGGTTGAACAGCTTCGCGAAAACAACGTTGAAGCGCGCGTCGAGTGGCGCATCAAGCGTCTTTATTCCATCTTCCAGAAGATTCAGCGCTCCAAAGTCAGCTTCGATCAGGTCTACGATTTTCTCGCCGTTCGCGTCATCACGCAGGATCTAGCCGCCTGCTACGCGGTCTTCGGCCTGATTCACACGCTCTGGCGTCCTGTGCCCGGCCGCATCAAGGACTTCATCGCCATGCCGCGCGCCAACCGCTACCAGTCTCTGCATACCACGGTGATAGGTGAGGGCGGACACCAGTTTGAAGTGCAGATTCGCACTGAAGAGATGCACCGGATTGCCGAGGAAGGCATTGCGGCGCACTGGAAGTACAAGGCTCGCGAGGGTTCGATCACCACGCGCGATGAGGAGCGGCTCAACTGGATTCGCCAGCTTGTGGAGTGGCAGAAAGAGATGACCGATCCCAACGAGTTTCTTTCGAGCCTGAAGATGGACCTCTATCCGGATGAGGTTTACACCTTTACGCCGAAGGGTAAGGTGGTTGTGGTCCCGGCAGATGGCACGCCGGTGGATTTCGCTTACACGATTCACACGGATGTGGGCCACACCTGCGTTGGCGCAAAGATCAATGGGCGGATGGTGCCGCTCCGGACGAAGCTCCGCACGGGCGACATTGTTGAAATCATCACGCAGAAGGATCACAAACCCAGCCGCGACTGGCTTACGTTTGTTAAAAGCCCGCGCGCCCGCAACAAGATCAAGCATTGGCTGAATGAAGATCAGCGCGTGCGCGCAGTCGATATTGGACGCAAGCTGCTGGAGCGCGCGGCGAAAAAATTCAAGGTTCCGCTCAGCCAGGTTACGGATTCCGATCTCAGCCGCATTTCAAATGAGTATGGCGTGGCGACCGCTGCCGATCTGCTGGCAACGCTTGGCCAGGGCAAGCATTCCGCGCACCAGATTCTGAATAAACTCGCTCCGGGCTATGCCGATGCGCAGGAAGCCGAGCCGGTGGTTGAGCCCAAGCCTGGTGAAGGAGGCATGTCGGACACTGTCCGCAAGCTGCACCTTACGGGCTCGGACTCACTGGAAGTGGAGGGCCAGAACGATCTGCTCGTTTACCGCGCGCGATGCTGCAATCCGATCCGCGGCGAGGAGATTGTGGGCTATGTTACGCGCGGCAAGGGCGTGGCAGTGCATGCGCGCGGCTGCCCCAACGTGCAAAACCTGCTCTATGAAAGCGACCGGCGCATCAATGTGGAGTGGGCGCGAACGCCAGACCAGCAGACCTCCCAGTTGCAGCGCTTCCCGGTGCGCGTCACCATCTATTGCGACGATCGCGCCGGTATGTTGAAGGAGCTGACCGCCGTGATCTCCGATGACAACACGAACATTCGCAGCGTTGACACACGACAGACCGACGATGGCGAGGCTATTGTCGAGTTTGTTGTGGATGCTGAGGATGTGCGCCATCTGAACAAGATGGTTCTCGGCCTGCGCCGGGTTCCCGGCGTGCGCACGGTACAGCGCAGCCAGCAAATCTAAGGCTTCGCCAATACCTGTTTCGCAATTGTCATGAGCTGCATGTTTGAGGTGCCTTCGTAGATCTTGCCTACCTTGGCATCGCGGTAATACTTTTCGGCTGGATAATCGCGCACGAAGCCGTTGCCGCCGTATATCTCCACACATTGGCTTGCCACGCGCTCCGCGACCTGCGAAGCGAAGAGCTTTGTCATGGCGGCCTCTTTCACGTATGGCTTGCCCGCATCCTTGAGCCGCGCGGCGTTATAAACCAGCAGCCGTGCCGCTTCGATGTCGGTGGCCATTTGCGCCAACGTAAACTGCACCGCCTGAAACTCCGCAATCGCCTTGCCGAACTGCTTGCGCTCCAGCGCGTAGCGGGCTGCGTGACGCCATGCGCCTTCCGCCAGTCCGAGCATCTGCGCGCCAATGCCGATGCGGCCCTCATTTAGTGTCTCAATGGCGATCTTGTATCCCTTGCCTGCTTCGCCGAGCACGTTTGCGGACGGCACTTCGCAGTTATCCAGAATCAGCTCACAGGTGCTGCTGGCGCGGATGCCGAGCTTGTCCTCTTTGCGGCCCACGGAAAGGCCTGGCGTTCCCTGCTCAACTACAAAGGCCGTGATGCCGCGATAGCCTGCCGTGGGATCGATGGTGGCAAAGACGATAAAGAGCCCGGCTTCGCGCGCGTTGCTGATCCAGAGCTTGCGTCCATTCAGCCGGTAACCGGCGGGGGTGGCCTCGGCACGCGTCTGCAAGGCAAATGCGTCCGAGCCTGATCCTGCTTCGCTGAGCGCATAGGCTCCAATTGTGTCCGCGGCGAGCCTGGGAAGCCACGTTCGCTTCTGCTCGTCGCTTGCCCAGCGGCGCAGCGCATTCACCACCAGCGTGTTGTGTACATCCACCAGCACGGCTACGGCAGGATCGACGGTTGAGATGGCCTCAATCGCCAGCACAGCGTCAAAGAAGTTACCTGCCGCACCGCCATAGGCCTCGGGAACCTCGATTCCCATGAGGCCAAGCTCGAAGATTTTCTGCACAATCGCGGGAGCCATCTTCTGCTCCTCGTCCATTGCGCGGACATGGGGCGCAATGGTCTCTTCGGCAAACTGCCGGACGGTGGAATAAAAGAGATTTTCGTCTTCACTAAGCTGTGTAAGCGGGCCTGCGTGGGACTGAGTCAAGCGGTACATACCTCTGGATTCGGAGTTTATCAAAGGCATCGTGAACTTCGCGGGCAATGAAAAAGGCAGGCGCTTGTTGAACGCCTGCCTTTGAGGTTGCCGGATACCTTCTAGTTGATGGTAAATGTCAGAGGCGGAATCGAAGTTGCCGTTATCGTAGCGTTCACTGAATCCTGTCCCATGAAGGTGATGGTATAAGTTCCCTGCGGAGGATTCGTCACTGCATCATTTGGATTGCTGTTTCCGCAAGCCGTGAGCGACAGTCCCAGAGCGGCCAGCGCAATTATGCATGCCAATCCGCGCAGCTTGCGCGACGAGCGTCCAAGGAAGCCCGCCAGCAGAAGACCTGCCAGCGCAAGCCCCGCCGGAAGCGCGCCTCGGTTGCTGTTGTTTGCCGCCGCCTTGATCGTCTTGCCCGCATGTGGAATTACATGCAAACCGCGCTTCGCCAGTGCCGCAACCCCAGCGGCGGTCGTGCAATCCGCCGCATTCGTATCCAGAATGATGTCTCCGGTTACGGCTGAAGTATTGGATACCACGATGTTACCGCTGGAGGTAGTTCCATTGCCGTTTTCCACACAGAGATTTTCCAGCGCGTTGTCATTGGAGGTGGAGAAGCCCAGCACTATCGTACCCGTATACCCACCCGCGGGAGTTACGACAAGCGGCGCTGTTCCCATCGATCCCTGGGCAACTGTCAGAGAGGAAGGGCTGAACGCCATTGTGAATGTACCCGTTCCGGAGCTGGTGCCCTGGACATTGACTGTCGTACTTCCCGTGGATGCGCCGAATGTCGTACTGGCCGGGAAGCTGGCCGTGACGGTATACGAGCCCGCCGTAGTGAAGGTGTTATTGAACGAAGCGGTGGCCGCTGAACCGCTGGTTGTCAGCGGATATGAGGTTGCCGTGCCGCCATTGATCGAGACGCTCACAGATCCCGCAGGCACGGTGGTTCCGCTGGCCGCGGATACCGTAATGGTGAAGGTATCGCTGACATTCACCAAGGGCGCTGTGTTCGAGGCTGTAATCGTCGTTGTGGTGCCGATCAAGGTAGATGTGCTTTCAGGCCATGCCGTCACCAGGTTGTTCAGGTTGAGCGAGCCAAGTCCTGTCACCAGGTCATAGCCGGTTCCGGCGGAGTAGCCGCCGCTGCCGGGGCAGCCCGATTCCGTACACTTGTTGGTGCCTGAGGTCACGTCATGGAAGGCAGTGCCATACGTGGCGGAGTTTGACGCCAGCGTGTACAACTGCGTGTTTGCGAGACCCTGACCCGTGGTGTACCCCTTGGCCTGATTCAGGATTGCCAACTCGCCGGCAAAGATCGGCGCGGCAAAGCTGGTGCCGCCGGCAATGTTGAAGAAACCGGTAATGGAATCGTAGAACTCAAACGCGCCATTGGTCTCGCCACAGCTCGCTTCCTGACCCTGCTCCCAGTCGCTCGTGTCGCCGGTGCAGAACAGGTAGCCGGGATAGTCCGGCGATGCATAGAGCGCAATGTCGGGCACCAGGCGCCATTGGCTGCTGGGGTTTGCTTCACCCGTAGCGGTGAAATAAGCGGTTTGCCAACTGGGTTGAGCCGTCAGGATACTGATGCCGCCTCCGCTGGCACTGACGCATGATAAGGAAGCCGTGCAGTCGGGGTTATCGGTCTCATTTGTGTTGATCGCATCGTCGTTCCAGGCGATCTCAGGAATGTAGGAGAGCGCACTGGTGAGAGTAACGCCACTGCTCGAGCTTGGCGCGGCCCAATACGTTCCCACAGCGTCGTCCGCCGCGGTGATCTCCGTGCCGCCCACACCGGTTACATACGCGCTGCTGGCCGGGTAGCTTACCGCCAGCCCGTCCTGCAGCGTGGTGGAGAGATCCGTGTCTGCATAGCAAGCCGTGGCGCCTGAATCACCCGAGGCCGCAATCACCGTCTGGCCCTGCGACATTGCCTGCTGGCCCCAGGACTCAAAGGTGGTGAAATCGCTTTGATCGATTGCCGGTTCGCACGAACCGTAGCTGATGCTGATAATGTTGCCGATATTGTTATCTACGGCATACATGTAGGATTGGAAGACGCCTAAATTAGAGCTGGGGCCTGTGTAGACAAAGTTGATGGTTGCTCCCGTGGCTATCGCGCCGGAGTATTCGACGTCCAGGTCGCTCTCACCTTCGTCGCCGTCCGGCTCGATTGTGGACGGACCTGTATTGGGAACCAGCGTCATGGTCGGGTCTTTGACTGTAAGGCCCGCCGCCTGCTGAAAGTTCTCAATGTCGCTAACTTGAATGGCTGACTGACCCATGATGGCAATGGTCTGGCCTGTGCCGTTATTTCCCCCACTGATGAGCGGGTTAATGTCGTAGGCTACCTTGATGTCGCCGGGCGCGAAGAAGACGTCCTCATCGCCACTGGAATCGGTCACGGAATATAGAGGCTTGACGGGCTTTGCCGACAGCTTTCTATGAACCATCATCGACCGCGGCTTGAAGTCATTGAGGTTGAGCACGCCGGAAACCATGGGAGCTATGGCGGCGGGAACCGAAAGCGCGGTGGAAGGAGCTATATGCTTGACGCCGGCCAGCTTGTAGTAGTGCATCTCGGTGGCGAAGGTCTGCTCCACGCTTCCAACCGTACCCGAGAAGTGGATTGCATTGCGGCTGCGGCTAATCGAGTCTACGGCGAATCCCTGCTGTTCAAGCCAGGTCTGCACCTTTTGCAGGTCCGCATCGGCTACCCCAAAGCGCGCCGCAAACTGGTCCGGCGTGAGCCACTGATGGAACTGCGGCGAACCCGGCGTCTGCTGCGCTCCGATGAGCGTCTGCAGATTTGCCTCCTGCGCCGCCGAGCGCTTGAAGAAGATGGTGACATCTGTCAGTCGAGTACCGGCGGGGACGCGGCCGGCATCGAGTTGGGCAAGCGCCAGAGGGTGCTTTGAACCTGGAATCACGGATTGTTCGCTGCTGTTGATTTCCGCTGGAATGCGTACCGCAGGACTCTGGGCAACCAACGCACCAGCCGTTAGAGCCAATGCTGTAATTGCACACCAGACCCGCAAGCGGGGCTGAAGCTGCCTCTGCTGAAACAATGCATCTATGATCTTCATGGGATTTTTCCTTGTGGCCTTACCGTAGATGGAGAGGGGCTTACGTTGAGCCCGTACGATCTATCTGGAGTCCGCAGCCGAACGGATTCAATAGCACAGACCTTCATTCAGCTACTTCTTTTGGGAGATACAGCAGAGCAGACCGCAATCCCCCGAATAAATAGACTCATCTCCGGGAACAAAGTTGTGGTGAGTCATTTTTTTGCCACCGCTGCACCTCAAGCGAAGGCCGGAAAACGCCTCCTTATTCTACTATCCGCAGGTTCACCTTAGCGTTGCCTCTGGCCACAAACCGGTTGGAGCGCCAGGCGATGGCCAGCTTTTCGCCGCGCAGCAGCTTGCGAATCTGCCCACGGGCATGGTCCGCCCAGGGGCCGTTACGGTCCAGCCGCACGTAGGTCTGCCAGTGGCGCAGCGCGCTGCGCCGATCGCCCTTGCACTCATAAGCGAGCGCCAGATTATAGTGCGCGTCAGCGTATTTGGGAGAAAGCACAACAGCCTGGCGGTATGCTTCGATGGACTCGTCGGGCCGGTCCAGCTCATCCAGCACGTTGCCCAGATCAAAAAAGGCCAGCACATACTCCGGATCGGCCTGCGTGGCGCGGCGGTAGAGGTCCTCTGCGCGATCGTATTTGCGCAGATGAAAGTAGATGGTGCCGAGATTGATATAGGCCGGAGCGTAATCCGGGTTCGAAACGATGATCTCTTCGTAAATCACCATCGCCTGGCGCTTCTCACCGGCTTCCTCGGCTTGAACAGCGGCCAGGAAACGGGTCTGTACGGGCGATGCGCTGGTGCGGCGAAGCGGCTGCGGGGCCTTGACAGCCTCCTTGCCGGGAACATGCTCAAAATCAAAGACAAGCTGGCGGCGGATGGGATCCACGATGGCGCCGAGATGCCGGAAGACGATCTGCCTGCCGGCGCGGACGGCGGTTGCCTCCTGCAGCGGATTCGCCATTCCCGAGACAGCCTGCATGGCTGCAATGGAGTGACGAATCGAGGAAGCCGACACGTCGTCGGCTCGAAGCGAGCGCAAAGTTCGCAACTGGCCGAGATCCTGGATGGTGTAGATTTCGCGTGCGTCTATCAGTCCGGCGCGTTCCCAACCCTGAAGCTGATGCGGTGTGATCTGAAGAATCCGCAAAACGTCGTGGCGGCTGAAGTTCTGGCAAGCGCTGAGTACAGCGGCACCTGCCTGACTCACTTGACCTGGGCGGCTAAGGTACTGGCTCACTTGTCTTTGCTCCCCTGGTTTCGTCTGGCGCGACCGAATCTCGATTACGATCTTCGCTCCGCCTGGGCATTGCGTGGATCAGGAGGAACCGCTCTTGCTGCGATTATGCCAAGAATAAGCGTGGATAAGCTGTCCTGAATTAAGACTGAGCAAAAAAGCCGGTGGATAACAGTACCTGATTTGGTTCACAAACCCGGCCAGGCCGTCACCGGAGAGCCTCCGTCCACTCCTGTCTGGCGCGCGCCATCATGGCGTCGCGGTCCTCGGGCAGAATCCAGCGCTGATGGATCAGTTCATCGACAGCACGGCCGTAACGGGTTAGATAATCTTCTTCGCCGGTATACCGCTCCGCAATGGAGAGGCGTGGATCGCCGGTTTTCTGCCGCTCCCCGGCGTTTTTTGGAAAGGCGATCCATGAGCCTTCAAATGCGAGCCGCTCGGTGGGCGCTCCGATGGAGGGATCGCGCAGATTCCAGCCGGTGATCGTGGCGAGCGGGACTGTGATCTCCGGGAGGCGGACTCCGTCTTTTTCGTTGCCGTCGGAATCCACTTGAGGAACCAGAATCGGGAAGGCTGCGCTGACTTTGGGCGGTTGGACGGTGGTAATTCCCTGCTTCCACTCGGGTCCGAAATCCAGATGGACGGCTCCGTTGGCTTCATGCGGGAGATTCACGCCGGGCAGCTTTGGGAAGGCCCATTTTTCAAGAGGCGCGAGCGTTCCGTCTGCGATGCGCGGGTAGCTGCTGGGTGGCGGCTCAGTGCCGCTGCGCACCCAGGCATCCATATTCGCGATCATGGCGCGCCAGAAGTAGCGGACGGCGAGCGGCGATTGCGGCTCCTGTCCATCGCCGTCGCCCTTGCCGATGGCCGGCGGCCAGGGGCCGGAGAAATGCTGCAGGCCGGTGAAGTGGTAGATGCGGACATTGCTGGAGATTGTTGCGTCATGCTTGCCGTCCGCGGCGATGTGGATCAGGGCTGCGGCGCGACCCCAGTATTCATAGGAGGTATTGGAGAAGAATATCTTTGGGACGGTCTTGTCTGCGACTGGGCGGTCGAGCAGGCCGGCCTTTACGCCGGTGGCTGGGTCTGTCTCCGGCTCATCGGTAAAGGGGAAGATGTCTACCGGATAGAAGACCGACGATGTGGGTTGCGCGTCGCGCGAGGGCTGCGCGAAACGGTAATTGAAGTTGCCGCGGCCGGCTCCAGCTACGTGGGCGAGCACTCCATCGAGCGCGATGCGGCCTTCTTCATCCGTGTTGAAGCCCTGGTAGAGGAAGTCGCGGAGGAAGCGGCCGTTCTGCGAGATGCCTTCGCCGTAGACGCGTTCGGCTGGCGTGAGCGCATTGGGATCGTGCTTGGCCCAGGAGGCAAAATCGCGGAAGGCTGCAAAGCTGCCGCCTGCAACGACTGGATCGGAGGCTACGTAGACGTACTCGTAGATTTTGCCGGGTTGAAATCCACCGTCGAGATGAATGAAGCGGTCGCCTGGGACGAGTTTGCCATCGACGGTATGCGCGAACTGCCACTGCAAACGAGGGATAAGCTGGCGCGGGGCGTTTCGGGAGTCGCGCACGGTGAGCGTGTTGCGAGCGTCGCCTGGCGCGCTGACTGGATACTCGGTGCCGCCGATGGTGCCGCCGGTCAGGTGGCCGAGCGGAATTTCTTCCATGGGCTTGGAGAGCATCAGGTCTCCGCGTACGAGGCCTGTGATGGTTTTGCCGTTTTCCCTGGCAATGGGCGCGTGAAAGGTGAGGGCACCGGCGCCTGCGGCGTCCCATTGCCAGCCGAGGGTCACGAAGGTGAAGCCCTGGCGGAGGAGCCATGCGTCTCCGCCATCTTTGGCGATGTTCCAGTCGCCGCCATCGATGAGGCGGAGGATGCCGCTACGGCCGCGGTTGGGATTTTCAAGCAGCAGCGAGCCGTTGCCAAGCTTTGGATTCTTTGGCTGGATGGCTATGAAGTCGGCTGAGAACTCGACTTCGCCGTTGCGAAGATTTACCGCATTTTTGAGGTCCACGATGGCGGCGTTGTGTGGATTGTTGACGGGAACGGAGAAGTAGATCGTTCCCACGATCCGCTCGTATGCGCCTGCCGCGCCGAAGACTTTTCCGTCCAGCACATCTTCCCGCGAGGCGATTTCCACGCGCTCCACGCGCGCGGAGAGAGTTTTTGCAAAGAGCGCAAAAAGCAGAGCGGAAATCAGCACGGGGAGCAGGCAGGAGAGCTTGCGGAACATGCACGGAGGCTACCACATACGCCTTTATGCAGGGGCAGATGCGGTTGAATCCATGCGTTGTAAGGGATGGAGCCGACGGTCAGACTTGAACTGACGACCTGCTGATTACGAATCAGCTGCTCTACCAGCTGAGCTACGTCGGCGCGCTCTCCTGATTGTATCGTTGGCTGCTGTTTCGGTAAAGTTGTGACTCGATAGTTTGGTTCGTCTCTCTTTTGTCGAAAGGGGAACGCCTTGCCCGCGCAGACCATTCTTGGACAGTCCGTGCTGCTTGCTTTTCGCATCGCCCTGGTGTGGGCGGGAGGAATTCTTTTTGCGGTGATTGTGAGAGCCGTGCTGCCGGACAATCTCGGCTTCGTGATCCACTCGAAAGGGACCGGCATTCTGCTTCCGTTCAGCCGCGTGGCTTTCTGGACGTGCATCTGGGCGGCAATCACGGTGACGGTGCTGGTGGTGATTCGATCGATGCTGATCGATTTCGGGATTCGGACGCAGCCGTAAAAAGCGATTGGCTCTTATACTGCATACACTATGCAAGACGATCTGAATGAAGAGTGGCGCAGGATCTCTGAGCACTATGCGCAGATGTACGATGGCGAGCTGATGAGGCTTGCCAGCCGGTACTCCGACTTGACCAATGTGGCAAAGGAGGTTCTGCGCGTCGAGATGCTGAAGCGCGGGCTGGGCGATCCGACGAAGCCGGCTGAGGTGCAGCAGGATTCAGGGCGATTGCGGTTTGAGCGTGGTGTTGAGCTGGATGGGCGCGAGGAACGCAACGACGATGTTGAAGGCGGCGAGATGCCGCATGAGTACACGTGGAAGACGGATTTGTGCGAGTGCGAGACTCGCGAACAGGCTTGGCAGATCGGGACGGTGCTTGGCCGCGCGAAAATAGAAAGCTGGTTGTTCGATCCTGAGCGCGACTTTGCTACTCGGTTTCTTGGTCGAACTCCCTTTCGAGTTATGGTTGCTGCGGATCGGCTTGAGGAGGCGCGGAAGATTATCGCGCAGCCGATTCCGCAGGACATTCTTGACGAGCTACAGACGGAGGTTCCTGCTTACGTGATACCGAAGTGTCCGGCCTGCGGCGCTCCTGACCCGACGCTGCTTGAAGACGAGCAGTCGAATCGTTGGAGCTGCGAAGTTTGCGGTAAAGAGTGGACAGAACTTGAGAAGCTTCCGGATGAGGCTGTGTGAGTGAAAAATTTGGCTTAGAAACGGAAAGAGCCGCCCCGGCAATGGGCAGCTCCTTCCTCAGGGAGAATAGTTCCAACGGAGGCAAGGCCATCAGAACTTTCTGGCTGCATAGTAGGGTTGCGCGAAGGGCGTGTCAAGGATAATTCGAAAGCTAAATATAGTATTTATTATCAATGGCTTACGCCAATTACAAATTTTGAGGCGGCGCGCGGGTCCCACTAAACTCTTCGCCTTTTATTCTATTGAATTTGTTGGGTTTTGCGGGTATTTTCGGGGGTTTTTGTCCTTTTTTCCACAGCATTTCCACCCCATTTCGACCGCGCTCGCTGAAATGAACAGCGCGGAGAAAATTGCAAGCCCCCTGGTACCTGGATTGGCACGAGACTATCGGGCCGGCCAGGGGGGTGGGACTGACGTGAGACAGTTTGCACCATTTCTGGTGCAGCAGGATGGAGCCGGGTGCTGGGCGCACCTTTTGGTGCTGGTGCAAGCGAAAAGCAAAAACAGGTACTTCACTCCGCCGAAATGCGGCTATTTTCAGGATCACAACTTTGTGGGGAGTTGGCGGGAGCGCTATCCCAGGTCCGAACATACTCACCTTTGCCCTTCAGGGGGCGGCGGCGGCGAAGATTTTTACTTTCGCGGGTGAGGCGATTCAGGCTAGAATCCGGGCATTACTCCGGGGTATGTTTCGAAATCCTACAACTCACGTTAGCCGACTCACCGTAGTCTGAGGAAACCGTTCATGCGGCGCCGTACGTTTTTTTGCTTTGTTCTGTTGCTGGTTGCCTTCATCGCTGTTCCGCTGACTGCCCGCGCGCAGTTCCACGATCCGACAAAAGAAGAGCTGTCGATGACCTCGGACCCGAAGGCGCCGGGAGCGGCGGCGGTGTATCTGTACTTTGAACAGAAGACGGACGACGACCTGCACTATCGCAGCGTGTATGCGCGGATCAAGGTGCTGACGGAGAAGGGCAAAGATCTGGCGACTGTGGAGGTGCCGTACACGCACGGCGAGCAGAAGGTGACGGACATCAAGGCGCGGACGATTCATGCGGACGGGACGGTGGTTCCGCTGGAGGGCAAGCCGGGAAGCAAGCCGGAGGATTTGCTGGCGATGAAGGTGTTGACCAGGGATGGGGTGAGCCAGATTGCGAAGCGTGTGATCAACTTGCCGAGCGTGGAGGTGGGCAGCATTCTGGAGTACCAGTACACGATTCGCTATGACGATAATGCGTTTTCGTCGCCCTGGTGGGATATTCAGAAGGCATATTTCGTACACCAGGCGCACTACATGTTTATGCCATTCAAGGCATTCCAGAAGGGATCGAACGCGATCACTTCGCGCTATTTGATTGATTGGCGTGGACGGCCGCTCAATACGCTGATGTGGTGGCCGCTGCTGCCGGCGGGCGTGAATGTTTCCCAGGATGGGACGGGGAGATTTTCGCTGGATCTGAGCGATATTCCGCCGGCTCCGCATGAAGCCTTTATGCCGCCTATGGATGCATTTTTGTACCAGCTGTACTTCTATTACATGTCGGCGACCAATGCGGGGGATTTCTGGAACAGCGAGGCGAAGCTGTGGTCGAAGGATGTGGATCACTTTGCCGAGCCCACAGGGGCGATCAAGACAGCGGTGGCGGGAATTGTAGCGCCGGGAGACAGCGATCTGGACAAGGCCCACAAGCTGTACAAGGCAGTACAGGCGCTGGACAATACGGATTACTCGCGGGCCAGGGGTAAGGCAGAGCTGAAGGCGATGGGGTTGAAGCCGGCCAAGCGGGCTGAGGATACGTGGGCGCAGAAAAGCGGATCGAGCCAGGACATTACACTGCTGTACCTGGCGATGCTGCGGGCTGCGGGGCTGACGGCGTACGACATAAAGGTGGTAAACCGCGCCAGGAATCTATTTCAACCTCGGTATCTCAGGTTCGAGCAGCTGGACGACGATCTGGTGATTCTTTCAACGGGTGGCAAAGAGTATCTGCTGGACCCTGGTGAGAAGATGTGCCCATTTTTGACCGTGAGTTGGACGCACGAGCTTGCGGGCGGTGTTCGGCAGAGCGCGGATGGGCGTGCCGCAACAGTGACGCCCGCTTTGCCTTATATGAAAAATACAATGACGCGAATTGGCGATGTAACGATTGATGCGAATGGCGCGATGACGGGCAGCATTCGATTTTTGATGACAGGCCAGGAGGCGTTGCGCTGGCGGCAGATGATGCTGGAGACGGACGAGGAAGAGGTCAAGAAACGATTCGACCAGATGCTGCCAGGCGAAATGCCGGAGGGAACGCAGGCGCATCTGGATCACTTTCTGGGGATGGATGACCCGGAGGTGAATTTGATGGCGATTGTGAAGGTGGAGGGAACGCTGGGCATGCAAGCGGGTAAACGACTGTTGCTGCCGGGCTTCTTTTTTGAATCGCGGACGCGGCAGCCATTTGTGGATGAGGACAAACGGCAAGCGCCGGTGGATATGCACTATGCGAGTACGATAGCGGACCAGGTGACATATCATCTGCCGGCGGGATATACGGTAGAAGGCGCGCCGAAGGATTCCAACATTCCGTGGTCACCTAAAGCGCAGCTTGTGACGAAGATCACGCAGGACGAGGGAAAAATTGTTGTTGTGCGGCAATTGACACGGGGATTTGCGGTGCTGAAAGCGGACCAGTACCAGGATCTGCGTGGTTTTTATGAAAAAGTGGCTGCGAACGATCAGCAGCAAGTGGTGCTGGCAAAAGTAGCGGTGGCACAGAAATAGTCGACCGTGGATGAGGGGCAGCGTATGGGGAATTGGCGCACAGACTTGAAGATGGCGGTGCTGGGGCTGGTGTTTGTCACGGTACTGCCGGGGTGGACGTCAGTTGCCTGGGCGAAGGAAAAGCCGATGCCAGCGCCGGACTGGGCTGTAGAGGCGGCGAAGACGCCGACGCCTGTGGTGGCAACAGCGACGAATGCGCCGGCGGTGATTCTCTTTGACGAATACAAGATTACGGTGGACGAGCAGAATCGCGCGGTGGAGCTGCGGCGATTTGCTGTGCGGCTTTTAAAACCGCAAGGACGCGAGTATGGGCACTGTTATGCCTTTTATGACACGGATGAGAAGCTAAAGAACTTTCATACGTGGACGATTGCGGCAGATGGAAAGCAGTTCCAGGCCAAGGATGAGGACTACAGCGACCAGGGGCTGGCCGAGGCATCGATACTGCAGTTTGACGCGCGGGTGCGGGTGGTGAATCCACCGGGCGCGGACCCCGGCGCGGTGGTGGCTTGCGAGACGGAAGTGCTGCTGCAGCCATATATCCACGAAGAGAACTGGGCAATCCAATACGATGTGCCGGTGGTGCATGAGGCGATGGAGCTTTCGCTTCCCGCAGGCGGTCACTATGCGGATAGCTGGCGCGGCTATCCGGCGGTGAAACCGACCGAGACGGGGCCGAACCAACTGCGGTGGGAGATTACGAATATGCCGGGGCTGGACCTGGCGAGGTTTCGTTCCACTCCGCCGTGGTCTGCGCTGGCGGCGCGGATGAGCGTGAAGTGGGGCGATCTGGCGGTGAAGGGCACCGACAACCAATGGCTGGCGCTGGGAACGTGGGAGAGCGGGCTGCAGACGCATCGTTTTGATCCGACGCCGGAGATTACGGCCAAGGCGCAGGAACTGACGGCGGGCGCGCCGGACCTTTACACGAAGCTGGAACGCATTACGGACTATGTCCAGAAGAACATCCGCTACTTCATTGTGGTGAAGGGCATTGGCGGAATGCAGGCGCACTGGGTGGCGGATATTTACCGCAACAAGTATGGCGACTGCAAGGACAAGACGACGCTGCTGATCTCGATGCTGCAAGCGGTGGGCGTGCAGGCGCACTACTTTCATGTGAACAGTGAGCGCGGAGTGATTGATCCGAAGGAGCCTTCACTGATTGGGAACCACATGATTACGGCGATTGAGCTGCCCGCTGGCGAGAATGATTCCCGGTTGCTGGCACGGGTCAAAACGGCACAGGGTAAGACACTGCTGATCTTTGATCCGACGGATGAGTGGACGCCGGTGGGACTGCTGGACGGCGATCTGCAGGGAGCTTATGGCGTGCTGGCCGACGGAGCGAACAGTCAGATATTGCAGATGCCGGTGCTGCCGGCGGAAGCCGAGGGGCTGACGCGGCAGGGCAGCTTTACGCTGGCGGATAATGGCGAGCTTACCGGAGTGATTCGCGAGCGGCGCACGGGCGACGATGCACAGCGGGAACGGATGTTTATCAAGCGCTCCGATGCAAAGGAAGTGCATGAGGAACTGGAGCGGCGGCTGGGTGCGGATTTGCCTGGACTGGCGTTCAAGGATTATCAGTTTGCAGCGGTTACGGACCTGGAGAAGCCGCTGGACCTGACGGTGAAGCTAACGGCCGAGAATTATGCGCATACGGCTGGGCCGCTGCTGCTGTTGCGTCCGCGCGTGCTGGGATCGCACACGCATTCTGTGCCGGATGTGATGGAGGGCAAGACGCGGCTGTACCCGATTGTGCTGGGGCATCCGGGGACGTGGAAGGATTCCTTCGATATTGCGCTGCCGGCGGGATATGCGGTGGACGATACGCCGGAGCCGGTGAGCGTGGATGTGCAGTTTGCGAGTTATAAATCGACGGTGACGGCCAAGGGCAGCATGCTGCACTACGAGAGTGAATATGTGGTGCGCGATGTGGAGATTCCGCCGGGGAAGGCTGCGGAGTTTCGCAAGCTGGAGCAGGCGATTCTGATGAGTGAGAAGGGTGCTGCCGTTTTGAAGAAGCAATCAACGATGAGATGAATGGGCCGATGTGGACTTCCGTTCGCGGTTGAGTCAGAATCTCTATATGGGCAAGGACGCTGTCATCCAAGCGCTGCAACGGCACCAGCGAGAATTAAACGCTGGGGGGATTGTGCATCTGCGTCTGTTTGGCTCTGTGGCCCGCGATGAGGCGCAGGACAGTTCGGACATCGACTTAGTAGCCGATTTTGATCGCACGAAACGCTTCACGCTATTGAGCATGGCACGTCTGGAAAATCGGCTGAGCGATCTGCTTGGGGCCAAGGTGGATTTAGCGCCGGCGGATTCGTTGCGCGATCCCGTCCGGACGCGCGTTCAGCAAGAGGCTGTTCATGCCTTTTGAAGATGCATAGCCCCGTCCCTAACTTGATTCCTGTTTTGGAATTGGGCTTTCATCCTTGGGTGAGGGCTGTCCTATACTGCGACCAGAGTGGCGCTCTGCAGGCGCCTGGTCGCACTCGCTATGTGACCGTGGATTTCTTATAGATGGCCCAGGTATTTAAAAAACTCGAGGTAAGCGAGGCTCCGGTCATTCCGGATCGCTTGTATTTCAAGATTGGCGATGTAGCCCGCATCTGCGCCGTGGAGACGTATGTGCTTCGTTTCTGGGAGACGCAGTTTCCGCAACTGAAGCCCAATAAAAGCGGCACGGGGCAGCGGCTTTACCGGCGGCGCGAGGTGGAGCTGGCGCTTGACATCAAGCGGCTGGTGCATGCCGAGGGCTATACGATTGCAGGGGCCAAGCAGGTGCTGGATGTGGCTCCGCGACCGCAGGCGACGATGAAGGCGGCGCGGCAGGCTGGGCCGGCTGTTGTGGCTAAGTCTGTGAGCGAGCCGAATATGGCGGCTACGATTGGCCGGGCGAAGGCTGAGCTGAGAGAAATCCTCTCCATGCTGGACAGCGGAAGGCTGGGCAGCACGGATCAGGCGCCATCGCCGGGAGTGCCGCACCTGACTGTGCGGACCAAGGCCAAAATTCTGCGCGTCAAGACGGAGTGCGAGCCGCTGTTTCCGTTATAGAGATCAGTCCTCGGAGATCAAACAAACGGGGGCTAACGCCTCCGTTTGTTTTTGCGCTCGGCTGGACTAGCCCGCGCTGCCCGCGAATGATTCGTTGTGCCGAGAGTGGGCAGGCGGGATTCGATGCGAGAGAATCATTAGCTGAGATGCCTAACGGTCATGCATTGCGCAAACTCTTTGGATTCCCGGTTCTGTTTGCCGCGTGCGTTCTTGCTGCCCAGGCACAACAGGACAGCGCGGCTGCGCTGCAGACGCTTGCAAAGGCGCGTGCCAGGCTGGAGACATCGATGGCCACGCTGCCGAATATCGACTGCGACGAGCATGTGCGCTCCGTGGGATTCATCGACAATAAAGTGAAGCGTGAGATTACGCTCGATTCAACCATGCGTGCGACGCGGCAGCCGGATGCGGATGAGTTCAAGGAAGAGCGCACGCTCCGCACTGTGAACGGCAAGACCGTGAACAGAAAGACGGGGAAGATGCAGCGAGATGTGGTTCTTCCGCTTTCGATTGCGGGCGGTTTTGGCAACAGCTTCTCGCCATATCTTGCTTTGAAATATGAGCAATGCCACGCCTACGAACTGAAGCCAAGCGGAAACGACAAAGAAATGCTGATGGAAGTTACCGGCAGGCTGGAGAATTACCAGAATCCCGCGTGCAGCCAATTTATGGTTGCGACCAAGGCACGGTTCTGGCTGGATGCCGATTCAGCGCAGCTTCTTCGCATGGAGTCCGTTTCGCTCCATGCCGGGGATGCGATCGGACTCAAGACGCTGACGACCAAAACCGAATATGCGTTGGTTCCGCTGGGACAGAGCTCGTATCTACTGCCTGTGCGCGTGCATGCACAACTGACGCGCGGCAACGACGATGACGTTGCGATGCAGTATGACGCCGAATATAGCAACTGCCACCGCTTTGAGGTGACGATGGAGATATTGCCGGGAGTGAGCGAAGTGCCGGTGAAGCCGTAATGAAGCGGGAGCGCAGATAGACAGCCCCACTTCGTCCGCGAATGATGCATTGCGGCGAGAGTGGGGCTGTGTAATATGCGCTATCTCAGGTCCGAACACACGGACCTGAGCCATCCGGCGAGCCTCCATACTGTTTGTTCGCATCAATAGACGCGGGCACAAAGAATACACCGGAGCCGAAAAAGATGTAAGAGAACGAACCTGATCCTGAAGCAGCCGCTAAGGCTGTCTTCGATAGATTTCTCTCAAGTTAGCGGTGTTGTAATCGTTGTTGACCGTTGCCAACGGCACATTAATTCGAACTATCCCCGTGCCTGTTTTGCTGCTCACTCTCGTTTGGTTCACATTTAACTGGTTTCCATTCTGTACCGGGTGATCAACTACGGCAGAATGAATTGCATCTAATCCTTTCCACCAGACAATACGGTCGCCTTGCTGCACGTGTAAATTGCCCATCCCCAGAGTACCCACTTTGAAAAATTCGTCAGCTAACACTTGATGCAGAGATTGACCAGACATGATGGAATAACCGAATTGCGCATAGGTGCCCAGGCTATAGCCGTGACAAAAATAACACTGCAGAAGATTCTGTGGAAGCGGATTTGGGCGCCATGCATGTACTTGCACACCAAGATCTGTGCGCACGGAGATGACTTCTCCCGGTATACCGTTCGCGGGAAATGCCGCGTTAACAACCAAATCGCCCGTGTTTTGATCGTATGCTTTCATACGGCCTCCTAAGCTAGGCATCGCACGTCTGGATTTTGATTTTAAACAGGGTTTTCCATTGTTGCTTCCGGCGCAAAAAATTATATACGCATGAGCAGCGTTCGCGAGTCGATACTTAATGAATTGGTGCTTTTCTGAGATTCCTACGGCGCACAAAGAGCCGGAATTCGGGCTTATCCTGATGCGTAGACTCTTGGGAGCTTCTGGCTTTCAGGAATTTACACGGCCAGAGGTCACCAAATGTATCAAGAGTTCTTGTGAACACGAACGCCCCTCGGCTAACCGAGAGGCGATGTGAGCTTGAATTGAAGAAAACTACTCGGCTGCGGCTTGTTCGGCCTCAACTTCGGCCGGGACTTCGCCTTCGGCGACTGCATCGCCGAGGACTTTGACCTTGACCGGAGCGGAGACTTCCTTATGCAGCTTGATGCTGACTTCGAAGTTGCCGAGGGCCTTGATAGCCTCGGGCATCGTGATCTTGCGGCGGTCGATCTCGAAGCCCTGGGCGGCGAGTTCGGCGGCGATGTCCGACGAGGTGACCGAACCGAAGAGGTGACCGTTTTCGCCCGACTTGCGGGTAAAGACGAGCACAACGGGGGCGAGCTTGGAGGCCTGCTCCTCTGCGACGACCTTCTCCGCGGCGGAGCGGCGGACGGAGGAGGCCTTCATCTCATCGATCTGTTTTTTGTTGGCAAGGGTAGCCTGCAGTGCCAGCTTGCGCGGCAGCAGGAAGTTGCGACCGTAGCCGTCTGCGACCTTGACCACATCTCCACGATGGCCGAGGTTGGCTACGTCTTCTCTCAGAATGACTTCCATCTCAAAAATCTCCAGATACCGGAGGCGATTTTACGCCCTCAAAGGGCTTATCGTCATGCCGGCGGATCTCGTTTAGTTCGGGCAGTTCGAGAAGCATACCCCTGGGCTTGAAGGCCCATGTTGTTTGCCGCTCACATTGCCGGGGTTAAAACCCCGGCCTACCCTTAGTGCTTGGTTGCGAAAGGCAGCAACGCGATGTTGCGGGCCTGCTTGATGGCGCGGGTCAGGCGGCGCTGGTGCTTGGTGCAAACGCCGGTGAGCCTGCGGGGAACGATTTTGCCGCGCTCGGCGACGAAGCCCTGCAACAGGCGGACGTCGCGGTAGGGGATGGCGTCGATCTTCTCGGTGCAGAACTTGCAGACCTTCTTGCGACGGAAGAACTTGCCGCGTCCGCCGGGGCCACCGCCGGGACGTCCGCCGCCGGGACGAGGGCCGCGCTCGGAGCCGCCATGTCCGCCATGTCCGCCGTGTCCGCCACCCTGGGGTGCTGGTGCTGCGCCCGACTCGGGCGCCCTGGATTGTGTTTCCTCTGCCATGATGTTTCCTCTTCTCTTGTGAGAACGTTGTTCGGGGTATTGCTTATCGAAATGCCCCAGGAGCTAAAGCCCCACATATTTTCGTGTCTCTCGGCACGACTAAAGTCGTGCCCTGTTACAAAACAAATAGAACCGTGTTAAGCGCTGGCCTGGACGGGCTCGGCGGTTTCGGCAGCCGGAGCGGACTCGACCGGAGCGGACTCAACTGGAGCGGACTCCACTGGAGCAGGCTGAGCCGCAACGGGCTGAGCGGGAGCGGGCGGCGCGGGGCTGACCTCGGCGCTGCGCTTGACGCGCGTGCCGCGGATGGCCTTGATCTTGGCGATGCGCTTGTCTTCCTCATCCGTGCGCACGGTGATGAACTTGATCACCTGCTCGGAGACGCGGAGACGGCGCTCGAGCTCGGCGATCAGACCGCCCTCGGCCTCAACGGTGAGCAGAATGTAGTTACCGTCGTTGAACTTGCGGACGGTATAGGCGAGCTTGCGCCGGCCCATCTTTTCGACGGACTTGAAAGCTCCTCCGCCATTGGTGACGGTGGCTTCATAGCCAGCAATCAGCTTGTCGACATCCTCATCGATCACATCAGGCCGAACGATGAACATTACTTCGTATACTCGGGACATCCGGTTTCTTCTTTCCGCCGCTAAAGCGGCAGGGAACAGTGGACAGGTGATGGTGAACAGAACGTTATCCAAGGTTCCCGATATTGTGTCTCACATCCGGCGACAATGACCTGCTGATTACGAATCAGCTGCTCTATGCCGGAGTACATCTTTTCTTCTTCCGACGGATCGTTTAATCGCGCCGGTTAAATTCATTCATCGCCGTTGATGGCCCTTGTTCGAGGATGCGACGCGTGGCTGTTGCCACTTTGTCGAGCACCTCGTCGAGGACCGTCAGGTCGGCTTTTCGCATCGGCGTGAGGAGGTAATCTCTGCCTCCGCGGCGGATGCTCGCTCCCGCTGCGAGCGCTTCGGGAGGCAAGTTTGCTCCTACCCCGATGCGCAGCCGCAGCCACTCCTGCGTTGCCAGAGCGCCGGTAATGCTGCGGGCGCCGTTGTGGCCCGCGGGCGAACCGCGCTCCTTGATCTTGAAGCTGCCCAGCGGAAGGTCGAGATCGTCGTAGATGACGAGCAGGTCCTGCGATGGGTCCGCTTCGAACTCCCGAACCAGCGCGGCGACTGAAGCTCCGCTCAGGTTCATATATGTGTCCGGCTTGGCCAAGACCACTTCGCGCCCTGCGATTCGGCAGGTTGCGGTCATGGCCCGGCATCGCCGGTTGTCTACCGTAACGCGCTCTTGCTCCGCGATACGGTCAATTGCCAGGAACCCCGCGTTATGTGGGGTCCAAATGTACTCAAGGCCCGGATTGCCGAGGCCCACCACGAGGAATGGGCCGCGGCGATTACTAGACTCTTGCGTGTCGGCCAAGGCTTACTTCTTCGCCGCGCCTTCTGCGGCGTCAGTCTTGCCCTTCTTGGCCACTTCAGGCTCTGCAGGGGCTGCAACTGCTGCGACATCCGCGACCGGAGCAGCTTCTTCCCTGATGGAGACGACGTGCGCCACGGTGGTCTCTTCGTCGGCGAGGAACTTGTACTTGTCGGAGTGCGCCAGATCCTTGACTCGGACGACGCCGTGCAGGCCGAGGCTGGTCACGTCCACATCGATGTGGCTCGGAATGTCACCGGGCAAGCACTCGATCTCGACTTCACGGAGCACCTGGTCGAGGATGCCGCCTTCTGCCTTGACGCCGATTGCAATTCCGACGATCCGGATGGGTACGCTGACCTTGAGGGTCTTGTCGAGCGCAATGCGCTTGAGGTCGATGTGAAGGAGCGAATCCTTGATGGGATCGAGCTGCCAGTCGACGATCATGGCCTTGGCGGTGCCTGTGCCGGAGAGATCGACGTCGAAGATGGTGTTGTGGCCGGTCTCGGAGTAGAGGATGCGCGAGATCTGGCGGGGGTCGACTTCGACGGCGACAGCCTCATGGCCTGCGCCATACAGTACGGCGGGAATCTTGCCGGCGACGCGAACACGGCGGGCGGCGTTCTTGTTGAACTTGCCCTCACGGGGCTTTGCGATGACTACTTCAGGCATTTCTCTCTCATTTCTGTCGGGCACGGGAAGCAGCTCTTGGCTGTCAGCCATCAGCTTTCAGCACGATTAAGCTGGTGCGAGCTTTGTCGCGTTCCGCTCCCTTTGTTGGAGCCAGAGATCAGGGGTCAGGGGTCAGGGGGTGAGAAAAACTTCTTCTCACTCCACCGGCCCTGCGCCTGCCGCAGGCTGCGTTCCTGTTGTCGGGTCACCGATCCCTGAAACCTGATCCCTGACCCCTGTTAAGAAAACAGCGTTGAAACGCTGGTCTCCAAATGGATGTTCTCAATGGCCGTGCCGAGCAGGCCGGCGATGGAGAGCACCTTGATCTTGTCGAGCTTCTGCGCGGCTTCTCGCAGAGGCACGGTGTTGGTGACCACGAGCTGCTCCAGGCGGCTGGCCGCGATGCGGTCAATGGCCGGACCCGAGAGCACTGCGTGGCTGGCGCAGGCATGAACGCCGGTCGCGCCGTTGGCAAAGAGGGCATCGACGGTCTTTACGAGCGTGCCTGCCGTGTCAATGATGTCGTCAATGATGAGGCAGGTGTGATCCCGCACATCGCCGATGACGTTCATCACCTCAGTGACGTTAATGTCCGTGCGCCGCTTGTCCACAATGGCCAGTGGCGCTCCAATCTTCTGCGCAAAGTGCCGCGCGCGCTCCACGCCGCCCGCATCCGGAGAAACCACGGTGAGATTGGGCAGGGTGAGCTTTTGAAAGTAGCTGACCAGAACGGGCGAGGCGAAGATGTGATCCACGGGGATGTTGAAGAAGCCCTGAATCTGCGCCGCATGCAGGTCCACGAAGAGGGCGCGATTGGCGCCGGCCGTGGTGAGCAGGTCAGCGATGAGCTTGGCGCTGATGGCGACGCGCGGGCGGTCCTTGCGATCCTGGCGGGCGTAGCCGTAGTAGGGCACAACCACCGTGATGCGAGCCGCCGAAGCGCGCTTGAGCGCGTCGATCATAATGAGCAACTCCAACAGGTGCTGGTCTACTGGATAGCAGGTAGGCTGCACCACAAATACATCCACTCCGCGAACGTTTTCGAGCAACTGAAAGTAGACTTCGCCGTCTGCAAAGCGCTGCAGCTTGGCTTCGCCGACCGGTACGCCGATGTGGCGCGCGATCTCTTCCGAAAGAGGCCGGTTCGCGGTGCCGGAGAAGATCTTGAAGCGCTTGTCCTCAGCCAGGTTCCGCGAGCGCTTGCGCTCGGGCACGGCCTTGGGGTCCTTTGCCTTGGCGTCTGCGGCGGGCTGTGCGCCGTCTTTGCCGGTTAGCTCTTCGCCCGATGCGGCCTGCCGCTTGTCTTCCAATGTCACCGTCAACGTTCCCTGATCCATCTCTCTGTACCCTCCAAGCTGGTTTGCTTTGGCTGATATTTTTCCGGGGCTACTGTAAAACACTGTGCTTTGCGGCAGGGCTAAAGCCCTGCCCTACCACTCAAATTTTGGCTGGGCGACTAGGATTCGAACCTAGACAAGTGCCTCCAAAGGGCACTGTCCTACCGTTAGACGATCGCCCAACACTTCAACCCCGGCGAACCTGTTTCGTTCGTAGGATTTGCCCGACAGCCCGTTGGTTACTGTTTCGTGCCCAACGGACCGCTGTCAATAGTCTTTCACACAAGCATTTCTGGCCAGTAAACCGAGCGGGGAACGGTGCGGGTGATACTTGCCGCAACGTCTGGAACCTGCTCGAGTCTTGCTACTGCCGCTTCCGCTGCTCCACGAGTTGAATACAACCCGAAGAGCGCCGAACCGGACCCCGAGAGCGAGGCATGGATGGCTGCCTCCGGTGTGCCGGTGGCCGCAAGAAGACGCTTGATTTCACGCAGGGAAGGATGCTGGGGAAAGACGACCTGTTCAAAGTCGTTTGCGATCCAGCTATGGATCCCGGTGCGGACAAGCGCGGACTCTTGTGGTCCGGCCAGGTTCTCTCTCATGTTTACATCAGCGGAGGGAACACCGGAGGAGCCAGATGCAAACGCGCTGGCGTAGGCACGGCTCAACTGTTTTAGTTTACCGGTGCTTTGCTCTGCGGTCAATTCCTGCACGGCGCAGAGGGTGTCCCAGTCTCGGAAAGCCTGCGGGGTGGAGACGCCGAGGGCCGGGATGGCTACTACGCACCAGGTGGGCTCGATGTCGGGTAAAGGGTAGACTTCCTGGCCGCAGTCCAGGCCGAGGACTGTGCCGCCGATGAGGAAGAGGGGGACATCGGAGCCCACGCGGGCCGCGATTTCGAGGCGTTTGCTATCCCAGGTCTCAAAATCGAGACCCTTCGACAAGCTCAGAGCAGGCTCTGGGGCACCCGGTGTTTCGTTTTTCAAGACACGCAGTTCGTTTTCGAGGCCGATGAGCGCGGCGATAGCGTTGGCCGAGCCTGCGCCGAGACCGCCTTGCACCGGCAGATGCTTTTCGATGTGCATTTCGACTTCGGCGGTGGCTTCAAGAGTCTGGAGGGTTAGCTCGACGATTTTCCAGGCAGTATTGCGGCTGTCCGAAGGGACGCGGGTGTCGTTCGAGGTGATTCGGATAGCGGTTTGCGATGCTGGGCGGGCGGTGACCGTCAGGAAATCATGCATTTCGAGGGTCTGGTAGACGGTGACAAGCTCGTGGAAGCCGTCGGGACGCGGGGCTCCGATGTAGAGGCCGAGATTGATCTTTGCGTGGGAGCGGACCCGCGTGGGCATGGTTACAGGGTACAGGGTGCGGGGAGCAGGTTACAGAGAGACGAGCGGAGCGATCAGGCTAGTTGCTGAAAATACGGCAGACGTGCGGCTTTGCGATCGAAGGTCAGCGTGGTGGAACAGCCTGCCCATGAATTGAGCGCACCAATGAGAGCGTCTTCGAATTCGCCTGTGCCGTCTTCTAGCGCACACACCGCCTCGTATACTTGCTGCCGATTTTGAACTGTAAGTGTTTTCGTGGTGAGGATTTCCTGCAGATGAGCAGCAATTTCCATTGAGGTTAGCTTCATGACACTCCGCATAACCCAGACAAGCTCAAGTGTCGCGACGATACTGATAAATCCAGGATGCTCTACGCTCAACTGTTGCTCAAAGATACGATTTACGCGTGGTGATTGTGCTGGGTCATCTTGACGCAGATAGCGCAGGACGATGTTCGTATCCAGTCCGATCATTTGGATTGTTCCAGAAATCTCCGATAGCGCATCGTGGCCCCCTCCTCGATGGCGGCGTTCATCTCTTCGATGGTTAGTGGTTTGTCGCCTTTGGGCAGGCTGCCCTTCAATTTCGTGACAGGTCCCACTGGAAGAATGACGATTCCGCCATCCGGTCGTACGAAGATCCTCAATTTATCACCGGCCTTTATGCCTGCGCGCTCTCTCGCTTCTTTAGGCAAGGTGAACTGATTTTTGCTGCTAACTGTGACGTCCATGAGAAGCTCCCGCTTTACATTTTAGCAAAAAGTAAAGCGCTAGTGAACAGTCGTAGATTCGGCCAGACGGCGGGCTTCGCGCAGAGCGGTGACTTCGTCGCCTGTTGGCAGGAATTCCATTGCGACTGTATGACGGTAGTTCAGTTCGATGAGCTTGCGGAAGATGTTGGTGTAGTTGATTTCGCCGGTGCCGGGCTGGTGGCGTCCGGGGACGTCGGCGACGTGGATGAGGCCGATGACGTCGATGTGCTTCTGGAGTTTCTCGATGAGGTTGCCTTCAGCGATCTGCTCGTGGAAGAGGTCATAGAGGAATTGGACCTGCGGATGATTGACGGCTCGGACGATCTCGATGGCTTCCGCGGCTGAGGGCAGGAAGTAGTGGGGATTTTCTTCGAGGTCGATGCATTCGAGGAGCAGGCGGACGGGCTGGCCATCAATCTGGCGGCCTTCGACGAGTGAGGCGGCGCGTTTGAGGGCTTCGATGCAGCTTTGATGTTGCGCTTCGCGCGAAATGCCGGGAACGACGTTGCCGGTGAGGACGATCATGGCCGGGCAGCCGAGCGATTCCATGGGAGTGAGGGCCCGTTGGAGATCGGCGAGGAAGGCGTCACGGCTGGATGGATCGGCGATGCCGCGCGGGAGGCCGGCGGTGGCGTCGAAGTGGATGCCGAGGCGCTTGCGGGCGGCGTTGGCGCGGTCGAAGTCGGGTTGCGACCAGTGGCTGTACTCGCCGACCAGCTCGACGTTGGTGTAGCCGGCTTCGGCTACTTTGGCTAGGCGGTCTTCAAAGGGCAGGCCGCGGAAGACCGTCCAGAGCATGACGGAGAGCGAAAAGGGCAGTTGAGCGCGGGATGCGGGCTGGCTTTGTGCGGATCTGTCAGATGCAGACAAGGCTGGCGCGGCAGCAGTGCCGGCGGCGGCTGAGGCGAGGAGTTGGGCGAAGGCGCGGCGATTCATGCATTGCAATGCTAGGCGATTTATGCACCTTATTGCTATGCGAGATTGCATTCGAGGCGAGCGGAGACACGAAAACCCCGCCTGCCGGATCTGGTCCGATGGGCGGGGTTTCAAAGGAAATGCTGAGTTGAGGAAAGGCTACGCCGCTTTGACGATCTTTCCGGTCTTGATGCAACTGGTGCAGACGCGGAGGCGCTTGGAGGCGCCGTTGACGAGAGTCTTAACTGCCTGGAGGTTGACGTTCCAGCGGCGGCGGCTGACGTTGTGCGCGTGCGAGATGTTGTTGCCGAACTGCGGGCCTTTGCCGCAAATATCACATACCTGTGCCATGACTTTGACTCCAAAACCTTTTGATGAATTCGTATCCACCCCATCGCACCCAAATCGCGCTCTGGGGACCCCGGCTTCGTGCCGCATCCTAACTCAGCCGGCGGACCAAGCTGCCAGCGAGGGCGCAGACGCACGATGGCACTCTGCCCACGGCTTGCCGAACTCTCAGTATAGCTCGAACTGGCTTTCCGAGCAATCCTGCCAGCGCTGGACAATGTTTCAGTTTGAATCCACCGCTTCCGGATTACGGTGTTGCCGTGTGGCTTCCAGAATCAGGTTCTGCAATTCATCCAGAGCCTTGCCGATTGCCTTGCCCGCCGTATCGAGAACAATATGCGGAGTGCTCCAGGGCTCAAATTGCAGATGCTGGACGGTCTCCCAGGTAGGCACGAAGTGGCCTTTGATATCTGAGGTTCTTTGCTCAACCCTCCGCCTGTGTTCGGACTCTTCCGAGCAGATGATTTCGACTTCAATCAGTGGAACTTTTGCTTCCCTTGCAATCTCAGCCCAGGATGCGCGTGTCATCCGCAACGGATTCACAGAATCTGCAATGATCGACCGGCCGACGCGCAGGTTTTCCGCTGCGAGCGCGTAAGCAACGAGATAGCCGGACGGACCGACATCATTTCCCAACACTCCGCTGCTCAGAAGCGTTTGCTCGATTGTGTCGATGCGAAGGTAGACAAAAGGCAAACGGCCCGCGAGCGCTCGGGCGAGGGTAGTCTTGCCGGTTCCAGGGTATCCGCCAAAGGCAATGAGCATCAGCTTATCCCTTTCTTCTATTGAACTGGATCATGCGAACAGACCCACTGCCTGCGGTTGGCTGCCGATGCATTGAATGTTCATGGGAAGATTGTGGAGGCGAGGTGGGGTGTAAGGCAAACGGAGGGGAACAAGGAACAGCAAAAAGCTACTGCAACAACAAAAGCAGATCCCTTCCCGCCGCCTGAAAAACGGCTACGGTCAGGCTGACACCTTCGCGGAAAACTGAGCGGTGCGGCACCGCGCGAATGGCGCGGGGTGCGGGCAGTTGCCTGTACGGCCAATCGCAAAAAAACTCCCTTACCCGCAATGAGCGGGCAAGGGAGATCGGTAAGCACAACAAGTTTTATTCAGGAGGCAGCACCGGTTTGCGCCGGCGCTGATCTGGCGACTGAGCAAATAAGCAGGCTCGGCCGCAAAAGAATCAATGCTGCTTAGAACTGCTTACTGGCCGTTGGCCGGCGCGCCGTTGAAGACGAGCGTGGTCTTGCCAAGCTGCAGGGTCTGGAGCGTGTTCACATTGCCCTGGCGGTCAACGGTGAAGCCATTGTGGCTCTCGGTCGCATCCACTGCCTTGGCGGCAACGGTAACCGGTTTGGGAGAGTACTTGTCCTTCTGAATGAGCGTGACCTGTACGTCGGAACCGGTGCCGGTCCAGGTGACCTTGTAGTCGCCGGCAGGCAGTTGGTTGGAACCGACAGTGACAGCCTCGGGGATGGTTACGGTCTGCGAGTTCTTGGCAGCGAAGGCGGGAACAGAAACGAGAGCAAGAATTGCCGCGGAATAGAGCAAGCGCTTCATGATGATTCTCCTCAGCCTGCCGCCTTAATTTTCCCCGTATGGGGTACGGCATTAGAGCAAGTAAAACATACGGTTGTCAACAATGAACCTTAAGAAATGTTAAGTGCTTTAAAATCAATGCATTTTCGACCATAAACGGCATGGATACAGATAGCTACGGGATGCGAGCAACGTGCTGGCGTGTGTGGCTGGCCGGGTGCAATGCAGCTTTTTCCGGGCAAAGCCGCATTGCGCATCCTGGCGTAACGCTGGAGGAAGATTTACTGACCGCTGGCTGAGGTGGTGTCGAAGATCAGCGTGGTTTTACCCACCTTGAGGGTGCGGAGCTTGCTGACATTGCCCTGGCGCTCGACAGTGAAGCCGACCTGGCTCGTTGTGGCGTCTTCGGCCTTGGCGGTGACGGTGACTGGTTTCGGTGAGTACTTGTCTTTTTCGAGCAGCGTGACCTGCACGTTGGAGCCGGTGCCGGACCAGGTGACTTTGTAGTCGCCCGCTTCCAGTTGTGTGGTGCCGACGGTGACGGCCTCAGGGAGGTTAACGGTCTGCGAGTTTTTTGCGGCGAAGGCGGGAATGGAAATAAAGGCAAGCATTGCGATGAAGAGCAGGCGCTTCATAGAGAGTCTCCTCGGTTGCCATGAATGATTGAGACGCTGGCAACATTGGGAGTCAGTAAACGACAGGACTGTCGGCCGTGCAGCTTAAGAAATATTGAGGGCTTTGACTGTAATCGAAGAGCGATCATGCCGTGAGGCGGGCGCTGATAAGAGGGATTGAGATTTGCACGCGCAGGCCGGGATACATGTTTTCCGCAGTGATGGAACCGTGATGCGCCTGCACGGCGCGGCGCGCGATGGAGAGGCCGAGGCCTGAGCCGGCGCCGTTTTTGTTTTCGCGCGATTCTTCCACGCGGTAGAAGGGATCGAAGATGCGGACGAGAGCGGCTTCCGGCACGCCGGGGCCGTGATCGCGAACGACGATGACGGCGCAACGCTCGGTTTCCGTGGCCGTTACTTCAACGACTCTGCCTTCCGGCGAGTAGCGAACGGCGTTGCGCAGAACATTCTCAATGGCGCGGCGGAGCATCTCGCGGCTTCCGAGAGCGTGGCCTGCAATGGCGCCGTCAAGCTCAACGCGGCAGCCGCGGATCTCAGCCTCGACCGCGCAGTCGCGAACGACATCCTGCACGACATCGCCGAGGGGTACGCTTTCCGCGCCGCGCAGCGCGGGGTCGCCTTCGACAAAGGTGACTTCAACGATGTCGGCGACGAGCGTGGAGATGCGATCGACGTCGCGCTCAATGCGATCCAGAGCGGTCTGCGGATCGGGTGAGGTGCGGGCGAGTTTGATGGCGAACTTGAGACGCGCAAGCGGAGAACGAAGCTCGTGAGAGATGTCGCCGAGTAGCTGGCGCTCACTGACGATAAGTTTTTCAAGGCGCTCTGCCATCTGATCGAAGGAGCGTGCAAGCTGGCCGATCTCATCGGGACGCTTTGTCTGGATGCGGGCGGTGAGATCGCCCTGGCCGAAGAGAGCGATGGTGGAGGCGATGCGGCGAATGGGCAGCACGACGCCGACGGCAGCGAGCCAGAAGACGACGGCGGTGGCTCCGAGGACGAGAAAGTAGTAGGGCAGAAAGGTCCAGATATGGATGCGCCCCAACTGACCAACGGCAGCGAACCAGTAGACGCCGTCCTGGGAGCGGTGGCTGATGATCCAGTGGCCGTGTCCGTCGTCGGTGCGGGAATGCGTGGCGGGCGGGGCGGGAAGCAGCCATCTGCGGTCCGCGCCGGTGATCTGATCGATTCCCTGCGCATCGAGCAGATAATGGGAGCCCGCAAAGATGCGGTCGAGCATGCCCATGTATTCGGTGAGCCCCTGTTGGCCGCGGTGTTCATAGGCGGAGCGCGCGCTCTCAAGCTGCACCTCATCCATCCTCTGGAAGGTGGGCTCGATTCGCTGCTGGGTCATGCGGTTGGCGATGGCCTGAAAGACGAGGAAGGAAAGCGCGAGGATGGCAATCATCGAGACCACGGTGGCCACGACGAGCGATTTGAGGCTGAACCATTGACGCACGCGCCTTGCCATCATTCTGCTCCCGTAAACATATAGCCCACGCCGCGCACGGTGCGGATCAGCTTTTGGCCATCGTGGAGTTTTTTGCGGAGATGGCTGATGTGGACGTCGAGAAAGCGGTCATAAGGCGTGGCTTCGCGCTCAAAGAGGGCGGCGGTGATTTCTTCGCGGGAGATGACGCGGCCGGCGGAGCGCATGAGCATCTCGAGCAGGTCGAACTCCATGCCCGTGAGCTGAAGCAGCTCGCCCACGCCGCCTGTCTCGTCCCAGGCTTCGCGGGTGGTGGTGTTGAGACGGACGCTGCCGAGAGTTACCTCCTGCTGCGGGCCGGATGGCGTGAACTCCATGCGGCGCAGCACGGCGCGGATGCGCGCGAGCAGTTCATCGGGATCGAAGGGCTTGGGCAGGTAATCGTCCGCGCCTGTATCGAGGCCAAGGATGCGGTCCTGCGCCTCAACGCGCGCGGTGAGCATGATGACGGGCACGGTCTTGCGGCGGCGGAGCTGCTTGAGGACCTCAAAGCCGTTGAGCGCGGGGAGCATGACGTCGAGAATGACGAGATCGTGCGCGCCGTTGAGCGCGGCGGCAAGGCCGTCGCGGCCATTGTTGGCAGAGGTGAGCTTGTGCCCGGCCAGCGCGAAGAACTCCGTCATCATGCCGCAGAGCTCCTGATCGTCATCGACGAGGAGAAGCGAGAGCGCGGACTGTTTTTCGGAATGTTCCATAGGTCTTGCGTTGCAGCTCGCAAGCGCCGTCCGCGTGGCCGCACGCGGGCGCTGAGTCAAGTGTAGCCCTGAGAGGAAAGTCTCTCATAGCTTCGCGTCCAGTTGTTTGTTGGGTACATCTTCCCGGGTTCCGCTATAGCTTTCCCGCGAGTGGGTGCCCCGGCATTGCGCTGAAGCGCGACGGCTGCCGCGCGCACGGGCAGGACGAGCTTATGACAGTCGATTCCTATTGGAAGTCGTTTGATCTCTTCTATGTGTTTGTGAAAGAGCTGGAGCGCATGGGACAGCAACGCCGATCCCGAACGGCCTATTTTCCCCCGCTCTGGACTTTCTCCCAGAAGCTTTTCAGGTTCTGAACGTTCCCCGGCTTTGCGGCTGGCGGCTTGGCAAGTCGCGCCTGTTTACGACTGTTAATCAGGTCCGTGATGGTCTTCCATGTGTTGGATGGCCCCGGAGCCTGAGTATTCGAATCGGGAATAGACGCCGCGCCGAATCCGCTGCCCGCGCTCACTTCAACACCGTGCGGTGAAAATACTTCATCGAGCAGATTGCAAATTGCGGCTTCCTCGTGGCCCATGATCCATGCGCGCGAGTTATTGCGGGGGCGGCCAGTGTATGGGTCGGAACCACCGTTACACCCAAGGTAAGCGGAGGCCAACTGCGCCCAATACTCCCTCGCGTTCGAGGCCGCATAGTTGGTTATGGGTGCGTATTTCGACTTGAAGAACTTCCAATTCCCCCCGTCCGCAACGTGTTGGTTGGCGCTATCCTTTACATAAATATCCGCTTCCGAGGTCCAAGGCGTCATATGGAAGCGCGGGCCGTCAACCCATTCGACTTCCAGCGCCGCCTTCACGGCAGAGGCGGTGTGTATGGGACTTCCCGTGACTATGCCGGTCATCTGGCCGTCTATATCGGCGGTGCCGCATCTCACGGACCCGTCGCCCATGACCACCACTCCCTTCAGCTTTCTTTTGTAGCAATCTACGATAACTTGCTTCTGGCGGGCGTCCATGGCGTGCAAATGGATGGTATGTGCGAACTCGTGGGCGGTAGTCGAGTACTGCTTGGCGTAACAAGCGCCGCCGGCGGCCAGCGCATCTCCGGTGACGTTCGCTCCCAGCAGGTTCTCCTCCGTGACTGCGATGTAAATCTTACTTCCAATTTGAATGCCGCCCATCCCCCGGGTCTCTCCCCAGGTTCGCGAGGGGCCCGAAGTGTTCTCGGAGATGGACAGAGCGACTCCTGTGGACTGATTAACCAGGGAAGGCGAGGCCTTGAACTCCGGCAGCGCGGTAAACGGGGTATCGGCTGGAACCACTATGACCTCAAAAGACGAGTCGATGAACTTGCGAGCCAGCTCGGTATTCTTACCTAACATGGCGCTGATAATTCTCAACGCTTCCACCTTGGCGGCGCCACGCTTGCCCGGGGGGATATGCGAAGTCTTCAACATGGCCTTGGCGTGGAGAAACCCAATCTGCTGCGGGTTAAGGTCTTCCTCTTTGTAATCGGTTTCGCGCTGGCGTATTGCGATCGTTTTGGCCAGAAGTTCCTGGTGGAAAGCAGCGCGTGACTTGTCGGTTTGCGGGTCCGGCATACCGTACCTCCTGTGTGTGTGGGGGGACTAAAATGAGGAGAATTTCGGACGCTTTCGAGGTTCCGCTGAATCTTACCACACCTGCGATTTGACTCGATCCACAAACCTTCCCCAGCCGCTGGCATGGCTCCTGCTTGCACTGCTCCGCACCGACCTGCTCTGATGTTTCCGCGGAAACAATTTCAATGGCGAGGGAGCCGAAGATGCAGGAGTTTCGCAGAGAGTTTTTGCGGATGGCGGGGCTGGGTGTGGCCGGGAGTGCGGCGATGCTGGTTCCGGCCCAGGCGACGGGGCAGAAGACGGGACGGATCGATCGCGAAGGTTGGCCGGGAATCTTCAGTGTGCGGGATTTTGGCGCCAAGGGTGATGGCACGACGATTGATACGCCGGCTGTGAACAAGGCGATTGATTATGTGGCGAATGGTGGCGGCGGGACGCTGATTTTTCCGGCGGGCGTGTATGCCTGCTACTCGATTCATTTGAAGAGCAATGTGGCGCTGTATCTCTCGCAAGGCGCGACGATACTGGCCGCGCCGACGCCGTATGAAGGGATGACCAGCGGCGGTTACGATGCGGCTGAGGCGCAGGGTGCGTGGGAGCCGTTCCAGGATTACGGCCACAATCACTGGCACAACAGTTTGATCTGGGGCGAGAATCTGCATGACTTTGGCATCTTTGGGCCGGGGCTGATTTACGGCAAGGGGCTGAGCCGCGGGCATGATGAAAAGGCGCTGCCCAACACGACTGCGCCGGGTGTGGGCAACAAGGCAATTGCGCTGAAGAACTGCCGCAACGTGATTCTGAGCGATTTTTCGATTCTGCAGGGCGGATGGTTCGGGGTTCTGGCGACGGGCGTGGATAATCTGACGATCGACAATCTGAAGATCGATACGAATCGCGATGGGATTGACATTGACTGCTGCAAGAATGTGCGCGTGTCGAACTGCACGGTGAATTCGCCGTGGGACGACGCGATCTGCCCGAAGAGCTCGTATGCGCTGGGCGAGGCGCGCATGACGGAGAATGTGACGATTGCGAATTGCTTTGTGACTGCCGGTTATGCGCTGGGTTCCTTGTTGGATGGGACGTGGAAGCCGTTGAATACGAATGGCCGCGCCTGGGGCACGGGGCGCATCAAGCTGGGCACGGAGTCGAATGGCGGATTCCGCAACATTGCGATTACGAATTGCGTCTTTGAAGCTTGCCAGGGATTTGCGTTGGAGACAGAAGACGGCGCGGTGGTGGAAGACATTACCTTTACCGGCGTGACGATGCGGAATATTAATTCTGCTCCGATATTTCTGCGGCTGGGCTCAAGGCTGCGCGGGCCAAAGCCGGAGACGGTGGTTGGTTCGCTGAAGCGCGTGATCATCAGCAATGTGACAAGCTCGGGCGCGTCACAACTGCCTTCGATTCTTGCCGGAGTTGAGGGGCATCCGGTGGAGGACATCAAAATCAGCGATGTGTATCTGCACCAGGTGGGCGGCGCGGATGCGGCGATGGCTGCGATCAACCCGGCGGAGAATGCGGAAAAATATCCCGACCCGCGGATGTTTGGCGATCTGCCCGCAACGGGGTTCTATGCGCGGCATGCGAAGAACGTGGAGTTCAGCAACGTGGAGATTGCCACGGAGCGTGAGGATGCGCGGCCTGCATTTCATCTGGAAGATGTGGACGGCGCGGATTTCTTTCGCATGAAGTTTCCGGGGCGCAAGACGGCGGGACAGTTTCGGCTGAAGAATGTGGCGGATTTCCGCGTATTTGGCTGCAAGCACTATGCGGATGCGACGATGGAGCATGCGGATGACAAGGTGGTTTAAGTGGCTGGCGGGGGCAATGGTGGTCTTTGCGGCTGTGCAGGCTGAGGCGCAGCGCAAGCCGATTGTGGGGGCGTATCTCTTTCCGCAGGATGCGAAGCTGGATGCGGCGCAAGTGAATGTGCGGGCGCTGACGGGCATCAATTATGCCTTTGCCAATATCGAAAATGGCCGCATGGTGACGGGATTCAAGCATGATGCGGAGAACTTTGCGACGCTGAATGCGTTGAAGAAGGGGAATCCGCGGCTGACGGTACTGATTTCTGTGGGCGGATGGCTTTGGTCTGGCGGGTTCTCCGATGTGGCGCTTACTACGGAGAGCCGCGCTGTGTTTATCGACAGCGTGATGGATTTCCTGGGCCGCTACCATCTGGATGGGCTCGACATTGACTGGGAGTATCCGGGATCGGCGGGCGCGGGACACAAGTTTCGCGCCGAGGATAAGCAGAACTTTACGCTGCTGCTGGCAGAGCTGCGAAAGCGCTTTGACGCCGACACGAAGCGGACCGGCAGGCGGCTGTATCTGTCGATTGCTGCAGGCGCATCGAATGAATTTCTGGCAAACACGGAGATGGCGAAGGTTGCGCGGATTGTGGATACGGTAAACCTGATGTGCTACGACTACTACGAGCCGGATTCAGGGCCGATTACCGGGCATCATGCGCCGCTGTATACCAATCCTGCGGACCCGCAGAAGGTCTCTGCCGATACATCTGTGCAAGCGTTCGAAGAGGCGGGCGTGCCGGCGGAGAAGATCCTGTTGGGGCTGCCGTTTTATGGGCATGTTTGGGGCCAGGTTGAGGCCACGGCGAATGGACTGTATCAGCCGGGCAAGCCGATTCCGCATGCGTTTGCGCCGTATAGCGCGATTGCGGCGACGATGCTGGACCACGGGTTTACACGCTACTGGGATGCGACCTCCGATGCGCCTTATCTCTACAACGCGGACAAGAAGATTTTCGTTTCGTATGAGGACCCGGAATCGATTGCGGCGAAGGGCAGCTATGTATTGAAGCGCAAGCTGGGTGGAGTGATGTTCTGGAGCTACGAGTCGGATGCGAATGGTACGCTGCTGGGCGCTGTGGATGCGGCGCTGGGGTTGAAGGCGACGCAGTAGCGCGTAGCGGAACTTGAACCAGGCTCGAAGTTAAATTCCATTCCATAACAGCGAAGAAAATCGATATGCGAGCGCAATTCGTGCGTGGTAGGCTTGCTGCGTCTGAAATTCACATATAGGAATCGCCGGTAATGAAGAAGCCTCTTGCTGCTTTGCTCTGTTTTACGTTTTCCGCCGTTGTTGCACAGGCACAGGCTGCCAGAACTCCCCTGCCGCCGCAGCCCCCATCGGATGAGTTGGCCAAGACGCGGCAACAGTATCCCTTTGCCGATCCTAAGCTGCCAATGGAAGACCGCATCACGGATCTGCTGAAGCGCATGACGAGCGATGAGAAAGTGGCTTGCCTGGGAACGCAGACCGCCGTGTACCGGCTGGGTGTGCCGAATATCGGCTCATCCGAAGGCATTCATGGCGTGGTGCAGCGCGACCCGCGACCGAACAGGCCGCCGATTACGACGACGCAGTTTCCGCAGCCGCCGGGCATGGGCGAGACGTGGGATCCGGAGATGGTGCGCGCGGAGGGCGGTGTACAGGGTTACGAGGCGCGCTACATCACGCAAACAGACCAGTACAACCGGCAGATTCTCATGACGTGGGGACCGCAGAGCGACCTGATGCGCGATCCGCGCTGGGGCCGCAGCGAAGAGGTCTACGGCGAAGACCCGTTCTTCAACGGCACAATGGCGGTTTCGTTTATTCACGGGCTGCAGGGCGACGATCCGAAGTACTGGCAGGCAGCGGCGCTGCTGAAGCATTTTCTGGCGAACAGCAACGAGAATGGCCGCAGCATAACCTCGTCGGACTTTGACGACCGGCTCTTCTGGGAGTATTACTCGGTACCGTTCCGCATGGGTTTTGTGGATGGCGGCGCAAAGGCTGTGATGGCGAGCTATAACGCGTGGAACGGCACGACGATGGCGGTGAATCCGATTCTGAAGTCGATTCTGCGCGACAAGTGGGGCGTGGAGATTCTCTCAAGCGACGGCGGCGCGGTGAAGCTGCTGTGGGACAAGAGGCACCTGTATGCCGACCAGAAGGCTGCGGTGGTGGCATGCCTCAAGGCGGGCATCAATCAGTTCCTGGATAAGTGGTCGGACGAGACCAAGGCTGCTCTAAAGGATGGTTCGATCACGGAGGGTGAGATTGACGAGCTGCTGCGGCTGAAGTTCCGCACGGAGATTCGGCTGGGATTGCTGGACCCGCCGGAGATGGTGCCGTACTCGAAGATCAAGGGCGGCTCCGATGCTGGCGGCGAGCCTTGGAACGGCGATAAGCACAAGGAGATTTCGAAGAAGGCGGCGCTTGAGTCCGTGGTGCTGCTCAAGAATGACAAGGACTTTTTGCCGCTGAAGAAAGATGGGATCAAGTCGATTGCAGTGATTGGTCCGCTGGCGGATTCGGTGGAGTGGGACTGGTATGGCGGTACGCCCCCGTACAAGGTGACGCCGCTGGCTGGAATCACCGCGGCGGTGGGACCGAATGTGAAGGTGAACTATGCGGCGAGCGAGCTGGGGCAGGCTGCGGTGCAGGCTGCGCGCAAGTCGGATGTGGCGGTGGTAGTGATTGGGAACGACCCGAAGTGCGGGCCGGATATGCCGCGCGACTGGGATGACAACGGGACATTTCCCTGCACCAACCCAAGCGATGGCCGCGAGGGCCGCGACCGTGAGCGGCTGGACACCACAGAAGAGCAGTTGGTGAAGCAGGTCTACGAGGTGAACAAGAAGGTTGTCGTGATCCTGGTTTCAAGCTTCCCGATTGCGATCAACTGGAGCCAGGAGAATGTGCCGGCGATTCTGCATATAACGCACTCCTCGCAGGATGAGGGCACGGCGCTGGCCTCGGTGCTCTTTGGCGATTACAACCCCGGCGGCCACACGGTGGAGACGTGGCCCAAGTCGCTCGATCAGCTCCCACCGATGATGGATTACAACATTCGCCACGGCAAGACCTACATGTACTTCAACGGCGAGCCACTGTATCCGTTTGGATTCGGGCTGAGCTATACGACCTTCAAGTATGCGAATCTGCGGACCAGCACGCCGCAGGTGGCGAAGAGCGGCGAGGTGACGGTGAGCGTGGATGTGACCAATACTGGAAGCCGCGCGGGCGATGCCGTGGTGCAGTTGTATGTGAAGCACCTTGGCTCAAAGGTGGAGCGGCCGCAGAAGGAGCTGAAAGGCTTCAAGCGTGTGTCGGTTGCGCCGGGCGAGACGAAGACGGTTGAAATTCCGCTGAAGGCGAGCGCGCTGGCCTACTGGGATGAGAAGACGAAGGACTTTCGCGTGGAAGCTGAGCAGGTGCGGTTGATGGCGGGCGGTTCGTCCGCAGACCTGCCGGCCAGCGCGAACCTGAAGGTGCAATAGGCCGTAATTTACAAAAGCGGATCGGGCTTCCAGAACGTGGATATGTCGCGGATGAAGGATTTTCGTCTCTTCGGCAAGCACTTTTGGGCTTCCAATTCGATGCCTTCAACGTCTTTAATATCATCAGCTACGGCAATCTGGACACGGCATCGGCGACGCCGGATTTGGACAGGCCGGATTTGGACAGATTGTGCAGTAGAACCAGATCCGCTCTGTAGAACGGCACCCGCAGTTCTCGGCGCGGTACACTTTCTAAAGGCGACCGATTATCCGTGGTCGCCGCTTCCCCGAAAACTTTTTGGCCGGCTTTCCATATCTATACCGGTCGGGTCGGCCCAAGGAATCGATACAGAATCATGCTGCTTGAAGTTTGTGTGGACTCGGTTGAATCAGCGATTGCAGCCCAGGCGGGCGGGGCGGATCGCATTGAACTTTGCTCGGCGCTGCGCGAGGGCGGGATCACTCCCAGCGCCGGCCTTATCCGCTCGGTACGGACGGCTGTCTCCGTTGGCGTTCATGTCATGATTCGTCCGCGCGGCGGCGACTTTTGTTACACGCCGAGTGAAGTGACAACCATGCTCGAGGACGTGAAGGAAGCGCACATCCTGGGCGTCGATGGCGTGGTTCTTGGCGCGCTTACGCCGGATGGCGATGTGGACATGGCGACTACCGCGGAGCTGATTGCTGCGGCGCGGCCGCTCAGGATTACCTTTCATCGCGCCTTTGATGTGACGCGCGATCTGAATCGGGCGTTGGAAGACGTGATTGAGCTGGGCGCGGAGATCCTTCTTACCTCCGGCGGAGAGCATGACATTGTGCGCGGGACCGCCAGCATTGCTCAGCTTGTCGAAGCCGCGCGCGGCAGGATCGCGATTCTGGCCGGCGGCGGCGTGCGGCGTAATAACGTGCACGATTTTGTACACGCGACTGGAGTGGAAGAGGTACACACATCGCTGGGCGCGCGGACTCCAGGTGCGTCACGCTACTGGAATCCGCGCGTGGTGCTGGGAGCGCATGCGGAAGACCATGCGCGCTACGTGGTGCGCGAAGCCGATGTGCGCGCGCTGAGGCAGACGCTCGATGGCATTGCGGCCGAGCAGTCCTTTGCGCGGCGCTGAGGACCACCAATCCCAAACGCGAGGGGAATCAAGGTTCTCGCTGTCTAATTACCGGCCCAGTTGAAGAGTTGAAACTCGCGGATGTGCGCCTCCGATGTGCTGGAGAGAATATCTAGCCGCACGCGCCGCGCGGTCACAGCAGGGAATTTGTCGATCTTTTTGTGGCCAATGGCCTGACCCTGCGCAACGGGCTTCCACTTGTGCTCACTCTCGCTCCACACTTCAATGGCGTACTTCTCGACATGCTGGCCGTCATTGAGCCACTCCATTGTTACGGCGTGATCGAAGGTCTCGGGTTTGTCGAAGACTACTTCAAGCTGCGCGTGATGTGAGCCTGCGGGCGCGGACCAGAATGTATCCGGATCGTTGTCGAGCGCAGCTGCGGCCTCCGGCGTGGTGGCAGCATGATGCGCGGCAAGATTATTCTCTGCTCGCTTTTGCAGCGCAGCGCCAAACTCTTCCAGGCGCTTCACGTCGGAGTCGGGCAGCAGGCCGCGTTTATCAGGCGCAAGGCCCAGCATAAGCTGCGCTCCGCGGCCTGCGGATGAGTCATACGCATCCAGCAGCTCGGGTACAGACTTCAGTGAGGCTTCATCGTTGGGATGCCAGAACCAGTGCATCTTACGCAATGGCGTGTCGGCTTCAGCGGGCCTCCAGCGGCGATAGCCGTGGCGATCAATCACGTTCCAGTTTTCATAAGGAACAACGCCTGCTTCATTGCCTACCCAGCGCGCGTCGCCGTATTCAAAGAGCGCCATGTCGGCAAAGACCACGGTGTTCGGTTGATAGGTTCGCAGCGTCTCAACGATCTTCGGAAAGTTGTAGACATGGCCTGCGCTACCCGCGCCATCCAACCAGAACTCCACCAGGTCGCCGTAGTTTGTGGCCAGCTCTTCCAGCTCCGCGTTGTAATACTTGTCGTACTCGGCGGAGTCCTTGTACTTCGGCTCATGCCGGTCCCAGGGCGAGAGATAGACGCCGAACTTCAGTCCGTATTTCCGTGCGGCGCGCGCCACGTCGCCCACTACATCGCCTTTGCCGTTCTGCCACGGGCTGCTCTTCACGCTGTAATCGGTTTGCCCGGTGGGCCAGAGACAAAAGCCATCGTGATGCTTGGCCACCAGCACCACATACTTCGCGCCGGAATCGCGAATGGCCTTCATCCATTGATCGGGATCGAACTGCGTGGGGTTGAATGTGGCTGGACTGGCCGTGCCGTCGCCCCACTCGCGGTCAAGAAAGGTATTGGTGGAGAAATGAAGGATGACGCCGAATTCAAGATCCTGCCACGCGGTCTGATACGGAGCAGGAGTTATCACGCCCGCTTCCTGGCCGCGAGTCGCAGGAACATTCAGCAATACAAGCAAAGCTGCCGCGCAGGCAATCCAATACTTCGCGTTGCGTCTCATGATCCCCTCTCAATTTTTATCCGCGCATCGCGCGCCATAAGGCTCCCAGCACTGGATCGGCGGGTTCGTCCACGAAACGGATTGCAGGATAGAGCTCGCGCAGCGCCTGCCGCATCGCGGTGCGCTCGGGCTCTACATGCGCCAGGATGCTGCCGGCGATGGCGATCTCCGGCGGTTGGAATTCGCCGGGTTCCACTGCGCGCATACGCTCAATCAGCAATGCGGCGAGATAGGCGAGATCGCGTCCGCCCTGCGCGAGAATCTCCTGCGCCACTGCGTCACCTGCTGCTGCACAGCGGACAACCTCCGGCGCGAACTTCGATGCATAATGCACGGGATGCTGCGCATTCGCAAACTCGATCAACGCATCCACCGTTGGCAAATCGAATAGCCTCCGCGCGGATTCCAGAAGCTGTGAAGGCCGCTGCGCATCGCGTGCCAGAAAGCCGCGGCGCAGGCCTTCGAGGCCGATGAAATGACCCGAGCCCTGATCGGCGAGATTCGGACCCCAGCCGCCGGCTGTCATGATCTCGCCATTCGCGGCGCGCGCGGCCACATTGGAGCCGGTGCCGGCCAGCACCAGCACGCCGCGGCCTCCGTGAAAGATCGAGTCAAGCGCGATCTCCACATCACCGACGATGATCAGCTCACCGCCCACGCGGCGCGAAAACTCTTCTCGCAGCCAGTCGGTGACCAGCGGCACGGTGTTGCCGGAGGTGCCGATGCAGGTGCGCGTGATCTGCGACATCTGCACGCCTGTTGTTGCTTCGAGTTCCGCGAGCGCGCCTGCAACGTTTTCCGCAGCAACTGCCGCATCCGCATTGACGCGACGAATGGTTCCGCTGAACGTGCGTTTGAGCTCACGCGTTTCATCCGTGAGTAAATATTCAGCCTTGGTGCCGCCTGAATCCACCGCAAGAAAATACGACATTCGTGACTAACTCCGATTCCGCCAGGCCTCAATGAACGTCCGGCAGAAGGTTCCAGATTTCCGGGTCTTCGGTTCCCAACACCCACGAGCAGAAGCCCTGAAGACCGCGCTGTTTCACCAGTTCATAGCGATCCTGAAAGGTGCGCTTGTCGGTATAGAAGATCCATTCGCGCAACTGGTCGCGATAAAAGAAGAGAAACGCATTGTGATCCTCAGCATCCCACTGCGGTTTGCCGTTGTAGTCGGTGGCCAGGCGCAAAGCATCGGGCGTGCTGATGTAATCGGCCGTCACGTTGGGATGCTCCGTGCCGTCCTTATCCACCGTTGGCGCTTTGGTGTACCAGTGATAGCCGTAGAGCGGAATGCCGAGCGAGAGTTTTTCTTTCGGCACAACCTTCAGCGCATAATCCAGGTTTTCAACGGTCCATCCCCAACCCGCAACAGGCCCCGGCATCGTCCAGCGCGTGTTCTGGTCGTAGGTCATCAGGCAGATCAGGTCCACGGATTTCGCCAGCGCAGCCAGATCATACGCGCCGCGCCAGTCGGTAAAAATCCACTTGGAAAATCCGCCCTGGCCCGGATAGCCCGGCGCATTGGGAACGGTGGCAATGCTGAGCTGTAGGCCTGCTGCGTGCAGCAGTTGCGCGGTATTGGCTGTTACGGTGCTGAGCCTGTCGCGATCGAGATAATCCACGTTCTCCAGGTCAAACTGGAAGCCAACATAGCCATGCAGCTTAGCCTCGCGTAGCAGCGCTTCGTTCATGCGCAATTGAGCATCAGGGTTGCCTGCCAGGGTATGAAATCCCTTTTTATTGAACATCGCAAGAATCGGCATGACCGGCACGCCTTTGGCCTTTGCCACTGCCAGCACGGTCATGTTTGGGCCGCCGGTCACTAAGCCGTTTTCATCCACCTGGTACCAGGTGGGAACGAGGATGTCGATCTTGGACGCATGCGCCAGAAACGAGCGGATTCCCTCAGGACTATCCGTCAAATAAAACAGCGCCGCGGGCTTGGCGTTTGCCCAGCCGCAGAGCAACAGTAAAGCCACAAGCAAAGTGAGCCGTCGCATCTTTCACCGCCTCATTCAAACGCTCACAAGAGAGCTGTAAAGGCAGCATATCGCGCCGGAGCGGGGTGGAACGATCTGGATTGACTCGGGTTCCATTGCGCCTTATGCAAAGCTCACCCGATAGGCAGCGCGCGGCTGCAGCGTGCATCGCACGGTTCTCTCGTTGACCCGCTCCAGTTGTGGATTTCCGTCGCCCATAATATGGTCAATCCGCTGGTTTGCCGGCGCGCGCAGCGTGAATAAACCTCCCGAATCCGCGCGCAGGTTTGCGCGTACAGCACGTCCGCTCTGCCACTCAAGATCCACTTGCAGCGCGCCACGCGCACGAAGGCCTTTGACCTCGCCCTGCGGCCAGGCAGTTGGCAGCGCCGGCAGAAACTCGATGAATCCGGCATGGCTCTGCAGCAGCATCTCGGCCATCGCAGCCGTTGCGCCAAAGTTGCCATCGATCTGAAAGATGCTCTTGCCCTTGCCTGCCGGATGCGTATCGAGCAGCGTGGAATTGGTGCTGTGCTTCATCAGCATTTCCAGCGACTCCCACGCCTTGTCGCCATCCTTCAGGCGCGCCCAGAAAGCGATAGCCCAGGCGCGGCTCCAGCCCGTATAGGCGCCTCCGTGGGCAAGCCGACGCTCAAGAGAGACGCGTGCGGCGCGCGATAACTCCGGGTTGAGGTCCGGCGTAATCTCCGCGCCAGGATAGAGCGGATACATGTGCGACATGTGCCTCTGACCCGGCTCGCTCTCTTCAAAATCCACGCTCCACTCCTGCAGTTGACCGTAGCGCCCCACTTTGTATGGCAGCAGCCGCGCGCGAGCTGCCTGGAGCTTCGCGGCAAACTCCGCCGCAAATTCCGCATCGGGGCCCAGCTCTTTTGCGGCTGTAATGCAGTTGGCAAAAAGCTCGCGGATCAGCGCCATATCCATGGCGCATCCCGCGCTGGTATTGGCGGATTTTCCATCCGGCGCAAGGAACGAGTTTTCCGTGGAGAACGATGGACAGGTTGTCAGATGCCCGTTGCCATCTTCAATCAACCATGCCAGGCAAAACTCCGCGGAAGATTTCATCAATGGATAAGCGCGCGTGCGTAGAAACTCGCGATCGCCGGTAAACAGATAATGTTCGTAAAGGTGCGCGCAGAGCCACGGGCCGCTCATCTGCCAGTTGGCCCACGTTGGCTGCCCCACGCCCATGCCGACAGGATTGGCCGTGCGCCAGATATCAATGTTGTGGTGCGAAACCCAGCCGGGCAGGCCATAGGTCTCTTCCGCTGCGCGGCGGCCGGTCTGGCTGAGACCCTGCACCAGATCAAAGAGCGGCTCCGCGCAATCGCTCAGGTTACAGCTCTCCGCAGGCCAGTAGTTCATTTCAATATTGATGTTGGAGGTCCAGTTGCAGCTCCACGGCGGCTGCACCTGAAAGTTCCAGATGCCCTGCAGATTCGCAGGCTGCGAGCCGGGCCGCGAGCTGGCGATGAGCAGGTAGCGGCCATATTGAAAGTAAAGCGCGAGCAGCGATGGATCGGGTGTATCTGCAAAAGCTTTCAATCGCTCATCGGTGGGTAATGCCGTTGCGGCAGTGCCGGAGCCAAGGTCTAACGCGACACGTTGAAACAGCCTTCGATGATCAGCCTGGTGCCGTTCAAGCAGCGTATCGTAACTGCTCTTCATCGCTCCATCCAGTTGCCTGGTCGCATTTTGTTTTACTGTTTCCAACGGCAGGTCTGGATTGTGGTCGAAACCGCGAAAGCCTGTGGCCGCGGTCAGCGTCACGGTCAAAACTGTTGCGCCCTCCACTCGCAGGCGACCGGCCTCGGCATGAATTCTGCCTCCTTCACTGCGTGCGTGCACTGCTACCGCAAAGTACATGCCTTCGCCTGCGGCATCGGAAAAAACAGCCCCCTTTTCGCTATCGGGATGCCCCGCGCCCGGCACATGACTCGCTGCTTTGCCTTCGAGCAGCAGCCGGCCTTCTGCTGCGCCCTGCGCGGACTCCGTCACCTTCCGCATCAGCGCACCGTCCATCCATAGCGTTGCGTTCAGCGCTCCAGCGCTGCTCGCCGTCAAGCGCAGCACAATTGCCTGGTCCGGCGCCGATGCAAAGACCGCGCGAACAAACTGCACGCCGCCCGCGCTGTAGTTTGTTCGCGCCATCGCGGCATCCAGATCCAGCTCGCGGCGATAATTGGTCACCGTCTCCGCATGCACGCAATCCACATGCAGCAATCCGGCGGGCTGATACGCCTCGCCAAACATTCCCTGCAACTCATGGCACAGCTTGTCCGCCAGATGATAATCCTGCTGCTCAAGAACCGCCTTGCGAATCCCCGGCAACGCTTCTTTCGCATTACGCCTGTTGCCGTCTGCGGGATGCCCGGACCACAACGTATCCTCGTTGAGCGCCAGCGTCTCCCTGGCAGGGTCCACCTCGACCGCCACGTCGGAGCAATCTGCCATCGTTCCTTTGGCAGGCTCAGGGCTCACTGCGCCGCCTCCAAAAACCATCGCCCCAAAGCGTCCGTTGCCAATGGGAAGGGCTTCTACCCATTGCGTAGCGGGCTGGCGGTACCAGAGCTTGAGAGCAGTGTTCTGCATCTCTGCCGGTTCCGCTGCGTGCAGGCTTTTTCTTAACGCCAGCGCTCCAGCGGCGGCGGGAGCAGAAGCTAAAAAACGGCGGCGCGATATGGATTGCATGATTTCACACTTCCTGTGAACTGTGTTGTGGTGGACAAAGTTATGGATGCATATCGAGAACTGGCTTGCTGAGCATATCGCGTCGGAGTTATGGCTGGCTCAACTTGCCTGCTGCGCGTGTATTGCCGCAGTCTGCATCCTTGCCGTGTACACAAATAGCGCAGCCACGCTTCTCTTCGAGCTGAACCAATTTCTACACATCCCGGAAAAGCTCCTTTCTTCCTTATAAATTAATGCGCGGGATTCGAGCTTGAGCGTATCCATGTACAATTCTGGCAGCCTGGAACTCTGATTCCGGCTTCACGTAACAACCCCAGATTTTCTGCCCCGGTAGCATGGGGCTCTTAATGGCCTATGACTGCGCCGGAACGGCACGGAGGCGCATTTTTCTGTTGAGCTGGATTCTTGCAGATGGTTAAGTTGATTGCGCTGTATACGGCGGGGCTGAGTTTCTTTTTTACAGGCATTGCCGGCATTTCAGATAATTTGCGGCAGTTAAGCGGGCAGCGTTTCCGAAATCTGCTGACGCGGACAACCAGCGGGCAGGTGCGCGCCGGGCTGCTCGGCATAGTGGCGGGCGCCGTAACGCAGAGCACCTCGGTGGTCACGTTCATCCTGTCGGGCATGGTGTCGAGCGGATTGCTGCCGCTGAGCCGGGCGCTTGTCGTGCTCTCCTGCGCCAACATTGGCACCGCGGCGCTTGTGCTGGTTGCCGCGGTCGATCTTCATCTTCCCATCCTGATGCTGATCGGCATTTGCGGCACGATTCTGGCGTTCAAGCTGCTTGGCAGGTGGAAGCCGTGGATTGCCGGACTGCTTTCTATCGGGCTTGTCTTTTTCGGGCTGGACATGATGAAGCAGGCCTTCAGCCCGCTGGCCGGATCGCATGGGCTGATGACTGCTGCGCGGTTTTTTGACCGATGGCCGGATGCCGCATTTGTTGTGGGCCTGCTGATGCGCAGCGTGATTCACTCTTCGGCCGGCTGTGCGGCCATTATCATCACGGTCGAAAAGGTCGGACTGCGAACCGAGTTTCCGGCGCTCATGGCAATTGCGGGCCTGGGGCTGGGCGCGGCGGTCGCGATGCATTTTCTAACCAGCACACTGCGCGGCATTCCCAGGCAGATTGCCTGGTATCAGATTTTTTCAAATGCCATTGCCGCCATCCTTTTGGGCGCGCTGCTGCTCATCGAACGAGAGTCGAGCTTGCCGCTGCTGCAAGCAGCCTTCACAAAACTCTCACCCACGCTGCCGGGTCAGATTGCGCTGATGTTTCTCACGCTGAATCTGACGATTGCAGCGGTAGGCATCGCCGGGTTGAAATGGGCGCCAAAGTGGCTGGCAAAAATTTCACCGGCGACGCCGGAGCAAAGCCTGTCGCAACCGATGTATCTGCAACCGGAGGCCTTGCGTTCTCCTGAGGCGACGCCGGAGCTGGTAGCACTGGAGCAGATGCGAATCATGCTCGCGCTCAGGCGCTATCTGGATATCGTGCGCGGTCGTGAAAGCGTAACGCTGAAGTCTCTGCATGACGCAGCCGGCGTGCTCGAAGGCGAGATTACAAGCTTTCTTGCGGCGTTGGTGAAGCAGCCCATCGCAACAGATCTGGCGGCGCGGGTGATTTCGTTTCAGCACAAAGAGGAAACCCTGCGGGCGCTGGATGAAAATGTCTTTCTGTTTGCCGAGACGCTGCAACACTATGCCGGGAATGAGCTGGCCATGACACTTCTGGAAGCGCTCGATACGATTCTTCTCATGGCCAACGATGCGCTTACAACGCGCGATTTTGTGCGCATCGACTTGCTCGTACGCGTTACCGATGATCGCGGCAGCATGATGGAAGAAATGCGCGATCGGATGTATGCGGATTACGCCGAAAAGACAAAGGAGATTGCCGCACTACATTACGCCACAAGGCTCTTCGAGCGCAATATATGGCTGCTGCGGCAACTTGCCTTATGGCTTCGCGTGGATGCGCGCATGACTGCCTGATTATTTTTGCGGCAGCTATGGACGAAAGTCGAGAATCGGCTTGTCGGAAAATTTCAGCGTGGGATTGCTTTTGCCTTCAAGGTCAAAGATGACGACGCTGTTGCGGCCTCGCTTCAAAAACGGCGCGGGCAGGTACAGTGCGCCCTGCGGGCCGATCTTCCAGAATCGCCCCAGCGGCGTGCCATTCACCCACACCATGCCTTTGCCAAACGCGCGCGTGTCGATAAATGTATCAGCGGGCTGATCGACGTTGAAGCTTGCTTCGTAAAAACACGCTCCCTCGCATGGCCTCTCCGCAAACGGCAGCGTGCTTGTCTGCTGCATGGGCAACGAATACATCAGCCAATGCGCCAGCGCTTTGCCGCCCAGCGTCGCTTCATGCGTAATTCCGGTCCATTCCATTGGAAACTGATGCCCAAAGTTCACGCGGCCCGAGTTCTCGACGAGGATGTCGAGCTGCGCAGGATCATGCGCAATCGCCAGTGTCAGCGTGTCCTGCGGCAGCCGCCGGTCCAGCGTGCCAATCAGCTCGCCATCGAGATACACCTGCGCGTACTGGTGCAGAGCATCGAGTTTTAGTTCGCCACTCTGCGCCGCATCTACCGTTGTGCGATAGAGAATGTACCCATAGTTCTGCCCCAGCGCTTCCATTGGTTGCACATCGCTCGATTTCACTGGCCCTGGCAGGCTCGCAAACAACGATGCTGAGCGCGTGAACTCAACGGAGGCATACGCGCGTGTTTCAATCGGCGCAGGCGGTGCGGGCGGCACAACGCCAGTTGCCTTTGCAATCGCTTCGCGGAAGAGCGCATACTTCGGCGTCAGCTCGCCGCTCTCGCTTACCGGCGCGTCGTAGTCATAGCTGGTCACGGTTGGCTGATACTTCTTGCCGTCCATGTTTGCGCCGTTCATCCAGCCAAAACTTGTGCCGCCGTGAAACATATACAGATTCACGCTGAAGCCCTGCTCCAGCATCCACTTCAGCTCGTCGGCCTCAGTCTTTGCGCTCTCCGTGTGATGCTGCTCGCCCCAGTGATCGAACCATCCGGCCCAGTATTCGCCGCACATGCGCGGTCCCGTTGGGCGAAATTTTTCAAGCTTGGCAAACTCTTCCTTCGCGCCGCCTGTGCCGAAGTTAATCACAGCGGGAAGCTCCGGCAGCGTGCCATTCGGAAGCTCATCCGCGCCGTCCGCCGTGTACAGCATCGACTTCGTAAATCCCGCATCGATCAGTGCCTGGTGAATCTGCTCCATGTACGCGTGATCCGATCCAAAACTGCCGTATTCGTTCTCTACTTGTGTTGCAATGATTGGCCCGCCGTTGCCGCTTTGCAGTGGAGCAAGTTCCTGACCCAATCGATGCAGCCAGCGCGTTGCCGGTTCCATGAATGCTGAATCGGAGGTCCGCACCTTGATATTAGGATTCTTCAAGAGCCATGCGGGATAGCCGCCAAACTCCCACTCCGCGCACACGTATGGACCGGGACGCAGAATTACATATAGTCCTTCCTGCTGCGCTTCGCGGATGAACTCCGCCACATCGTTCTGCCCGCTGAAGTCGTACTTGCCTGGCTCCGGCTCATGTAGATTCCAGAAGACGTACGTCTCCACGGTATTCAACCCCATCGCTTTCGCCTTCTTCAGACGGTCACGCCAGTACGCGCGCGGCACACGGGCATAGTGAATTGCGCCGGAGATGATCTGAAAGCGCTTGCCGTCCAGCTCAAAATGGTCGCCCACCGCATGCAAGACGTGATCCGAGGGCGCAGGCTGCGCGCATAAAGCGGCTGCGCCGGCAATCAGCGCCAGTACCGCGACAACAATTCCGAATCTCTTGTTCACTGCGGCAGCGCCTCCAGCGTCAGCACCTGGAACGGGCCTAATTGAAACGTATGCGGCTGGCCCGCGCGCAGATCCATCGCGGGCGTAGCAGCATCCGCGGCCCACGGGCTGTGCGCCTTGTAGCGGCGCGGCGCACCTGCGGGCAGCTCAAAGATCTGCTCCACATTGAGCGAAATCGTCTGCGGCTTGTCACTCGGATTGCGCAGCGTCAAAATCCCTTTCGCAGCCGACCATGAGGCCCATCCATACACCTGCAACCAGCGCGGATCGCCGCCCACCCAATGCGTGTCTTTCAGCGTTGCCGCATTCGTGCGCGACCATTTCGCGCTCTCCGCCAGCACATCCCAGTTGGCATCGCTCAATAGCTTCGGCGTAATGTACAGCTCCTGCAATTGCGTGCCGGTGCCAAAGTAGCTGCGGACTTCATTCGCAAAATCGTTGCCCGGATCGGTTGAGAGATGCGGCGCCTTCTGCGCATACACAATGCCGTGCAGCATCAGCGAGTTCAGTGGATAGAGCGGTCCACGCTTCACCACCTCGTCATACACATCCGCATCGCGATAGGTGATCCACTTTTCGCGCCACGTTCCCACGCCCTCGTGTTCCGTGTCGTCGCCGCCACGCCAGATGGAATCCGCATACATCAGCCAGAAGGGCGAGGGATACGTGCCCGTCGTCAGGTTGATATAAATGTCCGGCTTCAACTGCCGCAGATCGCCGATCAAATGAATCGCCGCGTCAAAGTCGCTTGAAAACTGGCTTCCCTTGATCACCTGGTCCGCGTTGCCTGTGCCGTCGAGCTTGAACTGGTTGATCCCGTACTTCGTCACCAGCTCCGTCACTGCTTCGTGGAAGCGCGCGTAGTATTTCGGCCCGGAGAGCGCGAGCAGCCCGCCGGCCAACTCATACCCATCGCGCTTGGCTGTAGCCACGCGCTCATCTTTCGGCTTGCCGTAGCCGCCCCACGGCGAAAGCCAGATCCCGGGCGCGGTGCCGTACTCCGCAGCAGCCTCTTTGAGTGGTGTAAACCCATCCTTAAAGTCTGAGCGGATTCGCCACAGATCGTTATGATCGTCCCAGCCATCGTCAAAGAGATACGAATCCAGCGTCACGCCGCGCTTCTTGTTCAGCTCATCGCCAATCTCATGAATGCGCGTCAGCGCGTCCTGCTGTGTGTATTGCGTAAAGAAGCCAATATCGAACCAACTGTTGTAATGCAGGAACGTGCGATATGGATGCGCGCGCTCGCGCTCAATGTACGCAAGAAAATCACGCCGCAGTTGTGCTTTGCGCGCAATGCCAATGACCGCGGAGTACGTTGCGGCCTGATGCGCACCCAGCGGCACCGCAATCGAGAGCGCGCTTACACCGCGATTGCCCACGACACTCGATTCGCTCAACGGATGCTCGAAGCCAAGAAAGAAATCTGCCTTGTCTTCACTTGCCACCAGCGGCGAACCATTCACCGTGCCCGCAACCTCCATCCCCGGCGCGTGCGCATCAATCAGCCGCACTCCCGTGATGCTCACCGGCTTATCGCCCGCTGTAATCGTCAACGACTGGCGCACATAATTCGATCCCTCGCGCAGAATCAGCGACCAGACCGCATGAAACTCGCCCTGCGGGTCGGCAAGCTGATAATGCACCGCTACACCTGGCACACGGTCGGAGAATCGTGAAGCCCCAGGCTCCGGCTTCAGTTGCTCTACGCTCGGCTCGCCTTCAGGAGTCAGCTCTGCCGTGTTCAGCACGCCGCGATCTTTGATGGAAATCGCAAACGGGCTCTCCAGCACAATCGCGCTCTGTTCTCCGCGCACGGTCAACGCCGCAGGCCGATTACCGTGGGCCTGCCATTCGGCAACAATTCCCGCGCTACGGACACTGCCGCCGTTCGCGTCCAGCCTGGCTGTCTGCGCCATGCAGAGCTGTAGGGGCAGCACGGCGCCCATGCAGGCAGCCACAACACTCAGGCAGGCAAAAGTACGCGGCGACCGATGGATCACCTGACACTCCTCTTTGCGCAAAATGGATTGCGATTGTACCCAGTTACGCTTGATAAATCTCGATGGTCTGCACCACGCGGCTGATTGCCCCATTCGGGCTCGGCGTATCCGGCATGAACCCAAGCTGCAGTGACGAGAACAAGCCCATCAACTGCCCGAAGATTACATCCACCACCGGCAAATAAAAATCCGGAATCTTCCATTGGCCTCGCGGCGCAAGAAAATGCTCCGCCGCTCCGCTCTGCTCAAGTGCGCCGCCGCTGCCCGCTACAGCCACGCGTGTCCTTACCAGCCGCTTCTCGCCAATCTCCCGCAGCAGATCGATCTCATAGTTCCGCCGCGCCTCTGATCCCGGCAAAAAGCTTACAAAAAGTGTTTCCTCATCCAGTGCCGCCATGGGGCCATGACGCAGCCCCAGCGTGGACTCCGACATCGTCTTCACCTGGCCAGCCGTAAGCTCCAGCAGCTTCAGCGCGGACTCCTGCGCCACGCCGGCCAGAAGACCTGAGCCCACAAAACAGGCCCGGCTGTAACCCTCCCGCGCAAGCTTCTCCGCAATCTCCGCCGCGCGCGGAAGAAAATCCCGCCCTGCCTCCACAATCTCCTGAAAGATCGGCTCGTAGCTCTCCGCGGTAAACGTGTGCGCCAGCAACTGCCCCGCCAGCACCATGTTGGAGAAGGAACTCGTCATCGCCAAGCCGCGATCGTTCGTCGCATCCTCCAGCACTATGCCCAGGCAATTCGGCCTTCCCTGCACCATCCCGATCTCGCGTCCTCCCGCATTGCAGGTAATCACCAGGTGATGCATATCCGGCAGCTCGGCCAGCGCTTGTTCCAGCACCGCCACGCCTTCCGGGCTATCCCCGGAGCGCGAAAAATGTATCCAAAGATACGGCTTGTCCGGAACCAGGTAGTCCGAGAAATCCGTAAGCAGGCTGGTGCTTGGAACCGGAATCACCTCGCACTGCCATTCGGCGCGCAGCAGATGATGCAGGCACCGCCCAATATAATCCGAAGTTCCCGCGCCGATCAGAAGCACCGTTGGCCTCCGTCCGCTGGCGCTCATCAGGCCTGTGGCCTTGAGAAAGGCGGCAATCTCATCCTGCCTGCTTGCAAGAAGCGAGAACGTCTTCTGCCATGTGTCGGGCTGCTGCGCAATCTCGCGCGGAGTATGCACGGTTCCCCGCTGTGCCCGTCGGGCAGCCGGTTCAGCGAGCAAATTGGATAAAGGATCCATTCTGTACCTTCCAGAAACTACCTGAAAACATTGGATGCAAAGTTCGACGAACCTGTCGATATATTACGAATGATTTCTTTTGCAGGCAAGATATGAAAGTAAATGTGCTTTTTGAACAGTTGTTGCTCCGGATCATACGCGTAATTGCTTCAGACGTAATCTTGCCTCTGGAATAGCATTCCCGTGGGCAATTACAATACCGGCTCAGGCATCCAATTGAAACAAGCGTTTTTACGAGCTGACACAACGTGCTAAGCGAAGAACGACAGAGAGCCATTCTTGAGATCCTCAACCGGGAGGGCCGCGTTCTGGTCGTGGACCTGGCCCAGCGTTTCCATACGTCACAGGTTACGATTCGCAAGGATCTTGAAACCCTTCACGCCAGGGGGCACGTCTACAGGACCCACGGCGGCGCGCTGACTGCCAGGGGCAATGTCCTTGAAGATCCCAGCCTGCTCGACAAAGAAAAACTTCATCGCGAAGAAAAGAACGCCATCGCCGCGGAGGCCGTCAAACTGGTCTCTGAAGGCCAGGTCGTCATTCTCGATTCCGGCACCACTACCACCGCCATTGCCCGTGCCCTCCGAAACTTTCAGAGCCTCACCGTCATTACCAACGCGGTCAACATTGCCGTTGAGCTTTCCGGAACCAATATCGAAGTCATTCTCACCGGCGGGAATGTGCGAAAGAATTCTTTCTCGCAAGTGGGTCCGCTGGCTGAAGAAACCCTGCGCAAGCTGAGCGCCGATATCTTCTTTCTCGGCGTGGACGGCTTCGATGTCGACTTCGGGCTCTCTACCCCGAACCTGCTTGAGGCACGCGTCAATCGCGCCATGATGGACGTGGCGCGCCGCACCGTCGCCGTCTGCGACTCCAGCAAATTTGGCAAGCGCAGCCTCTCGCTCCTCTGCCCCACAGCCTCGCTGCATCATGTCATTACAGATCGCGGTATCGCCAAGACCGATCTCGCCGCACTCCGCAAAGCAAGCATCGAAGTCACCGTCTGCTGAGCGCTGGCATGATGACACGCGGCACATTCCAGAGCTGGTACCACCTGGCGCTCTTCGCCATCGTTTTTACAGGCGGAATCGCGGCTCGCTACTGGAGGTTCTTCCTCCAATGGCTGAACGGCATCCGCGGGCAGGACTGGACAAAAATCTCTGCTGTCGTGGATGTCGTCAGCGTTGTCGCGCAAAAGGAGCAGGGCCAATCCGGAGAGCGCATCGTCGGCTACGTCGCCACACTCACCTACTTCTATCGCAATCCTGAACTGCAAATGGGTGAGTTCTGCCGGATGCTCGATACGGAAGCAGAAGCTCAAAGCTGGGCAGCTTCTTATAAGGGCCGCAACATCATGGTTCACGTGGATCCGCGCGACCCGTCACGATCTGTGCTGCGAAAGGAAGACCTCTAAGCACGAGTGCCCTGGCTCCTTCAACAGAGCCTTCAAACTTTGCGGCATTGCAAGCTCTTCCCTCTACCGCTTCAACAGCTTGAGCGCATTCTCCCGATACACCTTCCTGAGCACATCGTCCGGCAGAAACAGCCCATAGATATTCCACCGTCCCTGCCGCGAGGTATGCGAGGGATACTCAAAATACTCATCCGCCGTCTCAAGAAAGCGGAAGTAAAGCCGGTACATCGCGTCTTCCGGCAGCAGGTCCGTGCCGAACAAAATCCGATCGGAATACTTCAGGAAAAAATTCCGTGCACGGTACGGTTGCCGTCCCAGTTCCGGCGTGCGCGCACTGATGTCGATCATCAGATTCGGCAGCGCATCCAGCTGCTCGCCAAGCCACTGCAAATTCTCACTGCATTCCGCGCAGTGCGCGCCCACAAACGTCACCTCCGGGTGCCGGGCTATGACTCGATTTCGCTGCTCGATCAGCTCGCGCTTCGTCACCGGCGAATCCTGAAAGCCCCACTCCGGATGCGCGGCCAGCTCCTCGTACCGCTCGTTGTGCTGGTCAATCGGCTGAAAGAATGCCGTCGGGTCCGCCGTATGAAACATGACCGGCAGCTTCCACTCGCCGCACGCTGCAAAGATCGGCGCAAAGCGCTCATCGTCAATCCGCAGCAGCTTGCCGTCGGCATCGCGCACCGTCAGCCCAAAGTCCTTCCAGAACTTGATTCCGACAGCGCCATGATCCAACATCCGCTGGATGCGGTCGAGCGTAGCCTGCACAAAATCCGCACGCGTCACATCGCTCCAATCCATCCATCCGATTGAAAAGAATCTCTCCGGCGCAGCGCCATGAAAGCGGTCCATCATGGCAAGGCCCTCTTCGCCGGTCCGCATCGTAATGTTCACCACCCGTTCCACGCCGCACCGGTCCATAATGCCCAGCACCTTGCGCGGCTCCGTCGAATCCAGATGATTGTGATAATCAATTGCCGGAAACTTCGGCTTCTCCACCACCGTCACCGCAGTGGTCAGCGATGAGCGCGGCTGAAAGCTGCTCAGCGGCAGATCTACTTCCGCCTTGGCGCTCACCATATCTACAAATTTGTCCTGCATTGCAGACTCCTCATTGCCCGGCGAACCAAACCACCTCACGATACGGCAACGGGCTTGCTCCGTCCGTCCAGACAGCAGGTGAATTACATTTTATTACGATTTATTTCGGATGATTGACGGCAATTCTCGCACCCACCTACACTCAAATCGGTACATCGCACATCGCATGAAAAAGCTTGATATCGCAATCGCTGGAGAAATCAATCTCGATCTCATCCTCTACGGTCTGCCCACGGAGCTGCCCGTCGAGCGCGAGCTGCTGGCTAGCGATTTTCAGTTGACCCTGGGCAGCTCTTCCGCCATTCTGGCGCACAATCTTGCCGTGCTCGGCGCGCAGGTCGGCTTTATCACGCGCGTCGGCGCAAATTCCGAAGCAGACTCACTCGGCCCCATCGCGCTCAATCGCCTCAAGGAATCCGGCGTCGATCTGTCGCGCGTCACCCACTCCACCGGCTCGGCATCCACCGGTGTCACCCTCATCCTTCCGCATGGCGCCACGCGCCGCATGTTCACCTATCCCGGCGTCATGGCTGAGATGTCGCGCGCCGATCTCGACTACGCCTACCTTGCCTCAGCCCGCCACTTCCATCTCTCATCACTCTTTCTGCATCGCGGTCTCGAAAAGGATCTCCCGCAACTCTTCTGCGATCTCAAGCGCGACGGCCTCACCATCTCGCTCGACACCAACGACGACCCCGAAGACCGATGGGAAGGCGTGCTGCATGAGCTGCTCGATTACGTTGACATTCTCCTGCCCAACGAAAACGAAATCCTCAAAATCGCTCGCCGCAATACACTCGATGAAGCTCTCACCACGCTCTCAGCCAGGGTGCCTGTAATCGCTGTGAAGTGCGGCAAAAACGGCGCGGTGGTACAGGCCGAAAGCAAGCGCATCATTGTCCCCGGCGTTCCCGTCACTCCCATCGATACCATCGGCGCCGGCGACAGCTTCAACTCAGGCTTCCTCTTCGCATTTCTGCGCGGCGCAAGCTATGAAGAAGCAGCGCGCGCGGGCAACATCACCGGCGCGCTCTCCACGCTTCGCCCCGGTGGTACAGAAGCCTTTCGTGATGTCACCCTCCGCAATCAGTTCCTGCGCGAACACAACTTCGCGCACCTGTAATCACGAAGCAGTAATCGCCGCACTTACCCCACGCACCACTGTGTAAGCATCGCCCTCAGGCCGCTCCGCATAGCGATTCGTCCGCTTCGCCCAGCTCTCATGCACTGCAAACCAATCAATCGCCTTTGCCGATTCGTTTTTCTCAAGCGCCGTCTGCAGCGAGTCGAAGTACAGCTTCCAGCGCTCCGCATAAAACTCCAGCAGCCCATTCCATTCGCGATTCGCATAGTCATGAATGTTCGTAGGCGCAGAGGCAGCCGGACCCCACTCCACCAGCAGGCTGCGCGCATCGAACTCGAACTCATCCTGCTCCGCCGTTGTCTTTCCTGCAGCCCGCGCAGCAGCCAGCCAAGGCCCCAGCAGAAACGCCTTATCCGTGCCGACGATTTTATTGAGAAGCGCAATCTTTTCCATCCACCTCGCCGTCAGTTCACGAAATTTCGCAGCATCCTTCGCCGCATACACAGCCTGTATCTCTGGCAGCAGCACGCGGCTCTGATTCGCCAATGTCTGCCGCGCCACATCCACTAGGTCATAGCGATACGCCGAGCTCGCCCGCAGCTCAGGCTGCGTCTCAAGCAACGGCCCAATCGCAGATGCAAACACCGCAAGATCGTATCTCGGCTCATGCGGGCTCCACGTTGCGCCGGAGTTTGCACTCAGGCTCGGCTGCGTAGAAAAGAGATTGTCATGCGACTCACTCCACTCGCCTGCCTTCTCGTTGTATGCAGTCGCGCGCAGCACATCCCACGCATGCGCCGCATTGGCGTCGCGTCCACCGTAACGATACGCAGACCAATCCGCAAACCACTTCGCCAGATCGAGCCGCTCCCGACGCCAGGCCAGCTCCGTCAGCAGCGCAAACGCCGCAGGATTGTTGCAGCTCGC
>NZ_JBEKYX010000001.1:0-106919 GCF_049510455.1 Occallatibacter sp. | reverse complement strand
CTTTCATCCGCTACATCATGCCGGCTTGATGCGGTCTACATCATGTCCTCCAGTCTGGTTGCTACTGCGTTTGAAGAGCACGATGCTTGCGCATCGGGTTGGCGCTACGACACGTCACCCCCAAACGGGATGCTGCTGGTAAACGTAACTTATGCCCGCGTTTACGGGTGTCAACGCTCAGGAAATCAGTAACTTGACGGCCTTCCAATCGAGAACAGTTTTGATGCGTTTACGCGCGTAAACCAGAATGTGCCAGAGAGGGCGCGCTGTGTAAACTCACTGATAGAGAATGGCTTGCCGCATCCGGCGCTTGACGGCCAAAATCGCAGGGTGCAAGCTATTTTTGAGCGGGTTCTCCTATGGGCACTCCCCGCATCCCGGCTTCGTTGCAGTCTCCAGCCTCGCCGAGTGGCGAAGCGCGTCCGGTTCTCCGTGCCAAAACCATTGCAACCAGGGTCACGCCGGAAGAGCTGGCCGAGGTAGAAACCGCCGCCGAAGGTGCGGGGAAGACCTTGGCGGAATGGCTGCGCGAGCTGGCCCTGAAAGCCGCACGGGAGCGTCCAGCAGACCCTACCGAATTGGTGCTGGCCGAGGTCTCAGCACTGCGCTACATGCTCTTGAATCTCTTCCACGCGACAGCCCAGGCGAACGCGGAAGGCAAGCATCTGCTGCCCGATTCCGTGGTCAAAATCCGTGACCAGGCGAATGCGCGGAAGCTGGCGGACGCCCGCAAGCTGCTCGAAGAGTTTCTGTCTCAGGACGGACCGGGAGGTGGTGAGCGATGAAGAAACTTCTCTTTGTCTTCGTGGCCGGAGTGTTCCTGCTGGGCGCTGGCTTTGGGGTGTTTCTGCGTCCACTGCTCTATACCCTGACGCCGCTCCAGCGGTACTACGTCGGCGCATATCTGGCCAGTTCCTGGCATGAGAAAGACCCGGCAGCAACGAGCGAGATTCAATGGGTATGGAAGTTCAAACCCGAAGCCGGATCGAAGAGGAACAAACCGATCCTGCAATATGCACTTGCTACCGAAGCCGACCTGCTTCCGATTCCGGCTCGGGAGCTGCTCTGGAAAGGGGACATCCTGCCCTTCTGGATGAACCGGAAGGCGGAGATGGACGGCTGGACAGGCATCGAACGAGGGTTGCCGACGGAGGTGAATTCAGCGAAGCTGGTGGCACTGCTTCGGGAGGAATTTTTCTATGGAGAGCCTGTGTGGCACTACTTTGTACAGCCAGCTTTGCTGCTCGTCGCTGCACTGCTTCTCTGGTCGCTGATCCTGTCGTGGCGGAGCGCTCGCCGGGAGCGGTATCTGTGGGGAAAGCCGGTTCCGCTATGGCGGGAGCTGGGGCAGAAAGTGCTCAGCTCGGGCGCTGACTTCAGGAAGAGTCTACAGAGGCAACGGGTACTGCGAGCCTCTGCCGCGAAGCCGTTGATTGAGGTTCGTCCCTTAGCCAAACCGGCAACGACGCAGCAGGCCACGTCAGCAGCCACACAGACCGCACTGCCGCCTCCTCAAACACCCGCTGCGAAGAACAACGGGTTTGTGTGGGACGAATCCAAAGGGATTGAGTGAGGCAAAGACAGGAGCAGAGCACAGATGCTGACCATCTCCAGACCGCTCTCGGCAAGCCAGGTGCGGACGTACCATGAGCGGGAGTTTGCTTCGGAGCGGCAGAACTATTGGAGCCGCGACCAGCAGGGACACAGCGAGTGGCAAGGCAAGCTGGCCGAGCAGTGGGGCTTGGAAGGTGCGGTTGGCAATGAGCACTTTGCGAGGCTGACCGAAGGCCAGCATCCGCACACGGAAGCGCAGCTCGTTCGCCATCAGGTTTCCAAAACCTATGAAGGCAAGTTCGGCAAGGAAGTGACGAGCGTGGAGCATCGCGCCGGTTGGGATGCTACGTTCTCTGCGCCGAAGTCAGTTTCTCTCACCGCACTTGTAGGCGGTGATGAGCGCGTGAGAGAGGCGCATCGGGAAAGCGTGTGTGTCGCTTTGGCCGAACTGGAGCGGTACACCCAGGCGCGGATTGGCAACGTCCATGTGCCGGAGACGACAGGCAAATTCGTTGCGGCGACTTTCGAGCATGACACGGCGCGTCCAGTAGATGGCTACGCCGCGCCGCAACTCCATACCCATGCTGTGATCTTCAACGTCACCGAGCGCGACAACGGACAAACCCGCGCCTTGCAACCGCAGGAGCTGTTCGCTTCGCAACGCTATGCCACCAGCGTGTACCGTTCCGAGCTGGCGATGCGGTTGCAGGGGTTGGGCTACGAACTGGAGCGGGGCAAGCATGGGCAGCCGGAGATCAAAGGCTATACGAAAGAGTATTTGGAGGCCAGCAGCCCGCGCCGGGAGCAGATCAAAGATCATTTGCGCGAGATGGGACTCGACGGAGCGGGAGCCGCGCAGGTTGCCGCTCACCGAACGCGGGATAGCAAGGAACTGCTCTCGCCGGGAGAGGTGTTGGAGCGGCACCGCGAGCTGGCAGCGCAGTATGGACATCAGGCCGACAAAGTTGTGGCCGAGGCGCGGGCGCATGAACAGCGCCACGTCTACGAACCCGATCGAATCGCGAAGCAGGCCGTGACCTATGCCCGTGACCATCTCTTCGAGCGTTCCGCCGTGCTGGACCGGCGCGAGCTTCTGGAAGCGGCGCTCAGTCGAGGGATGGGTGAGACAACGTATGCCCACATCCGACAGGAGTTTGAGCAGCGGGCCGCGCGAGGCGAGTTCCGCACCGTCGATCATGCCGGAGCGGGAGAGCAGTACACCACCGCTGCCATGCTTCGCATGGAACGCGAGATCGTCGCACGGATGCAGGAAGGCAATCAGCGTGGAGTGAATGATCCGATGCTTGTGGATTCGCGTATTCGGGTTGTGACGGAGAACCGGCACCCGGAGCTGAATGCCTCGCAGCGACATGTCATCGATGAGATATTTCTTTCCCGCGAAAAGATGGTGGGATTGGACGGCGTCGCCGGGGCAGGTAAGACCACGACACTGGCCGTCATCCGTGAAGGCGCGGAAGCCGAAGGGTACAAAGTGGAAGGCTTTGCCCCTACGTCCCGCGCGGCGCAAAAGCTGGCCGATGCCGGTATGGAAACATCCACGCTGCAAAAGCATCTTGCACGCGGACAGCAGCCGGACACGGGTGATCGACGATTGTATGTGCTCGACGAATCTTCGCTTGCCTCCACCAAGCAGATGCACGAGTTTGTGAATCGTCTGCATCCGAATGATCGCGTGTTGCTGGTAGGTGATCGGCGGCAGCATGAGGCGGTAGAGGCCGGGCGTCCCTTCGCGCAGCTCCAGGATGCGGGCATGAAAACAGTCAAACTCGAAGAGATCGTGCGCCAGAAAGATCCGGAGTTGAAACAGGTGGTCGAGCAACTTGCGCGTGGCGAGGTGCGCGAGGCCGTGCAGCGTTTAGAGCGGCAGGGCCGCGTTCATGAGATCGCAGGACGCGAAGAACGTATCGCCGCGATTGCGAAGGAGTATGCGAAGTCGCCGGAGGGTACGCTCGTCGTCTCGCCCGACAACCGTTCCCGTATGGAGATCAATGAACGTATCCATGTAGAGATGCAGGAGCGCGGCTCTGTCAGTAAAGACGAACATCGCATTCAAACACTTGTGCCGCGCCAGGACCTCACCGGGCCGGAGCGGACATGGGCTGCGCGGTACGAGTTCAACGACGTCGTGCGCTACGCGCGTGCGTCGAAAGAGACGGGCATGGAACGCGGCGAGTACGCGCGGGTCAAGAGCGTGGATGCGGAGAAAAACCTATTGACGGTGGTGCGGGCCGATGGCTCAGAGCTAACCTATGATCCTCGACGGCAGCAGGGCGTCTCTGTGTATCGAGAAGAACCGCGCAGCTTCGCTGTGGGTGATCGCATCCAGTTCACCGCGCCAGCGAATAACTTGAAGATTGCCAACCGCGAATTAGGGACGGTCGAAGCTATCGGGCATGATGGGCAGATGCGCTTGAAGATGGACGGAGGCCGCGACGTGCAGCTCGACGCGCGCGAGCATCCGCATCTCGATCACGGTTATGCGGTGACGAGCCATTCCAGCCAGGGGCAAACCGCCGAGCGTGTCTTGATTCATGTCGATACGGAATTGGCCGCAAAAGACCTGCTCAACAGCCGCATGGCATACGTAGCCGTCTCGCGCGGCGCGGAAGACGCACAGGTATACACCAACGACCGCACAAAGTTACCGGAGGCGTTAGGGCATGATGTGTCCCATGAGAGCGCCCACATGCCAGCGATAAAGCTGGAGAAATCCATCACGCCGCCGCAGCCCGAGATTGCGCCGAGGCACGAACATAGCATCGAGTTTGGACTCGGGATGTAAAGACTGCCTGCCCATCCTGAGGGCAGCACCGATTCGCCAGTTTGATCGAAGCACTTACGCGAAGCCACACAAACAACTTTCTGGGGTCTGCGGAGGAGGTGTCCTCCGCGCTGCGACCGCGTTCGCGTTCTTCGCTGCCACCTCTGCGGGAGTCTCCCTCCCGCAACGCCCTTCCTATAAATACTGTGCGCGGACGCGCACTCGATAAGGAAACCAAGGCTCCCTAGTGGGCGCTGCCCCCCGCGCTCTGCAAGGCCATTCGCCCTTCGGGTTTTGGCTCCCCCACGCTACGCGCAGTCCCCCCAAAAAGCTCCGCTCGAAGACCTTTCCGTTTGCTACCCCCGCCTTCGCCAGGTGGCGTTCGGCATGTACATGCCGCGTTTCAACGCGGAGGTGCAAAAGCCAAAACCAAGGAGCAAACACCATGAACACCACCATTACCACCATCGACAGCAAGAAGCCCCATACCAAGCAGGAATTGGTTGCCACCAATATCAAGCTGCTGATTGAGCAACTGGAGGCCGGACATTCGGAAGCTCTCACCAACTACCTCACGGCCATGAGCCGCTTTCACCAGTACAGCTTCGGAAACGTGCTGGAGATCGCGCGACAAATGCCCTCGGCAAAAAGAGTAGCGGGGTTCTGGACGTGGAAGAATCTTGGCCGTAGCGTTAAGGCCGGACAGAAGGGCATCCGCATTCTCGCACCCGTCGTTGGGGTTCGTCGCAAGAAAGACGCGGAAGCCAACAAGGACATTACCAAACAGAACGAGCGAGTATTGCTCGGCTTCCGTAACGCCTACGTCTTTGATATTTCGCAAACCGATGGTGTAGAACTGCCTGCGCTAAACGAGGTCACCGGCGACCCCGGCGAGAACATCGAACGATTGGCAGAATTCCTCAACAGCAAAGGCATTCAGCTTGTCTACAGCGAGAAGATCGCACCCGCGCTTGGCATGAGCTACGGCGGACGCATCGCCATCCTGCCCGGACAGTCGAAGGCAGAAACCTTCGCCACGCTTGTCCATGAAACGGCTCACGAACTCCTGCACCGCAGCGAACGCCGCACGGCCACCACGAAGACCGCGCGCGAGACAGAAGCCGAGGCGGTAGCGTTTGTTGTCGGCAAAGCCGTTGGGTTGGTCAACGAAGAAGCCAGCGCGTCGTACATCCAGCTTTATAAGGGCAACGCCTCACTGTTGGCCGAATCACTGGAAGTCATCCAGCAGACCGCCAGCGTCATCCTTGCCGCATTGGAGCCGCCCATCGCCGAGGGCGTAACCAGCGAGGAACTGGAGGCAGTTGCGGCATGAAAATCACGCCGTCACCATGTAACAATCGGACGACACACGAGAAACCGACAGACGGGATGCGTAGGCTCCCGTCTGCCATTTTCAGCGGCGCGGGAGACACCCTGCGGGTTTCTCCCGGCCCTCTTCCGCAAGGAGAAAGCTGTCATTCAAACCGGATTCTGCACATTCGCTCTGCACAGTTCCTACACAGCCAAATTCGTGGCATTTAGCTCAATCAGAATCAATAATTTCTAGAATCATTCTCACCCGCTCAGGATGACACGGGGTTGTGGCTGAGGGGTGGGAGTGCTGTTCCACCCCAGCGAGAGCGAGCAAGGCCGGATGGGCTAAACCCTGGTATGCAGGCTGGGCCATTCGGGTTTGCGGTGCTTCAGAAATGCCTGTACGCCTTCACGGAAGTCTTCTGCGGAGTGCTGGTGCGCGTTGACCTCGATGGCGTCTTCGATCTCCTCGTCGAGCCTGCGCTTGGAGTGCATGGCGAGAAGGCGCTTGACCTCCCGCATGGCCTGCGGGCTGTTCTGCAGAAGGCCCTGAGCGCATGCATACGCGGTCTGCATGAGTTCTTCAGCGTTGACGATCTGTGTGACTACGCCGAGGTGATACGCTTCCTGCGTTCGGATGAGCCTGCCGGATATGAGCAGCTCACGGGTGACCTTTTCTCCGACCTGGCGAAGGAGGAAGGAGGCGACGATGGCGGGCACGTAGCCGAGCTTGACTTCAGTGAAGCCGAATTTGGCTTCAGGGACGGCGAGGGTGAAGTCGGCGAGCATGGCGAGGCCCATGCCGCCCGCGATGGCCGGGCCGTTGACGGCGGCGATGACGGGCTTGGAGAATTCGTAGAGCGTGCGCAGGACGTTGGCCATGTTTTCGGAGTCGCGGCGGTCTTCTTCCTCTGTGGTGGCATGGAGCGTGGAGAGGTGCTCCATGTCGAGGCCGGCGCAGAAGGCGGGGCCAGCGCCGGTGAGGATGACGACGCGGCAGTCGGAGTCCTCGGCTTCATCGAGCGCCTGGGTGATCTCCTGCATGAGCAGCGGACAGAGCGCGTTGCGCTTTTCCGGCCGGTTCATGGTGATGGTGCGAATTTCGTTGGCGTTATGAATGAGCAGATGATGAAAGCTGGGCATGATGATCTCCGTTACTCTTCTTTCTTAAGGAGAAGCAGAGCATAACGCAAATTGGGCGCGCTGGGAAATGACTTTTGTCACGTGTCCGACGCGAATCGATACGCAGCGAAATTGTACGCGCATTTTGCGCGGTTGTGGCGGATTGAAACTGCCATGCCGATTGAGACAGGGGAACGGCTGCGAGGATGAGCCGGCAGGTAGTTGAGAGTAAGCTGTCTGGAGTATTTCTTACGAAGTTACGCACCTAAACTGAATGGGCATGCTTCCTTAACAGAAGCATGCCCATCTTTTCTTCCGTGCTTAGGTTGTCAAGACGTTGGAAGTTTTATTTTCCCGCGTCCTGGCGGGCGACACCGCGCACGAACATCTCGTTCACAGTGGCAACAAAGTGGGCCGCTGACGGAGGAGTTGGCACGCCGCCGCCAAGGATTCTGGCGTATGGAACGTTATGGCCGTAGACCTTTTCTGTATCCGAGGAATTCTGGTGAACCACATCTCCGTTGAGGTCGATGCCTGCAAAGAGGCCCTTGCTGCGTGAATAGGTAAGGAATTCGGCATTTGCCAATTCGGTTGTTGAGGCTTGAGCATTGCGGCCTACCGGGCCGGCGGCCACGGATGCATCCGCGCCAAGTTTCACCTTATCTTTCAGGAGATCATCCACCGCATGATGATTCATGCCAATCAAAACCAGATCCGTGGATTGTCCGCCAACTTGAAATCCGAAGCTCGCTCCCTCAAGTTGAACGAACGCGGGAGCGCTCCATCGACCGCTCCGAGTCCGGCAGGTTACCACGCCTTGTCCATATTCGGCGCCAAAAACAAATGCGGCCTTCTTGAAAGAGGGTACGACGAGAACGCATGTGGCTTTGGATGCGACATCGAGCGGCACTCCTCTGTCAGGAGTGTTCATCAGCTCATGTAGAACGGCGTGTGCGGCGTCAATGCGGGCGTCAATTTTCGCATCCTGTGCGACAGCCATTGGGCTCAGGCTGGCCGCTATCAATGTGGCGGTAAGAAAAACTTTCATGTGTCGCTCCTTGCGATTGTGCAGCATCTGGATAGCTTTATTTAAACCCTACGGTCGTTTTGAGACTCATTTTGCTTTTAAGGTTGGCTAAGTGCTCCAACAAAAGTGCTTGCACGTGTGTTGTCAGCGAGTTAGGGGAGGGATTACCAGGCTTGCGATTGATTACAGGCCCAGCTCCGTTGCGCGTTTCTTCATGGCATCGAGGCAGAAGGCTATGTGGGCGTCGAGTTCGACGCCTAGCCCGGCGGCGCCCTGGTAGACGTCGTCGCGGCTGACTCCGCGGGCGAAGGCCTTGTCTTTGAGCTTTTTCTTTACGCTGGAGGGTTCCACGTCGGCGATGGCTTTGGTGGGCTTGACGAGCGCGCAGGCGGTGAGGAAGCCGGAGAGCTCGTCGCAGGCGAAGAGAACTTTATCAAGATGGGTGACGCGGGGGACGCCGGAGTACTGCGCGTGGCCGAGGATGGCGGTGCGGGTTTCGGCGGGCCAGCCGAGGCGCTCGAGCTCGCGGACGCCGACGAAGGGGTGTTCCGCGGGGGTGGGGTGCTTTTCGTAATCGAAGTCGTGGAGCAGGGCGGTGGTGGAGTAGAGCGTTATCAGACGCTCGCGGGCACTCTCATGTTCTGGACCGGTGAGGCCGAGGCGATCGGCTTCGGATTCGCCGTAGGCGGCGACGCATGTCTCTACGGCGAGGGCGTGTTTGCGCAGAGATTCGCTTTGGGTCCACTCGTGAAGCAGGCTCAGGGCCTGGCTGCGGCCGTATGTATTTCCATTCTTGGAGGTTTCGGACATCTGTTCCCCTTATTAACTAACTTGGTTCGTTATTGATCGGTATGGTTCGTGTTTTTTCGGTTTTTTCCGAGTATTATAGTAGCAACTTAGGGGAGACCCTGAGTGAGTAATTGACAATTATGGTTCATTTCCCCCAATCTAGCAGCAATCGTGGTGCAGAGATGCACCGCGGAGATCACGCTCTGGACCTCCGCACACAACCTATGGCAACAGTCGTTGTGAGTATGCCTGTCGCAGGACCCGTGCCGGTGCCAATGGGCCCGGTTCCCGTGATGCAGATGCCAACCCGCGAGGTCATTCGCTGCGAGCATTGTCTTCTGGTTCAGTACCGCACCCAGAATTCGCTTTGCAGACGCTGCCACAAATCCCTTGATATGCCTGAGCCCGCTCCGGCGCCAGGTCCTGTGCCTGTTGCGGGAGTGAGGCCTGTAGCGCCGGAGGAAGAAGCCGGCCTGCAGGTTGCGGCGCAGGTGAAGGAGATTCGCCGGGCGCGCCACCTGAGCCAGCGGCAGCTTGCCGGCCGGATGCAGGTTCCGCGCACTTATATCTCGAAGATTGAGAATGGGAAGGCGATTCCGACGCTGGGCTCGCTGGCGCGGATTGCGAATGCGCTGGAAGTGGATGTTTGCCAGCTTGTGCGCGACACCCGCAGCCGGCGCGAGGAAGAAGTGGCGGGAATCTTTGCCGATCCGTTCCTTGCGGAGGTAGCGCAACTGTTGCCTCGACTGGACTCGCTGCAGCGTACGCTTTTTCTGGGCGCGGTTCGAGACAAGGCGACGGGCCAGCGGCGTACGGCTTAAGGAGAAAACTAGGACTCGACGGCGATTGCGAGCGGGTGGCGCGGCTCATACAGTCCGAGCTTGCCCCCGCCGGGCAGCGGGATGGTGGTGACTTCGCCCCATCGGGCCTGGTGGATCTCTCCGCAGGTTACGCCTTTGGCGGCGAGAGCTGCGATGGTTCGATCCAGATTGCGGCATATCAGGTAGATGTCGCCCGATGAGGAAGTGTCCGTTGGTGTGTCTTCCGGGTTTGGCGCTGGGTGCACGGCCATCTCCGCAGGCGGCAGGGCGAAGATGAGCCAGTTGTGCCCGGCGTCGATTGCCGGCAGCTCCAGCACGTCGCGGAAGAAGGCGCGGTCGGCTTCCGGGTTGCGGCTGTACAGCAGTAGATGCGTTCCGAGAAACATGGCGGGATTGTATGCCTGCGCGTGCAAGCTGTTGTGAAAAATCTCAATTTCTTTAACATGCAGGGGAATTGCAGGTGCGGCGCGGTTGTGCTAGCGTCAAAGAGTCCCACTTTCTGCTGCAAAGTGTGTGGCGTTTCTGGATGGGATTTCGCTCCATGCGCGGAGGGAGCGGATTAGACTAAATCAGGCGAATAGCGCGTATCGCCACTCTGGCCGTGTCCGGCCTCCCGGAATGAGGCATTTCGATTGCGACCCGCAGGCACGTTGCGTATTCATGAGCTGACGCCGGAAGAGCGCGCGATTTACGGCACGCTGAAGCTGGAATGTCTGCCGGAGCACGTGGCCATCATTATGGATGGCAATGGGCGCTGGGCCGGTTCGCGCTCGCTGAAGCGCTTTCTGGGCCATCAGCAGGGGGCCAAGAGCGTGCAGCTTGTGACGGAGACGGCTTCGCGCATTGGACTGCCGTGGCTCACGCTGTATGCTTTTTCGCTGGAAAATAATCTGCGCCGGCCCAAGGTTGAGGTCAACTTCCTGATGCGGCTGCTGAAGAGCTACCTGGAAGGCAATGTGCAGCGCATGATGGATAACAACGTGCGCATACGCTACATTGGCCGCACGCATGAGCTGCCCCGCGAAGTACAGGACACGATGCAGTGGGCGAGTGAGACTACGAACTGCAATACGGGTACGACGCTGACGCTGGCGTTGAACTATGGCAGCCGCTCTGAGCTTGTGGATGCTTTCCGCGCGCTTTCGGCGGAGCTGCGGCTGAAGCACATTTCTCCCGACCGCATTACGGAAGAGGACATTCACCGGCATCTCTATACGGCGCACATTCCGGACCCGGATCTGCTGATTCGGACTTCAGGCGAGATGCGGATTTCCAACTACCTGCTGTGGCAGATTGCTTATACGGAGATTTACGTCACGGATCGGCTGTGGCCGGACTTTCGCGGAGTGAATCTGCTGGAGGCTATCGCGAATTTTCAGCGGCGGGAGCGGCGGTTTGGCGGCCTGAGTGAAAATGTAGGCGTGACGGATGAGGAAGCCGAGCGGGTGAAGATTGCTGTGAGCTGAGCTGGTTGTGCCAGTTGGCATGAAATGATGTGCCATTTGGCGAAATCGGTGGTACGATGGCTGCATGGCGCGATCCGGAGCATTGGCTTTTCAACTTAAGACAAGCGGCGCGCCGCAGCGCGAGCTGATTGAGCGCATCAAGAATGGGCTCAAGTTTGGCGTGCTGGAATCGCTTTCTTCCGCTACCGGGCAGCCGTTGGCTGAGTTGGCCTCACGGGTTGGGATTCCTCCGCGCACGCTGGCACGCCGCAAATCTGCGGGAAAACTCAGCATGGAAGAGTCCGAGCGCGTGGTTCGGCTGGCTGGCCTGTATGAAAAGGCTGCTGAGCTGTTTAACGGTGACGTTGCGAATGCCCGCCAATGGATGAGCCAGCCGAAGAAAGCTTTGGGCGGGGACAGTCCACTGGATTATGCGGCGACCGAACTGGGCGCGCGTGAGGTGGAGAACCTGATAGGCAGGCTGGAGCATGGGGTCTTTGCTTAGCTGCCGGCGTATTGTGCAGGAGCGCTATTCCAAAGAGGCTTTTTCAGGCGAAGGCGCCAGGCTTTACGGTGGGCGGTGGAATAGTGCGGGCCATGCGGCCGTTTATGCTGCGGGGTCGCGCGCTTTGGCTGTGCTGGAGATGCTGGTACATCTCGACGGACCGCAACTGCTGAGTTCTTATCTGCTATTTGAGGCGGAATTTCCGGAGTCGCTGGTGACGGAGTTGCCTGTGGGCGATTTGCCGCAGGACTGGAGGGACGATCCTGCTCCGGCGAGTACGCAAGCGATTGGCGATGCGTGGATTCGGAGCGGCGCATCCGCGGTTCTGCGTGTGCCGAGCGTGCCGATTCCGCAAGAGCATAACTATCTGCTGAATCCGCGCCATGCGGAGTTTGGGAGGATTCGTATTTCGGCTGCTGAGAGGTTTGCGTTTGACTCGCGATTGAAGGGCTGAGGCGGATTGCCGGTTCAATAGCTGTTTCAGAGGATTGGCGCGTTGAAATCCACGATGAACTGAATGCCTGGCACGTCGAGTTTTACCAACTGCTTGTCGCCGGTGAGGAAGAGATCGATTCCGGCGGAGGCAGCGCAGGCGAGATGGATGGCGTCGGGGGCTTTGATGCGTTCTTTTGAACGAAGTTTGCTGAATGGAACGACTGCTCCAGCATCGAACGGCAAGAAAGAAAAGCCCATCTGGATCAGAGCTTCGCGCACGGATTCCGGCGCGTTGGGTTTCGGTGATTTGCCGGCTCCAGCCATTACCTCTCCTAAAGCGAGATAACTGGTATAAAGCCGATCTCCTCTTCGGTGCGCACGAGAAAGGAGCCCACGCACGCGCACAGCATGGTCGGGATGGCCCTCCAAAAGATATGCGAACAGCATCGTATCCCAGAAGATATTGCTCATTGCGCATCCTCATCTTCCGATCTCACCCATCGTATGAATCCCTCCGTGCCTCCAAACGCGGCAATTTCATCCTTGAGCAGACCGCGTATCTTTTCCGTTACCCGGAGTGCCCAGGATTCCGAATCCTCCTGCTCTACGACGTTCACAGCCTGTGTAGGCAACGGAGGCTGCGCTCCTTCGGGATTGATCACGCGGTAGTGGTATACAACGGTCGGACTCATTTTCTGGGGCGGACCATCAATGCTTTCAATTTCAAGATGATGCTCCCGCAAGAATTGTCTCTTGCGAAGTGCGCTGCAAACCTGCGGGATATTGGCCGGTGGAAAACCGACGGAGACAAGATCGTTCATGACATCCCTGACTGCAACAGAAAACTTGGTTGCTCCGGCGATCAATTTAGGCTTCATGAACTTCTCAAAAGCTACGGAGCGTACCAAATCACTCGACCCGCTTTGCATAGCCCCACCTCCACAAAGACAGTATAGACAATCTATAAATAAAAGACAAATTGTCTAACATAAATACATGTCTGAGAGAAGTTATATCCAAATTGTTATCTGAACGCGCCAGTGTATTCTCAACCTGAACGCAATGAAAAGAGTTCTGACTGCACTCGTACTGATTCCTGTAGTTCTGTTTCTGGTGTTTCTGGGGCCCCGATGGCAATGGGTCTTTACGCTGGTTACGGCGCTGGTGGCGTGCCTTGCGGCGTGGGAGTTTTTGACGCTGGCGCGGCAGACGGCGGCCAAACCTCCGCGGGTTGTCGTGCTGGCGGCGATCGTGGCATTGTTTGCCGCGAATTACCAATGGCCCGATCAGCTTGCCGCGATTGGCGGCAGTCTGTGCCTGCTTCTGCTGGTCTACTGCACCTTTACGAGTCCAGTTGCGCGTGTGCTGCCGGATGCTACGAGCTCGATCTTTGCGCTTGTCTACACGGGATTTACGCTTGTGGCGCTGCCTGCTCTGCATGAACAGGCAAACGGGCCTTCGCTAGTGGTTTTTCTGCTCTGCGTGGTGTGGGCGGGCGATATTGCCGCTCTCTATGCGGGCAGGCTCTTGGGGCGGCACAAGCTTGCGCCTTCAATCAGCCCCGGTAAGACGTGGGAGGGCTCCATTGCTTCGGTCATGGGTAGCCTGGCGGTTGCCGGGGCGCTGGTGGCTCTTTCCCGGCATTTGCTGACGAACTGGAATTCGGTGGTGCTTTCCTACCAGGATGAGATCTGGTGGTACTGGTTGATTCTGGCGGCGATTGTGAATGTGGCGGCGCAAGTGGGCGACCTAGCGGAGTCTGCACTGAAGCGGTCGGCTGGTGTGAAGGACTCGGGTACCTTGCTGCCGGGGCATGGAGGCGTCCTGGACCGGATTGACGCGCTGCTATTGGCGGCTCCGATGCTGTGGTACGCTCAGATTATTCATCAGCATTTCTAAGGTTTTAAGGCTGAATTAAAGCATTGAAAAGACTTGCGATTCTCGGTTCTACCGGCTCCATCGGCCAGAGCACCCTTTCTATCGTCGAGCAGTTTCCAGAGCGCTATTCCGTGGCCTCGCTGGCCGCCGGGCGCAATGTGGAGGAAGCCTTTGCGCAGGCTCTCCGCTGGCGGCCCAGGGTGGTTTCACTGGCGACGGAGGAACTGGCTGGGCAGCTTGCCGCACGGCTGAAGCAGGCGGGCGTAACTGGCGTTGAGGTGGTTTACGGAACGGAAGGCACCGTTGCCTGCTCGACGCTGACTGATGCGGATTTTGTGGTCTCGGCGATTGTGGGGGTTTCAGGGCTTGAGGCGACTTATGCTGCGATTCTGGCGGGCAAGCCTGTGGGGCTGGCGAACAAGGAGTGCATGGTGGCTGCGGGCGAGATTCTTACTGCCGCGGCGCGTGAGCGGAATGTGCCGATTCTGCCGATTGACAGCGAGCACAACGCCGTACACCAGTGCATGCGGGTGGGTACGCACGACGAGATCAAGACCATCTGGCTGACGGCTTCAGGCGGGCCGTTCCGGACGACGCCGCTGGAGCAGTTTGCGAGCATTGCACCGGAGCAGGCGCTGAAGCATCCGACGTGGGTGATGGGGCGGCGGATCACGATTGATTCAGCGACGATGCTGAACAAAGGGTTGGAAGTGATTGAGGCCTGCCGGTTGTTCGATGTGGCGCCGGGGCAGGTGCGGGTGACGATTCATCCGCAGTCAACGGTGCATTCGCTGGTGGAGTATGTGGATGGGTCGATTCTGGCGCAGATTTCTGTGACCGATATGCGGCTGCCAATTTTGTATGCGTTGGCGTATCCGGAGCGGCCTGCTTCGTCGCTGACTTTTGATCTGGCCGCGCTGAAGCACCTGGATTTTGAGCAGCCGGATTTTGCGCGCTTTCCGTGTTTGCGGCTGGCCTTTGAGGCCGCGGAAAAGGGCGGCGCGCATTGCATTGCGCTGAATGCCGCGGACGAGATTGCAGTGGAGGCGTTTCTGGACCGCCGCATCCCATTTATCGGGATCGCGGATACAATAGAAAAAGTGCTCGCAGCCACGCCGGAGTCGCATCCGGACACGATTGCCGAGGTGCTTGCGGCAGACGGCGAAGCGCGCGCTTTGGCGGCTGCTATGGTTGGCTGAAGGCTAGAGGAATACACGCTTGTTCTTGGAAAATCTTCATGGTTTTGTCGTTGCCGTCATCGCCTTTGTGGTGCTGATTGGCGTGATGGTGGTGGTGCATGAGTTTGGCCACTTTATTGTGGCGAAGCTCTTTCGCGTCCGCGTTGAATCGTTTTCGATTGGCTTTGGCCCACGCCTGTTTGGCGTGAAGTACGGCGACACGGATTACAAGGTCTGCCTGCTGCCGCTGGGCGGCTATGTGGCGATGACCGGCGAGGCGATGCCGGGCGAGAACATGAAGCTCGAAGCCGACAGCAAGGAAGAGATTGAGGCGTACCAGCGGGACCCCGGCGCGCTTACCTCGCACCCGCGCTGGCAGCGAATACTGATCGGGCTGGCGGGGCCGGTGTCCAACTTCATCCTCGCGTTTGTGCTGATGGGCGTTTATTACTGGTTCTTCAATGAAGAGCCGAAGGACGCGATCAAACAGACGGTCGTGGAGTGGGTGGTTCCAGGTTCGCCCGCGGCTCAGGCCGGCATTCATGCCGGCGATATCATCCGCCGTTTCGATTCCTACGACAATCCGGACTGGGGCATGGTTGGCGCGCGCATGGCCGTCAATCCCAACCAGACCGTGAGCGGTACGATTGAGCGCAACGGGCAGAGCATGCCGGTTTCACTGCATGTGCCGGCGGAAAATGCGAAGACTCAGGAGACGGAGACTACGTTTGCCGGAATGCTGGCGGAGAGCTATCGCGGGCCGATTGGCGTGTTTAAGGTGCAACCCGACAGGCCGGCAGAACGCGCGGGATTACAGAATGGCGATCAGATTCAATCAGTGGATGGGCAGCAATTTCATACGGTGAGCACGCTGCTTGCCTACATGCAGGCTTATCCCGGCAAGCAGATTACGCTTTCCGTGCTTCGCGGCGGTTCTCCGCTGACGCTGACGGCGCAGCCCTCGGTGCAGCCGGGAGATACGAACTGGACGCTCGGATTTGAGTGGGCCAGACCTTCAATGCAGATGAAGCCTCTGCCGTTTGGCGAGGCTATGGTGAAGTCCGCGACCTTCTGGAAGGATAACTCCACGCTGATTCTGGACATGCTGAAGCGGCTCTTCACACACAAGGTTGGGGTTTCACAGCTTTCCGGCCCTGTAGGCATTGCGCGCCTGGCTGGGCAGGCTGCGGAGATGGAAGGCTACCTGCCAAAGTTCGGGCTGGCGGCTGCGATCAGCCTCAATCTCGGCATACTCAATCTGATGCCGTTCCCGATTCTGGATGGCGGCATGATTCTGCTGTTGCTAATCGAAGGCGCTATGCAGCACGACATCTCGCTTGTGGTGAAGGAGCGCATCTACCAGGCGGCGTTTGTGGTGCTGGTGGTCTTCTTTGCGTTCATCATTTTTAATGATGTGACCAAGCTGCCGATCTTTACTCACTTGAAGCCGTAAAAACAGGGGTCAGGGATCAGGGGTCAGGGGTCAGCTTTTCCGCTGACCATGCCGCAATCTGATCTCTGATCTCTGACCCCTGATCTCTGTTCCTATGCCAGTTACCTCTAAAATCCGCGTGCGGTATGCCGAGACCGACCAGATGGGCGTGGTTTACTATGCCAATTATTTTGTCTGGTTTGAGATTGGGCGCGTGGAGGTGCTGCGCTCTGTGGGGCTTTCATACGACCAGATGGAGAAGGATCACAAGCTGATCCTGCCGGTTGTGGATGCGTCATGCCGTTATAAAGCGCCTGCGAAGTATGACGATGAGATTCTGATTGAGACGCGGCCTGCGATGCTGCGCGGGTCTGTGATCAAGTTTGCTTATCGCATTTATCGCGATGCAGGCCGGGACGGGGAAGAGCGAAAGCTTCTGGCGGAAGGCGAAACGGTGCATGTGGTGTGCGATGAGAAGTTTGAGCGGCAGCCGCTGCCGGACAGCTACGCGGCTGCGTTGCGGAATTTGATGGAGTAGAACTGAGCACGAATTCACGACAGGCTAGAGTGCATGGAACTGATCTTTGAGGTGCGTGAGGCGGAAGAGGGCGGATATACGGCGTGCGCGCTGGAGATCGTGATCAACATGCCGAGGAATTTCCGAAGAGCGGAGAGACATCGATGGACGGCAGTCCGTCGGCGCGATTGGATTCAAGCGCTGCTGAGAGATTCTCTTCCGGACGGATCAGCAACTGCTCAAGCCGCTGGTCCACGCGATTCCATAGATTCCGCATCGGGCGGCTTGGCATAGGGCCTGCTTTCGGCGAGCAATTTGAGCGCTGAATGGAGCGGCTATTTCTCTCGCGCTACAACAAAATCCGGCACCCAGAGGAGCGCGCGTTTGAAGTCCGACTCCGCGAATCCGGCGAGGGCCTGGCGCGCCTGCTCAGCGTAGCGCTCGGCTACTTCCATGGCATACGCCACAGAGCCGTGGCGCTTGAGGATCTCCTGAATCTCCTGCCGGGAGACGTGCTCAAAGCTGCGATCGTCGAGCACGCGCTGAATGAGCTGGCGCTCGGCGGCGGTTCCGTGATCCCATGCGTGAATGATGGACAGCGTCGTTTTGCCCTCGCGCAGGTCGCTTGCGACGGGCTTACCGAGAACTTCTTCGGTTGCGGTCAGGTCGAGAACATCGTCCACGATCTGGAAGGCGAGGCCTACGGTGCGGCCATAAGCCGCTACGTTATTTTCTTCGGCTTCGGATGCGCCGGCTAGGACCGCGCCGAGTCGCATGGAGGTTGAAAAGAGGCAGGCGGTCTTGCGGAAGATGAGGTCGTAATACTCGGCTTCAGAGACGGCTTTGCCGAGCTTCTGAATTTGCAGCAGCTCGCCTTCGACCATCTGCTGGGTGAGGGCGATGAGCAGGTCGAGGACGCGGAGATTTTTTTCTTCGAGAGCGACCCGGAAGGCCTGCATGTAAAGCCAGTCGCCGGCGAGAACGCATTTTTCATTGCCCCAGGTGGTGTTGGTGCTGGGGCGGCCGCGGCGGGTGCTTGCGCCGTCGATGATGTCGTCATGCACGAGCGTGGCAGTGTGCACCATTTCAACGACGGTGCCGAGGCGGATGGCGCTCTGGCCGAAGAAGCCCATCATGTGCGCGGAGAGTAGAAGAACAGAGGGGCGGATGCGTTTGCCGCCGCCCTCGCGAAGGTACTCGGCGATCTCCGTGATGGTGCTGACACTGGAGGCGGCGTCGCGGCCCAGCTCCTGCTCAATGGCTACGAGATCGTCCCGCAGCAGCTCAAAGACCTCTCGTGCCGTGGCTATGGCCAGTGTGCTTATCATTCTCTTCCTGGTTTTGGACTTGTTTTGTGCTGGAACCTAGTTGGTCCGGTAGTTGGTGAACTGCAGATCGACGCCGAGGTCTTTACCGCGCAGCAGGGCGATGACGCCTTGCAGATCGTCGCGGTCTTTGCCGCTGATTCTGACGGTATCGCCTTGAATGCTGGCCTGTACCTTCTTTTTTGAATCCTTGATAAGGCGGACAATCTCCTTAGCTTTTTCGCCGGGGATGCCTTGCTGAAGGGTGATCTTCTGGCGCACGCTCTGGCCGGCGGCCTGCTCAAGCTTGCCGTACTCAAGGTTTTTGAGCGAGACGCCGCGTTTGACGAGCTTCTGGCCGAGGATTTCCTTGACCGCTTCAAGTTTGTACTCGGCGGCTGAGGCGAGTTGAATTTCCTTGTCGCCCTGCAGCAGCTCGATCTCGGACTTGGAGTCCTTGAGGTCAAAGCGCTGCTTGACTTCCTTGAGCGCCTGGTCGATTGCGTTGCGGACTTCCTGAATGTCGACCTTGCTCACAATATCGAATGAATTGTCCTGCGCCATATTTGCCCTCGGAGCGGCCTGGGCGCGCGGGGCGCCCGGCGGAGCTGTAATTATCAGTTTCCCATGAAGGGGGCTAATCGGAACAATCTTTGGAAGTTTTTCGTTGTTGCCTCGCCTAGTTCGTCAGCTAGCACGCCCTGCAAAACGGCCAAAGTTTCCGCGGTGTGGACCACGTGTGCGGGCTCATTTCGCTGGCCACGTAGAGGCGCGGGTGCGAGCCAGGGGGCGTCGGTTTCGACTAATACGCTGTCGAGCGGGAGCTTTGCAGCTACATCGCGCAGATCCTGGGCTTTGGGGTAGGTGATCTGGCCAGCAAAAGAACAGAGGAAGCCCATATCGAGCGAGCGCCGCGCCTGATCGTAGTTTCCGGAGAAGCAGTGCATGATGCCGCCGAGACCGGTGTGCTGCCAATGTTCGTCAAGGACAGCGAAGAGGTCGTCCCAGGCGGCGGTGGTGCCGTCTTTGGGGCGGCAGTGGATGAGGATGGGGCGCTTGCGCGCGGCGGCGATTTCAAGCTGCGCGATGAGCATTTTGCGCTGGAGATCATGGGGTGCGCCTTCGTGGTAATAGTCGAGGCCGATTTCGCCGCAGGCGATGACTTCAGGCTCGGCGAGCAGGCTGTCGAGTTTGGCGAGTGCTGAGTTGTCAGCGTCAACGGTGGAGTGCGGATAGATTCCTGCGCTTGCGTAGAGCTGCGGCATGCCGAGTTGGCCGTTGTACTCGCGGCAGATGTCGAGGGCCTGATGCATCTCCAGTGGGTTTTCGCCAATGCCGATAGACAGCACTGCGCTCACGCCGGCGGCGGCGGCGCGGCGGAGCATTTCTGCGCGGTCTTCGGCGTAGCGCGGGTTGTCGAGATGGGCGTGAGAGTCGATGAGCAGGGCAAGACCTCGTATGGAGTGAAAATCAGTTCAATGTGACTGGACGGACGGTCTCAAGATGAAGATGGTTTTCAAAGGCGGTGAAATCGCGATCGTTGTGAAGGAGCGTATGGCCTTCTTCAATGCAGAAGGTTGCCGTGATGCAGTCGATGGTGCTGCGAATTGTAAAACCCAGTTTGCGGAGTTCCCTGTAGTTGCGCGCAGAGGCGATGGCCAATTCCCGGCCGCCGGTTTCAAATACGGCGAATTGTTGCAGGATGCGAAGAGTCTCAGGGAATGCGTCATCGCTGCGAACTCCCTGCAGAACCTCGCTGAGAATCAAGCTGGTGATTCCGATACGACTGGAATCAGGAGATCGAAGCAGCCATTCCGTTTGCGGCGTCAAACGGCCCGCCAGGTAATCGATCAGAACAGAAGAATCAACGATTACCATCGCGGTCAGCGGCTTTGTGTGCCGGTGTGCCTGCGCCGGCGGGTTAGCGAATCTGATAACGCCTCGCCGGAATCGGATGCGGCGGTTTCCTTCCGGCGTTTCTCGAGAATCTCCCCATCCGTGGCAAACCAATCATCGTCGTGGCCGCGCCAGACGACTTTGCCAAAAAGCTTGCGAATCTCGCCCTGGTTCTTGATCTGAACCATCTGGCGCAACGCAGCTTCAACCGCGGCCTTTTTGGTCGTGGCGCCGGTAGCTTTCATCGCCTGGCGCATGAGCTTGTCGTCGATCTCGATGTTGGTTCGCATGGCGCGCCTCTCGATGTGTAAGGATAGCACGATTTATGTGTATGCCTTACTTCAACCGTGCGCCGAGCGGGACGTCTTCCAGGAAGCCTGCGAGGACGGGAGTGCTTTCCGGATTGTCGGGCAATGAAGCGGCTAAAAGCATGCCGTTCGATTCGAGGCCGCGCATCTTGCGTGGGGCGAGGTTGGCGATGATGACGATCTTGCGGCCGATGAGCTTTTCGGGCTCGTAGTATTGCGCGATGCCGGCGAGGATCTGGCGCTTTTCGTAGCCGAGGTCGACTTCGAGGCGGAGGAGCTTGTCGGCTTTGGGGATGCGCTCGGCGACGAGGATCTGGGCAACGCGCAGATCTACTTTGGTGAAGTCATCGATGGTTATGAATTGCTTTTCTTCTGCTGTTGCCACCCCTGGTGTAAGCGGGGTGCCAGTGGGTGCGTCGGCTGGCGTGCTGCTGAGACGCGCGCTGGCGATTTCTGCAGGAACGGAATGAACCCTGGCGGTTTCAACGGGCATATCTGTGTGATGCGGTGCTACGGTGGTTGGTGTTGTCGCGTGTACTTGTGTGGCATCCGGCGCGGATGTGGGATCGACGGATGTGGCTGCGGGAGCGTGGATGGGCTCGGCCTGCTTGCCTGCTGCTGCGTCTACCGCGCTTGCGTTGTTCTGCTTCTCTAGGTTTTCCATACGTTCTATCGCGTCCTTTTCTGCACGGGGGAAGAGCGGCGCCGGCTCGCCGAATTTTGTGCCGGGCTTGAGGCCGCCCCATTTGATATCCGTCAAAAATGCTTGCTTTGCCGCATTTTGAATTTCGCCGAGCCCAAGCTGCTGCCAGACCTTTGCGGCGGAAGCCGGCAGAATGGGGTACACCAATGCTGTGATGATGCGGATGGCCTCCGCGGCGTTGGCTAACACGCGCGCTTGCAGCGCTAAGTGGTCGGTGTCGCTGCGGTCGGCGGGTTTCTTCCAGGGGGCGTTGGCGGTAAGATAGCCGTCGGTCTCGGCTACCAGCGCCCAGAGGATTTTCAATGCTTCAGAGAAGTTGAATTCGTCGAAGGCGATGGGGAATTCGTTGATGGTGCGCTCGGCGGCTGCGCGCAGGGCTGTTTCTGCCTCTGTTGGCGCGCCTGAATCCGGTACGGTTCCGCCGAAGAACTTGTGCATCATGTTGACGACGCGGCTGACAAGGTTGCCGTAGCCGTTGGCGAGATCGCCGTTGTAGCGGCGGACGAGGGCGTCAAAGGTGAAGCTGCCGTCCTGGCCGAAGGGAATTTCGCGCAGGAGGAAGTAGCGCAGAGCATCTGCGCCGAGGACTTCGTCGATTGTTTCGGCGCGGACGATGTTGCCGAGCGACTTCGACATTTTGGTGTCGTCAAAGAGCAGCCAGCCGTTGGCGTGGACGGATTTAGGTGTTGCGATGCCCGCGGCCATGAGGAATGCGGGCCAGTAGACGCAGTGGAAGCGGCTGATTTCTTTGCCGATGAGATGAATGTCCGCGGGCCAGAATTTTGCGAATTTTGCCTTGTCTGCGGGATCGTCGGAGCCGTAGCCGAGGGCGGTAATGTAGTTGGCGAGGGCGTCGAGCCAGACGTAGATGACGTGCTTTTCATCGCCGGGGACGGGAATGCCCCAGGTGAAGCTGGTGCGGCTTACGGAAAGATCCTTGAGGCCGCCGCGAACGAAGGAGAGGACTTCTTTGCGGGTGCTTTCCGGCTGCATGAAGCCGGGGTTGGCCTCGTAGAACTCAAGCAGCTTGCGCTCAAAGGCGGAGAGCTTGAAGAAGTAGTTTTCTTCGCTGACGGTTTCTGTGATGCGGCCGCAATCGGGGCAGGGAGCGCCGGGTGGCACGTCGACCCAGGCTTCGTCGCTGACGCAGTACTGGCCGGTGTAGGTGCTTTTGTAGATGTAGCCCTTGTCGCGCAGTGTGGCGAAGAGATGCTGCGCGCCGCGGATGTGGCGGGGTTCTGTGGTGCGGATGAAGTCGTCGTAGCTGAGGCCGAGGCGATCCCAGAGTGCGCGGAACTCGCTGGAGATTTTGTCGGCGAACTCCTGCGGGGTTTTGCCCGCGAGTCTGGCGGAGCGCTCAATCTTCTGGCCGTGCTCGTCGGTTCCGGTGAGGAACCATGTTTCAATGCCGAGGGCGCGCTTGTGGCGGGCGATGGCGTCGCAGACGATTGTTGAGTAGGCAGTGCCCAAGTGTGGCCGCGCGTTTACGTAGTAAATGGGCGTGGTGAGGTAGAAGGGGGCTGTTCTCGAATCGGGGCTGGAGTCGGGCTTTGTCATTGATGAGGTGCAGGGCAGACGGCCATGCTGCGCGGAAAGCCCCGACACTTCATTTTAAGGCATTGGGTTTATTGGCAACTTATGTGACTGATGGCAGCAGGCCCATGAAGAAATAGTCCAGTGGCAGGTCAGCGGTTATGCCGTGCTGGCGTACGAGTGTGGCTAGCTGCGCGTAGTGGCGGATGGAGTGTGTGAGGGATTGTACTAACGCTGTGCGGCGGGACATGCGCAGAGTGCCGATGCTGCGGGTTTTGAATTCGAGCACTTCTTCCCACCAGTCGTCGTCTTTTTCGAACAGTGGTTTGATGAGGTCCATGGCGCGGTTGTGAGTGGCGTAGATAGCGTCGACTGAGTCATAGGGGATTGCTGAGTAGTCGGTTTGCGGGAGTTCGAGGAGGCGCTCGGGGTAGCGGAGTTCGACGGCGACGATGTGCTGGAGAAGCTGGGCTACGGATTGAGTTTCGCGGATGCCGCAAGGGAGGGTCAGGATTTCCGGATGCGCTGTTAGCAGCTTCTTGAATTTGTCGGTGGTGTATTCGACATACGCGAGTAGTTCTTCTCCGGTGAGGGCGACCATTTTTGCTGTCTCCTTGAGCAGATGGTATAGGGAGTGGGTCAGTTTGAATGCGGGCGAAACAGGTTGCGGAAGAAGGTCAGACGGCGAGATGTTTTGCAGATGCGAGGCTGGCAGGGGCTAAAGCCCGAGACTTCGATTCAGGCATTTTCGGCCCGACTGAAGTCTGGCCCTGTTACAAAACATCTGCATCAGAATGCTAGAATTGCCCTTGTAAATCAAGGATTTCCGAGGTTTTAGCGCGTGTATCTTGAACTTCAAAGGCAGCTTGCCGGGCATTTGCGCTCGGTTCTCCAGGCCAAATACTCGATTGAGATTGAGAACGTTCCGGTTGAGATTCCGCCGGATCTGAGGTTCGGCGAGCTGGCGACGCCGATTGCGCTGCAACTGGCGCGGACGCTGCGCAAGGCGCCGAAGGTGATTGCGCTGGAGATTGTTGAGGCTATCGGCACGTTGCCGGGATTTGCTGGCTTTGAAGTGGCTGGTGCGGGATATATCAATGCGCGGCTGGACCGGGCTGCGGGTGTTCGCTCGATTGCGGATTCCCGCCCTAGCGACAAGGACAAAGGCGTCGCGAGGATGGGGCACCCGGAACACGTGCTGGTGGAGCATACGAGTATCAATCCGAATAAGGCTGCGCATATTGGGCATCTGCGGAATGCGATTCTTGGCGATACGTTTGTGCGGCTGCTGAGGGCTGCTGGGAACCAAGTGGATGTGCAGAACTACATCGACAACACCGGGGTGCAGGTGGCGGATGTGGTGGTGGGCTTTCAGCATCTTGAAGGCAAGTCGCTGGCAGAGGTTCGCGCACTTCTGGATGAGCTGAAGGCGCACGGCGAGCGCGTGGATTATTACTGCTGGGATTTGTATGCGCGGACTTCGCAGTGGTATGAGCAGGGGAGCGCGGAAGAGAATGCTGAGCGCAAGAAGTTTCGGTATGCTACGCTGCACGCGATTGAAGAGGGCGGCAATGAAACTGCGGAAGTGGCGGAGCTGATTTCTACGGCTGTGCTGCGGCGGCATCTGGAGACAATGCTGCGGCTGGATATTGAGTATGATTTTTTGCCGCGCGAGAGCGAGATTCTGCACCTGAAGTTCTGGGATGTGGCGTTTGAGCAGTTGAAGCAGACGGGTGTGCTGTACTTCGAGACTGAGGGCAAGAACAAGGGCTGCTGGGTGATGCAGCGGCCTGGGGCGGAGATTGCTGAAGGCGAGCTCGACGAAGATGCGAAGGTGATTGTGCGGTCGAATGGCACGGTTACTTATGTGGGCAAGGATATTGCTTACCATCTTTGGAAGTTCGGGTTGCTGGGGCGCGATTTTGGGTACAAGAAGTTTTTCAAATATCCGGATCATGAGTGCTGGATTTCTACGGAGCATGGTGAGGCGGAGCATCCGCACTTTGGCGGGGCGACGGCGATTTACAACGTGATTGATTCGCGGCAGTCTGATCCGCAGGCTAACGTGATTCAGGCGCTGCGCGGGATGGGGCACACGGCGCAGGCGGATCACTATACGCACTTCAGCTACGAGATGGTGGCGCTGACGCCGCGCTGCGCGGTTGATTTGGGATACACGGTTTCGGATGAGGATTTGAGCCGGCCGTATATCGAGGTGAGCGGGCGCAAGGGCTTTGGCGTGAAGGCTGACGATCTGATCGACAAGCTGATTGCGGCGACGCGCGAGGAAGTGGAGAAGCGTCAGACGAGCCGCGATGAGGCTGAGCGGCAGAGGATTGCCGAGCAGGTTGCGATTGGAGCGCTGCGGTACTTCATGCTGAAGTTTACGCGGAACTCGGTGATTGCTTTTGACTTTAAGGATGCGCTGAGTTTTGAGGGCGAGACTGGGCCTTATGCGCAGTATGCCGCGGTGCGTATCCGGAATATCTTCCGGAAGGGTGGGACTACTCCCGAAGCGGAGCTGGCGCGCTTGGCGGAGATAGATGAGTTGGGAAGCTATCTCTCTGGCGAGGAGAACGAGGATATTTGGGCGCTTTGGCTGCGTGCGGGACGGCGGTCGCTGGTGCTGGACCAGGCGATTGGCGCTTCAGAGCCGGCTTATCTTGCCAAGCATGCGTTTCAGCTGGCGCAGGAGTTCAACAACTTCTATCACAAGCACCACATTTTGACCGAAGAGGATGCGGGGAAGAAGACGTTTCTGCTGGCTACGGCGGCGGTGGCGTTTCGAGAGCTGGTCACTGTGCTGGGGTGGCTGGGGATTGAGACGCCGGAGGCGATGTAGGACGAACTACTGCCGGAGACGCTGGAGCAGTTGCGCATCGGTAAGCACGGCGATTTTACGCAGCGCGAGGAAATCAGAGGCGGGCGGCGTGAAGAAGTCACGGTCGAAGGTGCAGATGGCATCGGCATTGCCGCTGAGAGTCGTCTGCAGAATGACGATGTCGTTGGGGTCTCGCACAGGGCCGGTCAGAAGCGGATTCAGCAAAACCATTTCGACGTTTTGCAGCAGCCGAACTCGAAAACCATACAGGTCATCTTCGGTTTTCCCGTGCAACAGCGACATCAGCGGCTTGCGCAGCACGCGCATCGATTCCTGCAAAATCTCTATAGATAGCAGAAGCCGGTGATTGCCTGCGAGAATTGCCTCCAGAGCCTCGTTTGCCGGGCCACGCGGGCTGATAAATGTACGAACGAGGATGTTCGTATCGAAGACGATTCTCACCGGACTTCTGTGTATCCTGGGCGCGTTTCCCGCATCGCTTCCACAATGGCCGCATCCAGCTCCGCTTCTGTTGCCGCCGGCTCTGGCAGGCCTCTCAGGAACGCGATCAATCCATCGGCCGCCGCTCTCCGCTCTGCGTCGGATCGTGTGTCCGCGGGAACTGCCTGAAGGCTGATGGCTTCCTCATTGCTGAGGCTGCGGCCCATCAGCTCTTCAATGACGGCTTTCTGGTCTGGCGTTAATTCGGTTGCGTTAAAGTGCATGGCTCACTGTGCCTTCGATAACCAGTTTATCGCTTTGCCGCGAATTTCAATAGCTTCGCGCCCATTCCACGATGGAGCGGACGGCTATGCCGGTAGGGCCTTTGGCGAGGAAGGACTTGTTCTCGTCATTCCAGGCGAGGCCGGCGATGTCGAGGTGAAGCCACGGGGTGTCTTCGGCGAAGACTTTTAGGAATTCGGCGGCGGTGATTGCGCCGCCGTAACGGCCGCCGGTGTTCTTGATGTCGGCGATGTCGGATTTGATTTGCTCCGCGTATTCGTCGCCTAGTGGGAGACGCCAGAATTTTTCGCCGCTGTTGGTGAGTCCGGCATTGAATTTGTCGAAGGTCTCCTCGTTGTTGGAGAAGACGCCGGCGTTGATCTGGCCGAGGGCTACGGCGACTGCGCCGGTGAGGGTGGCGGCGTCAATGAGGTGGGTTGCGCCGAGCTGCTTCGCGTAGGTGAGTCCGTCGGCGAGGACGAGGCGGCCTTCGGCGTCCGTGTTGATGATTTCGATGGTTTTGCCGGGCTTATCTGATGCAAAAGGCATGGCGGTTTGTATGTCGCCGGGCTTCTGGGCTTTGCCGTCGGGCATGTTTTCTGTGGCGCAGACGATGCAGATGACGCGCACTTTGGGCTTGAGAAGAGCGATGGCGCGAATGGCGCCGAGCATGGCTGCGCCGCCTGCCATGTCGTACTTCATCTTTTCCATGTTGTCGGCGGGCTTGATGGAGATTCCGCCGGTGTCAAAGGTGACGCCTTTGCCGACGAGGCCGAGGATGGGGCCGTCGGTGACGCCTTCCGGTTCGTATTTGAGAACGATGAGCGCGGGCGGCTCTTCGGAACCCTGCGTGACGCTGAGGAAGGCTCCCATTTTGAGCTCGCGGAGGCGTTCGGTGGAGCTGATGTCCCAACCGAGGCCGACTTCCTCGGCCATGATGGCGGCGCGGCGGCCGAATTCGGTGGGAGTGAGCACGTTGCCTGGCTCGTTGACGAGGAGGCGCGCGAAGTTCTGGCTTTCGCCGATGATTGCGCCTTCGGCGAAGGCGGTTTGCACTGCGGATTTGTCGGCGTTGGCAGGGGCAATGGCTGTGAAGGAGTGGACGCTGAGGTCCTTGCGGTCGCTGCGGTAGGTGTCGGAGTCGAAGTCGCCGACAACAGCGCCTTCGGCTGCGGCGCGGGCCGCGGCGGGGAGCGGAATTTCGGAGTCGGGGAGTGCGAAGGCGAGCTCGCGGATGCCGCGTGGCTTGGTGAAGCGGACGGCGGTTCCGGCAGCGTTGCGCACGGTGGTCAGCGTGGCTTTGGCCTGTTTGCCGAGGCCGATCAGGAGCAGACGCTTTGCTTTGAGGCCGGATGGAGCGTGGAGAAGGAGGGTTTCATTGGAGGCTGCCTTGAATTCGCCGCTGGAGAGGATGCCAGCAACGGCGAATTTTACGGATTCGTCGGCGGTGAGCAGAAGTGGCTCGGGCTTGGCGTCAGGGCCTTTGGCGGTCTGGGTGTCTGCGGCCAGAACGGCCAGCAATTCTGTTTCGATTTCGTTCAGGGAGGCAAAGGAGAGTTCAGTCCGCATACCCGATTGTTGCATTACCCGGTGGAGAGTCGGCAACACGGCATCCCCGATTCATTGGCGATAATGTCTAAGTTAATAAATTGTCAAAACGATTTATAGGTGTCAAAATGAATAAAGGTGTCAATTATGCCCGAACTGGCAACTCAGTCAAAAACCCGTATAAGTTCCAACGGAAGGATTGTGATCCCCGCTTCGATGCGTGAATTGCTCGGGGTCAAGCCTGGAGACACGGTTCTTATGGATGTTGAGGATGGGGTTTTGAAGATCGAATCCTATACTACCCGTGTAGCACGGATCCAGGAGGAGTTGGCGCATCTCAGGAGGCCGGGTGTTCTGGCTTCGGATGAACTGATCGCGGAACGGCGGGCGGAAGCTCGGCGCGAGGAAGAAGAGTTTGAGCGCGATGCCGCAACAGTTCGGAAAATGATCGAGGAGAAAATTGCCTGACAGCACGGTGCTGGACTCTTCAGCGATTTTGGCGCTTCTTCTTGGCGAACCCGGCGGACGACTGGTGGTGCCTCACCTGGATGAAGCAGCGGTGAGTGCGGTGCATCTATCCGAAGTCCATAGCCGTCTCATTCATCTCGGCGAGCCGCCTGCGGCAGCATGGGAGCGGCTTATGGCGCTTCGATGCGAGATATGGCCTTTCACCGAGGAGCAGGCAAGAGTCGCCGCGGAGTTGATCTCGATCACGCGTCCGTATGGGCTGTCCCTGGGAGACCGCGCCTGCATTGCTCTTGCGATGGAGCGCAAAGCAAAGATTCTTACGGCGGATCGCGTCTGGAAGCAGCTTTCCCTGGGTGTTGAGGTCGAGGTTGTCCGCTGAGCAACGGTGGCCGGTTTTACTTCTGGTTGCGGCGTTTGCTGTCATTGATGGCGGAGCGGGCTTCGCGGTCGGCTTCGCGGCGTTTTTCGGTTTCGCGCTTGTCCCAGTCCTGCTTGCCTTTGGCCACGGCCAGCTCACACTTGACCCGTCCGTGGCGGAAATAAAGTCGGGTGGGGATGAGCGTATGTCCTTTGATCTGCGTCTTGGAGAGTAGCTTACGAACCTCTTCCCGGTGCAGAAGCAGTTTGCGCGTGCGGGTTTCGTCGTGGTTGGAGATGTTCCCGTGCGAATAAGGCCCAATATGCAGGTTGAGCAGAAATGCCTCGTCGTTTTTAATCAGACCGTAGGCGTCCTTGAGATTGGCTTTGCCCTCGCGGATCGACTTGACTTCGGTTCCGCGGAGCGACACGCCCGCCTCAAACCGCTCCAGGAGAAAGTAGTTATGGCCGGCCGCGCGGTTTTGAGCCGCATCGCGCTCGCCGGAGGCCACGGGGTCGCGCGGACGCACAGCCTTTTTCTGGCCGGCTGTGTCGGGCTGGGCGATTATATGACTGGTCTGGCGCGGCATTCTATGGGTTCCTTCAAGCTATATCGTAGCATCGGCATAGTTTCGGCCAAGCGCGCACTGGGGTGTCCGGCACATGGTCTTTGCTAAAATGAGGCATCGCCTGATGGTAAGGATGTACCGACAAAAAGGCGTCCGACAAGGGAGCTTGATGAATCGTAATTGGCTGTTCTCCCCTTTGAGGGCCACCTTTCTACTCGTTTTCGCCTTGACGCTGGCCGCAGGCACTTCGCTCTATGCGCAGTCCGCCGGCAAGTTTTATAAACGGGGCCAGGCCGCTGAGAATACCGAGAGCTGGGATGTGGCCTACCAGGCCTACCAGAAGGCCTACCAAAAGAACCCCAAAGACCTTCGCTATCGCACCGCGATGTATCGGGTGCGGGGCGCTGCGTCCGGGATGCATCTGACCAAAGGGCGTCAGCTTGAAAAAGCCGGGGAAGACCAGGCGGCGATGGTAGAGTTTCTGCGCGCGGCGGATATCGATCCGAGCAACGAGGCCGCCACGCAGGAGATGGAGGCGGTGCGCGAGCGCCAGAAGCGTGCCGCGGCACAAGCACCTCCAATTCCGCCAGTTGAAGTGGCCAGACAGGCGCTCTTCGATTCGCTTGGCGGCCCGATTGAGCTTAAGCCCATCTCTACCGAGCCGCTCACGATGCGGGCGACGGAGGACACGAAGAATATTTACCAGGCGATTGGACGTGCCGCGGGTATCAATGTGCTCTTCGACCAGGCTTACACTTCCAAGCGGATTACGGTGGATCTGACTAACGTTTCTTATCTCGATGCGCTGCGTATTGTCGGCGTTCAGTCGAACACCTTCTGGCGCCCGGTTACGCCGAATACCATTTTTGTCGCAGAGAATACTCCGGCCCACCGGCGCGATCTCGACGAGCAGGGTGTCCAGACCTTTTATCTGACCAATGCCGTCCAACAGTCCGATTTGACTGACACGCTGCAGACGCTTCGCAATGTACTGGGAACGGATGTCAAGGCGTTCCCGGTCAATAGCCAGAACGCCATCATCGTAAAGGGCACGCCGGACCAACTGCTGCTTGCCGCGAAGATCATCAGCGACATCGACAAGGCCATGCCGGAGGTAGTGGTCGATATTGCGATCATGGAAGTGAGCAAGGACTGGGAGCGCACCCTGGGCATAGCGTGGCCCGGCAACATAGGCGTGCAACTGCAGTCGCCCTGCACGACCAGCAGCACGAGCAGTAATTGCACTTCCAGCACGACTTCTACTACGTCGTCCTCTACTTCAAGTTCAAACCTGACACTTTATAACCTGGCCAATCTCAACTCGAATGACTTTGCCATCACCATGGGCGCGGCGACGGCTAATCTGCTGCTTTCCGACGCCAATACCAAGGTTCTGCAAAGCCCGCGCCTGCGCTCCACCAATATGCAGAAGGCAACGACGAAGATCGGTGAGCGCATTCCGATTGCCACGGGCACCTTCAGCACTGGCGTCGCCTCCACCCTTACTGCCGGCGTGTCCCAGACGCAGTTCACATACATCGATATCGGCGTGAACGTGGAGATGACGCCCACTATTCACAACAACGGCGACGTTACGCTCAAAATCAAGATCGAAGATCAGTCCGAGGGCAGCAACGTGACCATTGACGGCGTTACCGAGCCGATCATCATCCAGAAGAACAGCGAGCAGACAGTCCGCCTGAGCGAGGGTGAGGTCAGTATCCTTGGCGGGATTCTGGAGCAGACCGATTCGACGAGCTGGAGCGGCATTCCAGGCCTCAGCGCGATTCCAGGTCTGCGCTACCTCTTTGGTTCAAAGGACCATACCATCATGACCGATGAGCTGGTCTTTATGCTGGTGCCACACATTGTGCGTGGCGCAAACTACTCCGCTTCCAATCTGCGCATGGTGGATACCGGCACTGGGGCGAGCATCCAGCTTCGCCGTCTTCCCGTGGACGGACCCGCGGCCAGCGCCGCGCCGGTGGTGCAGACGGGAGTGGCTACTACCTTTGTGAGCTCATTCAAGGCTCCCAGCGCCTCGGCTGCCGCGCCTATGGCGCTTGCCGATATGCGTAAGTCTGCCGAGGGCGCGCTGGATGCGGTACAGACGCAAGGGCCCAAGTCACCTGCTTCGCCACCTCCGATGGTTCCGCCATCGCTGCCGATGACTCCCGCTGCTGCTGCTCAGCCTGCTGCGAATCCGGCTCCGGGCTCCGCGGTTCGCTTTATTCTCAGCAATCCCGGGCCGGTTACAAACGGCGCTACCTTCCAGGTTCCTGTCGTGATCAGCGGCGCGGCTGACATTGCCTCCGTTCCGCTTAAGCTGCACTATGACGCAACGAAGCTTTCGCTGGTGGGAGTTGCGCCAGGGGACTTCCTGAACCGCGACAACCAGACCGTGAGCCCCACCTTCAGGGACGATCCCGCGGGTGACATTACCATCAACGCTTCCCGTCCCAGCAGCGCTCCGGGCGTGAGCGGAGCGGGAGTGGTGTATGTGCTCAACTTCCAGGCGAAAGCGCCTGGAGACAGCACTATTGCAATCACACAACCCGTTGCGATGAACAAGAGCCAGCAGTCCGTGCCGGCTACGGGCGGCGGCGTGAACATTACCGTGAAGTGAGATGAGACGCAGCAGGCCAATACGGAAGCGGAGCGAGCAGGGACTTACCCTGCTGGAGCTGATTGTGACCGTGGGGATTCTGGGCATTCTGGCTGCTGCGGCGTTGCCGGTTGCGCGCATGGAGATCAAGCGGCAAAAGGAACGCGAGTTGCGCGCAGACCTGTGGATGATTCGCGATGGGATCGACAGGTACAAAGACGCGGCGGACAAGGGCGGCATTATGGTCAAGCTAGACAGCAACAACTATCCGCCCGATCTGGACACGCTGGTGAAAGGCGTGGACCTGAAGGGGGTCAAGATGAAGTTTCTGCGCCGCATTCCGATTGACCCCATGACAGGCAGCACCGAGTGGGGCCTGCGTTCGATGCAGGACGATCCGAAGGCCGACACGTATGGCGGGCAAAGCATATTTGACGTGTATTCAAAATCGCAGGGAACAGGTCTGGACGGCACGAAATATGCGGACTGGTAAACCAAAGCACGAGGCCGGTTTTACGCTCCTGGAGATGATGATTGTCATGACAATCATGCTCGTCCTGGTGGCGGTCGCCATTCCCGCCTACAAGGCAACGGTGCGCGGGGCTCGCGAAGCTGTGCTGAAGGAAGACCTGCACACCATGCGATCCGCTATCGACTCCTATACCGCGGACAAGCAGAAGGCTCCGCAATCGCTGGACGACCTGGTACAGGATGGCTATCTGCGCGAGGTTCCCGTGGACCCGATGACGCAGAGCAAGGATACGTGGACTACCGACATGGGAGATACGTTGCACTTGCTCGACCAGACCGATCCGGGCGTGGATGACGTGCATTCGGGCTCGCAGGAAACGGGCACCGATGGGCAGCCTTATTCGACCTGGTAGCTGATGCAGGCAGCTCCTGTAGCATGAACTTCATTCATGCGCGATTTAGCGACAACCGATCCTGTTCTCTTTGCGGAGTTGGCGCGCGATTCCGGGAAGCGACAGCGGTTACCGATCGCTGTTTGTTGCTTCAATCCTGGCCCACAACGCGCCGATTCCTGAGCCTGTTTTGGCTGAGACTGCGAGAATCTCCTCTACGCCGAGCCCTTTTTTGAGTGCTGCCATGTTGCGCGTGCGCTCATTGCCGCTGAGGCGATCGACTTTGGTTGCGACGACTACAAAGGCGCGGCCCATGTGGCGCATCCAGTCGATGAGCTGGCGGTCGCGGTCCTGCTGAGGAACATTGGAATCGATGAGGCAGACGCAGAGGGCGAGGGTTTCACGCTCGGCGAGATAGGGCTCGATGAACTTTGGCCACTCTGCGGAGATCGACTTCGATATCTTGGCGTAACCGTAGCCGGGCAGGTCCGCAAAGACGAGCTTTGCGCGTTGGCGCTCGTCGAGGAGCGCGAAGAAGTTGATGGCGCGAGTGCGGCCGGGCGTGGAAGAGACTTTAGCTGCTTTCTCGCCGGCAAGCGCATTGAGAAGGCTTGATTTGCCTACATTGGAGCGGCCCAGGAAGGCGATCTCCGGCGCGTTGCGCAGGGATTCCGGGGCGGGAAATTGTTCGGCGGCCATGGCCGAAAGAAGAAACTGTGTGGTGTATTTCATATTTATGTCCAACCATCCACTCTTGCAAAGCGCGCGGTTACGGGAAAGAGCACTTCAATGCGTTTGAGCCGAACCGCGAGTGTGATTGCGCGGGCGGCCATGAAGCCGCAAAAGGCGCACCACAATCCATTGTTACCGAACCAATGCTGAAGTGCGATGGCCGCGGCAAGAAAGATGACGAAGGAGATGATCATGGCGTTGCGCAGCTCGCGGCCGCGCGTTGCGCCGATGAAGATGCCATCGAGTTGAAAGCTGGCGACGGAGATGATTGGCAGCGCTACGGCCCAGGGCAAGAAACGCAGGGCGAGCGTTTGCACGGCTTGCACGTTGGTAAAGAGGGGCACCAGCCATGGGCCGGCGACAAGATACGTGAGCGAGACGAGAGCAGCGACTGCGACGGCCCATGTCCACGAAGCCTTCAGCACGGCGCGGTAGTCCTCGATTCTTTGCGCTCCGATGGATTCGCCCACAAGGGTCTCCGTGGCGTTGGCAAAGCCGTCGAGCCCGTATGCGGCGATGTAGTGAAGATTCATGAGCACGGCATTTGCGGCCAGGATAACATCGCCTTCGTGCGCTCCTGTGCGCGCAAACCACAGGTATGCCGCCGCGAGGCTTGCGGTTCGCAATAGGATATCGCGGTTGAGCGCGAAGAGTTTTATTAGTTTTGGACGGTCGATGAGGACGTGCCATTGGACCGGCGCCCATACGGATCGTTCGACCAGTGCAAGGCCGAGCAGGCATCCGATCCACTCTGCTATGGCTGTTCCAGTGGCGATGCCGGTTACGCCCCAATGCATGCGCAGGACGAGCATCAAGGCTACGCAGACGTTCACCACGTTGATGACCACCTGCAGGAGCAGCGCCAGCTTTGCGCGCTGGCGACCCAGAAGATAGCCGAGGATGGCGAAGTTGGCCAGCGCCGCCGGAGCCGACCAGATACGAATATGGCAGTAGAGGCTGGCGTTTGCGGCGGCCTCCGGGCTTGCGCCGAGAAGCTGCAGGGTGAAGGCGATGAGCGGAGCCTGGAGCGCCAGGACCATTATGCCGATCAGCAGAGCGAGTAGCAGGGAACGCAGAAAATGCAGGCGTAGCTCTTCGCTCCGGCCCGCGCCCTGCGCCTGCGCTACCAGCCCTGTGGTGCTCATGCGGAGGAAGCCGAAGCTCCAGTAGATGGTGTCGAAGAAGACGCCGCCAAGCGCGACCCCTCCCAGAGCTGCCGCGCCTGGAAGGTGCCCGCTTAATGCGGTGTCTACCGTTGCCAGCAGCGGCTGCGTCAGATTGGAAAGGATCAGCGGAACAGCTAGCAGAAAGACGCGCCGATACCAGTGTGTCATTGGGTTGATTCTATCTGGTACGCGTCAATCTGCTATCGGCATTTTCCTGAAGGTCGCGGTTGGCTACTGCCGAGTTGCCTGTCCGCCTGATATCTCTGGCGGGACTGGAACGGAGGCCAGCACTTCGGCCTCCGATGGAACGGGGGTGGGCAGCGGTTCGGTGAGCGCGAGCGCAAGGACTTCATCCATTGAGTCCACGAAGTGCAGCTTCATGGAGTTCTTGATTTTGTCCGGCATCTCGGACAAATCCTTCTCGTTGCCGCGGGGAAGAATGGCTTCAAAGATGCCGGCTCGCAGTGCGGCGAGGAGTTTTTCTTTAAGGCCACCGATGGGCAGCACCTTGCCGCGCAGCGTGATTTCGCCCGTCATAGCGATGTCGCGGCGAACGGGAATTCTTGCAAGCGCGCTGGCCAGCGCTGTGGCCATGGTGATGCCGGCGGATGGGCCGTCCTTGGGGATTGCGCCTTCCGGGACGTGCAGATGCAGGTCTACGTTGCGGTAGAACTCGCGTGTGAGGCCGAGGGCCTGGGCGCGGCCGCGAATGTAGCTGAGCGCGGCTTGCGCCGATTCCTGCATGACATCGCCGAGCTGGCCGGTGATGGTGAGCTTGCCCTTGCCGTCGAGGACCTGGACTTCTGTGTAGAGAATGCTGCCGCCGACTTCCGTCCAGGCGAGGCCGGTGACGACGCCGATGTCATTCTTCTCCTGCATCTCGGAGTCGCGGAAGCGCGGCACGCCGAGGAATTCGGCGATATTGGCCGCCGTGATTTCCTCTTTGTGCTTTGCGCCGTTCTTCACGACTCGGCGGGCTACTTTACGGCAGAGATTGCCCAGTTCGCGCTCAAGATTACGGACGCCGGCTTCGCGCGTGTAGCTGCGGATGAGCTCAACGATCGCGTCGTCGTGGATGATGACTTGCTTTTCGTTCAGGCCGGTTTGTTCGCGCTGCTTTTTGACGAGATACTGGCGCGCGATTTCGAGCTTTTCCTGCTCGGTGTAGCCCTGCAGGCGGAGGGTCTCCATGCGGTCCTGCAGGGGCGCCGGAATGGTGTGCAGCACGTTGGCCGTGGCGACGAAGAGAACCTGCGAGAGGTCGTAGTCCACGTCAAGATAGTGATCCTGGAAGGTGGAGTTTTGCTCGGGGTCGAGCACTTCAAGGAGCGCCGATGCCGGGTCGCCGCGGAAATCCGAGGCCATCTTGTCTACTTCATCGAGCAGGAAGACGGGGTTCTTGGTGCCGGCACGCTTCATGTGCTGGATGATCTGGCCGGGAAGCGCGCCGATGTAGGTGCGGCGGTGGCCGCGAATCTCGGCTTCGTCGCGTATGCCGCCGAGAGCAAGGCGCACGAACTTGCGGCCCGTTGCCTTGGCAATGGACATGCCGAGCGAGGTTTTGCCTACGCCAGGAGGTCCTACGAAGCAGAGGATAGAGCCTTTGGGGTTTTTGACGAGCTGACGAACGGCAAGAAATTCGAGGATGCGTTCTTTGATTTTTTCGAGGCCGTAGTGGTCTTCGTTGAGAACCTTTTCGGCGAAATCGATGGAGCGTGTTTCCTTGGAGCGCTTCTTCCACGGCACGGCCAGGAGCCAGTCGACGTAGTTGCGGCTGACGGTGGACTCGGCGGACATGGGCGGCATGGCTTCAAGCTTTTTGAGCTCGGCGATGGCTTTCTCAAGCACATCCTTGGGCATTCCGGCGGCTTCAATCTTTTTGCGAAGCTCGTCGAACTCGCTCTTTTCGCCGCGGCCAAGCTCCTTCTGGATGGCCTTGATTTTCTCGTTGAGGTAATACTCTTTTTGCGCGCGCTCCATCTGCCGCTTTACGCGCGACTGGATGTTGCGGTCGAGGTCGAGTTTTTCGATTTCGACGTCGAGCACGTCAGCGATGCGCGCGAGACGGGCCGCGGGATCGAAGATGCTGAGCAGTTCCTGCTTTTCCTCTACGCCGATCTGGAGGTTGGTTGCGATGACGTCGGAGAGCTTGGAAGCCTCGTCCATGCGAACGGTGGCGATGATGGTTTCGTAGTTGAGCGACTGCTGGAGCTTGACGTACTGCTCAAAGAGGCTGGTGACGCGCTGCATGAGCTGCTCGACAGGCTGCGTCAACTCGAAGTTTGATTTGCCGGTGCGAATGGTGGCGACGAAGAAGCCGTCGCGGTCGCTGACTTCGGTGGACTTGGCGCGCTCTACGCCTTCGACAAGGACCTTGATGTTGCCGTCAGGCATCTTGACGTTCTGCACGATGCGGCAGATGCAGCCGACCTGATAGATTTCCTTGGCTTTGGGCTCGTCTATGGTGGCGTCATGCTGCGTGGCCAGAAAGATGAGCCGGTCGCCGGTGAGCGCCTCTTCCAGTGCGCGCACGCTCGACTCGCGCCCCACCACGAAGGGCGTCATCATATAGGGAAAGATCACCATGTCCCGGATGGGCATCATGGGTAGCTTGCGCGGGTCGGATTTGTCGCGGGGAGTGGTCATAAGCAAGTGTAGCGCCGCTCATTCGACGCGGCAAAATCGGTTCCGTATGCGTCGAAGAGCAGTGGCTTTAGATTGGATTGTACAGCGGGTGAGGACGCAGGCTGTAGATTGCGGAATTTGAAAGCGAATCGCGCGTTCTGGTCACGGCCTTACCGCTCCGGGCTTCCCATAAAGATAATGCACTTTGCGCCGATGAGGCGCTTTTCTGCTGCTCCGTGCCTCTGGATGCAGCTAGTCACAGGATTTTAACTCTGATAAGATGGGAGTGATTACTCTGGACGAACTAACTCTAACTCTATATCAACCCTTAATTAACTCTATCTGGATCAACGGAGACGCTTCCATTATGGTAAATAGCGCCGGACCGGCCGTGGACCCATCGCTAGCTGAATCAGAAGTTCTTGCTGTGCTTGTTGAGCCTGAGCTGACAGTCGTCATGCCGTGTCTGAATGAGGCTGAGACGCTGGCCGACTGCATTCTGCAGATTCAAGACGCTGTGAATCCGCAGGGAATTGCCACCGAGATACTGGTGGCGGACAACGGCAGCACGGATGGATCGATCGAGATTGCCGAGGGCCTGCACGCCCGGGTGGTGCGTGTGACGGCCAAGGGCTACGGCAATGCTCTTCGTGGCGGCATTGAAGCGGCGCGTGGCCGTTATGTGATGATGGGCGATGCGGATATGAGCTATAACTTCGGCGATATTCCGAAGTTTCTATCTAAACTGCGCTCCGGCTCCGACCTAGTCATGGGCAATCGCTTTCTCGGCGGGGTCAAGCCCGGCGCCATGCCACCCCTGCATCGGTACCTTGGCAACCCGGTGCTGACGACAATCGGCAGGTTGTTCTTCCGCTGCCCGGCGGGCGATTTCCACTGCGGCCTGCGCGGTTTCAGCAAGGATGCCTACCGCCGAATGGACCTTCAGACAGCGGGAATGGAATTTGCCAGCGAGATGGTGGTGAAGGCATCCCTCTTCGGCATGAATATTACCGAAGTTCCCACGACGCTGAGCCCCGATGGCCGCAGCCGGCCTCCGCATCTGCGCAGCTGGCGCGACGGCTGGCGGCATCTGCGCTTTCTGCTGCTGTATAGCCCGCGATGGCTGTTCCTTTATCCGGGTCTCGCACTCATGCTGACGGGTCTGCTGGCCGGAATATGGCTTTTGCCAGGACCGCGCCCGCTGGGCCATACGGTTCTGGATGTGCATACGCTGCTCTATGCGGCCTGCGCTTTCATGCTCGGCTATCAGGCTGTCAGCTTTGCCCTCTTTACCAAGATCTTCGCTATTCGCGAGGGACTGCTTCCGGAGGATGCGCGGCTTTCGAAAATGTTCCGTTATGTCACGCTGGAGACCGGCCTCATTATCGGCGCGGCTCTGCTGCTGCTCGGGCTGGCAGGATCGTTCTGGGCTGTTTCCATCTGGAGCGGACGACACTTCGGCAACCTGGATGCGGGCGTGATGCTGCGCCGCGTTTTGCCCTCTGTGCTGGCGCTGATGGTGGGTGGGCAGACTATTTTTTCCAGCTTCTTTTTGAGCGTCCTGGGAATGAAGCGGCGGTAGACGCCGGCTCCGATTCCTGTATCCGGTCGCATGACATACAGTTGACCCCGGTAGGAGTTTAAAGGATGAACGCAGCCGCATCGGGCTTTCCTCTGGTTTCCCAATTAGCTCTTGTCCTCGATCCGAATGTGAGCACACAACTCCGGGGTCTGGTATTGCCGGTGGCGTGCCTGGCGTTCGGCGCGGTTGTTGCTTTTGCCTTGCGAGCTTTTCCTGGGCTGCGCTTTCAGCCGCTGCGCTGGCTGGGGAGAGTGCCGCGGAATTCGATTGCGGCGATGGCGTTACTGATCGTCGTTTCGCTTGCGGGCCGATTTGTGGACTGGCACTGGCGCGCTGTTAAGGTGCCCCGAAATTTCGACGAATTTTCCTACCTGCTGCAGGCCGAGACTTTTGCGCATGGACGATTGACAAACCCTACGCCGGAGTTCTGGACGCACTTCGAGACCTATGAAGAGCTTCTAGTGCCTAGCTACTCGGGCAAGTATCCGCCGGGGCAGTCTCTTTTTCTTACCCTGGGATGGGTTGTATTCGGCACCCCTTTTGCCGGCGTGCTGCTGAGTTGCGCGCTTATGTGCGCGGCGCTTTACTGGGCTCTGCTGGGGATCATGCCGCACCGATGGGCCTTCCTCGGGGGGCTCATTGCTGCTGCTCAGATCACGTGGACATCGTACTGGAATGACACGTATATGGGCGGCGCGGCAGCGGCCATTGGAGCCTGTCTGGTGGTGGGGTCCGCCCTGCGCCTCTGGAAGAGGTTTACTGTCAGCAATGGCGCGATTCTTGCGCTTGGCTGCTGGCTTCTTGCCAACACGCGACCCTATGAAGGGACGTTGCTTGCCGCGCCGATCGGCATTGCGATTCTTGTCCGCTTCCTGGCTTCACTTCGCAGTGGACAAAAAATACCGGCGGCGAAGGCTGCCGCTGCTTATGTTCTTGTGCTTGGCGTGGGGGCGGTGTGGCTTGGCTACTACGATTGGCACGTGACCGGGCATGCCGGTAATCTTCCCTGGGCCGAAGATGGACGGCAGTATTCCGCCACTCCGGCATTTCTTTTCCAGAAGGATGCTACGCCAACGAATCATTTTGAAGCGCAGTACACGGAAAGCAATTCTGAGATCGCGGCTCAGAAAAATCAATATCTCGTCATAGAACACCCGCATAAATGGCGCATGCGCACGCTTTCAGGATGGTTCCTTTCCATCGCGAGGAAGTTCATCCTGATCGGGTCATTTTTTATCGGCGTGACGCTGGCACCGCTCGCAGCCGGCCTGCTGCTTTGCGCCGGAAACAGAAGGTTGCGTTGGGTATGGCCGCTGCTTGGATTTATGGCGCTCGGATTTTCGGTTGAGACATGGAATCACGAGCATTACTTCGCTCCGATCCTGCCTGTGATCGCCATCCTCGGGATGTTTGCCTTGCGCTCGGTCTATGCGTGGCATCGCAGGACACGCCTTGGAGCTGCGCTTGTCTTTACAGCTCTTGTGGCTCTCGTGAGTGTTGAAGCCCTGCAATTTGCCAACATACCGCCGTATCCGGAACGGACGACAGCTCCTGCCGTTCTCTCCAAAGCCGCTACGGAAGAAGCGCTGAAGGCCATTTCCGGCAATAGCCTGGTGCTGGTGCGGTATACGACGGACCATCAACCAACGGAAGAATGGGTGCGCAATGGATTTGACATTCCTTCTCAACGCATCATCTGGGCTCACAGCCTGGACCCGGTCGACCCCGATCAGCCACTCATCTGCCACTATCGCGACCGTCATGTCTGGCGGCTTACAGCGCCGGATCACGGGGAAATATGGTCAGCCGAAGAGGCACGTCAGGCGCTCAAGCTGGTGGATACGGATGAGCTTTGTTCTGCTGGTTCTGCGATGTCTCCCACTCCAGTAGCTTTGCAAAGTAAGTAAGCGGAAAAATAAAAGGCCGCGCTATGCAGCGCGGTCTTTTTATTTTTGAAGCGTCTTGCGAGTTATCCTGCTTTTTCCAGCAGGCAGAGCGAGAGATCGCGACGCTCGACCATGTCGCGTGTGATTTCCAGATCGCGTGCCTTCTTGTTGGTTGGCAGGTTGTACATCAGGTCAAGCATCAGCTCTTCCAGGATCATGCGAAGGCCGCGCGCGCCGACCTTGCGAGTCAGAGCTTCGCGGGCAATGGCGCCCACTGCGTCCTGCGAGAAGTGGATCCGGACGTTCTCGTATTCGAGCAGGCGCTGATACTGCTTCATAATTGCATTGCGGGGCTTGGTGAGAATTTCAACCAGGGCGGCTTCATCCAGCTCGTCAAGCACGCCCATTACAGGCAGACGGCCAACGAACTCCGGAATCAGCCCGTACTTGATCAGGTCCTGCGGCTCAGTCTTGCGCAGCAGTTCCGTATCGCGATGGGCACGAGTTGTTGCGGCATCGGCTTCGGCGTCAATGGTCTTGAAGCCGAGCGCCTTCTTGCCAACGCGCCGGCCTACTACGCGCTCAAGGCCCACAAAGGCTCCGCCGCAGATGAAGAGGATATTTGTGGTATCGACCGCGGTGAACTCCTGGTGCGGATGCTTGCGCCCGCCCTGCGGAGGAACGTTGGCAACGGTGCCCTCAAGTATCTTAAGCAGCGCCTGCTGCACGCCCTCACCGCTCACGTCGCGCGTGATGGAGGGGTTTTCATCCTTGCGGCCGATCTTGTCGATCTCGTCGATGTAAATGATGCCCTGCTGCGCCTTGGTCACGTCCCCGTCGGCGGCCTGCAGGAGCTTGAGGATGATGTTCTCCACATCCTCGCCTACATAGCCGGCTTCGGTGAGTGTTGTTGCGTCGACGATGGCGAAGGGGACATCGAGCATCTTGGCGAGGGTGTGCGCGAGCAATGTTTTGCCGGAGCCGGTGGGGCCGACCAGAAGGATGTTCGACTTCGCCAACTCGACATCATTGTTCCGCACCCGGTTCATCTGGATGCGCTTGTAGTGGTTGTAAACCGCCACGGCGAGCTTCTTCTTGGTCTGGTCCTGTCCGATTACATAGTCATCGAGAAAACTTTTGACTTCATGCGGTTTGGGCAGGTGGCCGGCGTTGGTGGAGGGATGCGCTTCGCCGCGGTCGTCTTCGAGGATCGAGTTGCAGACACCCACGCATTCATCGCAGATGTAGGCCCGGGGATAGTCGCTGGGCGACGAGATCAATTTTGCAACCGCATCCTGCGATTTGTGGCAGAACGAGCAGCGCAATGCTTCTTCAGGTCCCGTGCGCGTTTTCATGGTTGTACGACTCCTCCCGGACTTTCCGGACTTGCATTTGGTTTCTGCATCCGCCTGAGCGGAAAAAGTTAAAGCCGCGCTAGCTACCGCGCGGCCGGTCGATAATCTCGTCGATGATGCCGTATTCCTTGGACTGCTCGGCATTCATGATGAAGTCGCGCTCTACGTCGCGTTCGATGCGATCGAGAGGCTGGCCTGTGTGCTTGGCCATCAGGGTATTGGTGATCTCACGGATGCGAAGGATCTCGCGAGCGTGGATGTCGATGTCCGTGGCCTGGCCGCTGAGGCCGCCCATGGAAGGCTGGTGAATGAGAATGCGCGAGTTGGGCAGCGCGAACCGCTTACCCTTTGTTCCAGCGAGCAACAGAAACGCGCCCATGCTGGCCGCCTGACCGATGCAGAAGGTTGTTACGGAGTTCTTGATGTACTGCATGGTGTCGTAGATGGCAAGGCCGGCCGTGATGGAACCGCCCGGCGAATTGATGTAGAGTTGAATGTCCTTGTCCGGGTCTTCGCCGGAAAGGAACAACAACTGTGCGACCACCAGATTGGCTATCTGATCATCAATCGGCGTACCAAGAAAAATGATGTTATCGCGCAGCAGACGCGAGTAAATGTCGTAGGCGCGCTCGCCCCGGCTCGTCTGCTCAACAACCATGGGAACCAATGCCATGTATGCCCTTTTCGCTCTCCAGTTCAGTTACGCTTGTCTTCGCCGCCCGTTTATGAGCGCGACGTTGCCCCCAGCTAGGCAGGCAGCCGATCGTACAAAAGTTGAGCGGTTTTTTCGCGCTTCAGTTGTTCACGGATTCTAGCTAGGCCGCCCTCCTGCGTCAATCGCGCAAGCAGGGCATCGGCTGATTCGCCGGTTTGCATGGCGCCAATCTGAACCTCGTGGTCCACTTCCTCGTCCGTTACCTGCACGTTCTCAGCGTGTGCAATTTTGGCGAGAAGAATGCCGCTCTTCACTTCAGCAGCCGCGGAATCGCGCTGGGCTGCGCGCAGGCGGGCAAAGTCCAGCTTCCGCATCTGCTCTGGGCTCATACCCTGGCCGGCGAGCGCGCGCAATCCACGCTCCAGGCGGGCGTCAATCTGCTCCTGCACCAGCGATTCGGGAACAGGGAACGGGAAACGCTCGACCAGCGCATGAAAGAGCCGATCCTTCGTTTCGCCTTCCACGCTGCGCCGCTTGCGGCTGGCTACATGCTCGCGCACCTTGGTTTCGAGATCGGCCAAGCTCTCGTATTCGCCCAGCTCCTTGGCGAAATCATCATTGAGTTCAGGTACGGTGCGCTTGCGGATGGCCTTGACGTCAATCGTGTAGTCCACTGTCTTGTTGGCAAGTGTGGCCTGCGGATATTCCGCGGGGTAGCTTGCGGAAACGTCCAGGGTCTGGCCTACCGTTGCGCCGCGCAGGGCGCTGGTGAAGGCTTCTACGGTGTCTTTGCCGCCAATTTCAACGAGCGCTTCTTCTCCCTTGATGGGGGCGGTGTCGTCGGAGCCTTCGATCTTGCCCTCGTAGGAGATCAGGGCCCAGTCACCGTCCACCAGCGGACGCTCTTCTTCGACCGGCTCGACCGTGGAGCGCGAGTCGCGGAGCTGCTCCATCTCGGCGTTAAACTCCTCGTCCGTTGCTTCAACAGAGGGCTTGGGCACGGTCACATTCTGGTAGCCTTCGATCGAAAACTCGGGGAGATACTCAAATACCGCCTTCACATGCAGCGGCTCGCCGTCTTCGAGCTTCAAGTCCGTTACCTGGGGCTGGCCAACTGGCGACACGCCCTGCTCCGCTACTGCCTGGTTGAATTTCCCAGGCAGAATCTGATCCAGCACATCTTTGCGAATCTCATTTTCGTACTTGCGCTTGATGACGCTCTCCGGGGCTTTGCCGGGGCGGAAGCCGGGGATGCGGGCATACTTCTGATAGTTTCGCGTGACGCCGCGGAAGGCCTTGGTCACATCTTCGGCGGGAATGTCCAGCACCACTTCGCGGGTGCAGTCAGGATTCAGGACAGGAGCGGGGGTGTGAGAGTGATCATGATCGTGATGGTCGTGGTCATGCGTGTGGCCTTCGTGGCCAGTGGCTTCCTGCTCCGGTGTGTTTTCGATGGTGTCAACAGAACTCAACTTCGTTGCCTTCCAGGCGCGCTTGGCGCCGCGTGAGAACTCCCCGGCAATGGGGCAATACGACAAAGGCCGCCAGCTCGGGGGAGGTGCTTTGTTAATGGTAAGAGGGAAGCAACCGAAGGGTCAAACTGAGAGGCGGAAAGCCCGGTTCGAACGTACCCTTTGGGGAACGTTACCATCAGTCGCGCGCCAGCCCCGGTACAATCGCTTCGCGATCATTTTTGCCCGAGACTGCCCATGCCGCTCAGATCTCTATTCCGCGTTTTTCTTCTTGCACTTTTCACCGTTGCCTCACTCTCCGCCCAATTGGCTGTAGTTCCGGTTTGGCGGGCGGCAGGTAGTGGAAGCGGACTAAGTAGATGTTTTCGCCGGGACCGTGTTTTGCGACCTTGAGAAGGTCAATTACGCCCAGAAAGCCGGATGCTCGCGCTAACTCCGGTGTGATGTCCGGGAACCCGATGGGTTCAATCGAGTCGATTTCTATCTCGCCTTCGTCCATCTTGTAGCGATGGCCGACCTTTACGTGGGGACGCATCCAGATGCGTACGCTGCAGGTGATTTCGCCGCGGCGAACACCTTCGCGGAGGCGTTTTGTAAAGACCATGCTGAGCGTGTAATCAGTCCGCCGCCAGTTCAGTGGATTCCGGCCTGCGGACGTAGGGCAGGAAGCGGGGATGCGCTGCGCCGCACTCGGCGAAGTGCATGCGGGCCTCGCTGAGGCTCAGTGCGCCGTTGACGGTGAGGCGGATTTCGCCGGCGTCTTCGTCTTCCTGGCCGTCGTCTTCCCACCAGCAGACGGGGCACAGCTCCATCGATTCCGGTGTGTTCAATGTGCGGTAGCCGCAGCACGGACAGCGAAAACGCGTCTCCATGTCGAGAGAGACGGCGAAGAGCCATAAGGAGTTTACGGGAATGGTTCGGTTTTGTTTGTGCGGTCAGGGCGTTGATTTTTGGGAGTTATCCTGTGCAATGGTTTCTCCTAAGATATTTATTTTGTGTTGATTGTGGGCGTTTCCACACTTCTTATTTGAATCTTTATGCGATCTTCATTTCAAGACTGTGCAGCTTGCACAGGTGGTACGGCACCTTTTGCACCAGTTGTGGTGCAAGGGGGATGGGGGAGGGGTACCGTACCGTCCCTGAACGAAACGGCCCGAATCCGTGATGGATTCGGGCCGTCTTTTGCTGCTGATTATGAGTATGGCATAAACGGCGGTTATTTTATGCAAATTTTCTGGAGGGTTGGGACGGTACGAAAGGGCATTGGACTTTAGTAATGGAGGATGGGGATCGGTGGTGGTGGAGTTTGAAATTTACTGATTGTTGAATATCGAAGGCGAATCGGAAATTGAGTGACGGAAAGCGCGTTTCGCGGGATCATCTCGCGCGAGTGTTCGGAAATCTTGCTCAATTGAGTGCTTCGGCCTGACTGTTCTCTTCATTGGAGATTTGCTTTCGGCTGCCCCGTTATACGGAAGGAATTCAAAGGCGCTGAATATTTGCCAAGGCAATCGGTGAATGCCTTCGGTTGCATTTCTGTGCCATAGCGCTCGATACGACTTCTTCGCTAAAAATCAGCTTCGTGTTGACCGTACAGAAGTTCAGGTTCTGCGAAGATTGGGTAACGCCGAAAAGATGGTGCTTGTTTCGTCAACAAACCGCTTTTACCCGATCGCTTATGACACCATCGGCACATAAGCTCAATCGGGTGTATGCTCGGGACAGTAGCCAGTTTTTCCTTCCTCGCCTCCAGCATCTCAGGCTTAGCTCCAGACGAGCACCGCTCAAGTACGCAACCGAACAACTCGAGTTGCCGGGAGCCTTCTACAACCATTCGATATGCGGAGCTACCTTTAGCCCCCTTTGGCGCATCCATACGTTGACTCAACCAGGAAGCTCTCCAGACGCAATGAGTTTCTGGTGACGGCAGCCTGGCTGGACTAAGACAAATTGGTTGAAGTGTGCTGTCCGCCAGTTCGGTGGATAACCGCACCAGGTGGGGCGCTTCTTTCGACAACCTAACTTGTCGAATTCGCTAGATATGAAGCGCAATCAAGATGTTATGCAAGAGCATGACGCTGCCGCAAGTGAAAGTAGGAACGATGTCGTTCTCTAAAATGACGCATCCCAACAGGCTTGTCGCAACTTCCGGTCCAGTTGCCGCGCTTCCAATCGTGTTGAAGGAAAGCAGCCTGCCTTTGCCAACGCGCATCGCGTTTATCGGAAATTATCTGCCCCGAGAGTGCGGCATCGCGACCTTCACAACCGATCTATGTACCGCGCTGGCAGCGGAATATGGTCCGGCGCGGTTGTTTGCCATACCCGTCAATGATCCGGATTCAAGTTATGAATATCCAGAACGAGTGCGATTGGAGATTACGCAAGAGGACTTGTCCTCGTATGAACGAGCCGCCGATTTTCTCAACTTCAACGGAAATGATCTCGTCTGTTTGCAGCATGAATATGGCATTTACGGAGGCCCCGCAGGCCGCCATATTCTGACAATGCTGCGCAGATTAAAAATGCCGCTGGTCACAACCTTGCATACGGTCTTACGCGAGCCTAGCTGGAACCAGCGTGTGGTCCTCGAGGAGATTGCGCAACTATCAGATCGTCTGGTTGTGATGAGCGAGTTAGCGGCGCAACTGCTCCGCGAAGTGTACGCGGTTCCGAGTGGCAAGATTGACGTCATCCCGCACGGCGTTCCCGATCTGCCGTTTATGGACCCGAATTACTTCAAAGACAAGTTTGGCACTGAAGGCAAGTCTGTCCTTTTGACCTTTGGCTTGCTTTCTCCCAACAAGGGAATTGAGAATGTCATCCGCGCGTTACCCGCAATCCTGGCACAACATCGAGATGTGGTTTATATCGTCTCCGGCGTGACGCATCCTCATCTTCGAAAGCGGGAAGGCGAACGCTATCGGGAAGAATTACAGGCTCTGGGCGAAGCGCTTGGCGTCTCCGATCATCTGATCTTTAACAATCACTTTATCAGCGCGGAAGAACTTGTCGAGCATGTAGGCGCGGCCGATATTTATATCACGCCCTACCAGCAGGAAGCGCAGGTTGTGTCTGGTACGCTGGCAATCGCGTTTGGCGCAGGGAAAGCGATCATCTCCACGCCATACTGGCACGCCAAGGAATTGCTTGCGGAGAAGCGTGGCGTGATCGTTCCCTTTGAGCGTCCCGATGCAATTGCGGAAGCTGTCCTTGCATTGCTTGAGAATGATTCAGAACGTCATGCGATGCGCAAGCGAGCCTATTTGCATTCTCGCGGAACGACCTGGCCAAAGACAGCGCACGCCTACATGGCCAGCTTTCAACGCGCGCGTTTTGAGCGTTCGTTGCAGCCAAGGCCTGCGCAACAGTTGGATGCGGCTACGGAATTGCTGGATCGAATCGATCGCTTGCCGCTTCTCGACACTGGCCATTTGTTGTCCATGACGGACGACACAGGTATCTTGCAGCACGCGATCTTTTCGGTGCCGAATACGCGCGAAGGCTATACAACCGATGACAACGCGCGGGCTCTCATGGTATCCACCCAACTCGATGAAAACCTCGCGTACAGCGGCGATGTAAAGAGTTCTAATCTTTCAAGCCGCTATCTGGCTTTCTTGTGGCTGGCATTTCATTCCGACAGTGGACGCTTTCGCAACTTTCTGGGCTATGACCGGCAGTGGTTGGAAGATATAGGCTCGGAAGACAGTCATGGCCGCGCTTTGTGGGCGTTGGGATATGTACTTGGGCACTCTCAGGATGCCGGCTTGCGTGGAGCAGCGGGAAGACTATTTGAGTCCGCTGTGCCTGCGGCCATGACCTTCAGCAGTCCTCGCGCGTGGGCCTTCAGCGTTCTCGGCATGCAGGCATACCTGGATTGGTTTCCTGGCGACAGAGTAATTCAAGGCTTCCGTAACGCACTTGGCAATCGCCTGCTGGACATTTATGAACGCAACCGCTCCGATAGCTGGCACTGGTTCGAGAAAAGCTTGTCCTATTCCAATGCCCGGTTGTCTCAGGCCCTCATCCTGACTGGATGGCGCAGTGACAACACGAGAATGGTTGCGGCCGGGATTGAGTCACTTGAATGGCTAGTATCCGCACAGCACAGGGGCGATGGAGAAACCTTTGTTCCCATCGGCTCCAATGGATTCTTTACCGAAGGCAGAGAGAAAGCTCGCTTCGATCAGCAGCCGGTGGAAGCCTGCGCGACGGTCTCCGCTTGCCAGCAGGTCTATAGGCTCACCGGCGAGAGCCGTTGGCAAACGGAGGCGTCGCGAGCATTCCGCTGGTTCCTCGGTAAGAACGACCTTCTTGCGCCGCTCTATGACCCGTCTACAGGTGGATGCCGAGACGGTCTTCATCCCGACCGCGTGAATGAAAACCAAGGAGCGGAATCGACCCTCTCGTTTCTTATGGCTCTGCTTGATATGCAGGCTGCTGAAGTAGCAAACGTAGACGAATTACAACAGGAAATGAGTGTGTATTCTTGAACATGAATGCTTCCGCGATGTTATTGCCAGATTCACTCCTTTCCGAACCGCGAGTGCAGAAAACGTGGGTTGAAACTTCCCTCTTCGAGCGGCATTCCGGAAATCCGATTCTCAGCCGGGAGCACTGGCCCTATCCGATCAATAGCGTGTTCAACGCTGGAGTGGTTCGCCTGGCAGACGGAGATACTTTGCTTCTTTGCCGAGTGGAAGACCGGCGTGGTCTTTCGCATCTCTGCGCAGCTCGCTCCAGCAATGGAATCGACGGATGGCGTATTGATGCTGAGCCCACGCTCGCCGCAAAACCTCATGAATATCCGGAGGAGTTGTGGGGCATTGAAGATCCCCGCATCACTTTCGTCCCCGAACTTGATCAATTTGCGGTGGCCTATACATCCTTCGCGCGCGGCGGTCCGGGAGTGTCTCTAGCGCTCACCAAAGACTTCAAGACTTTTGAGCGCTATGGCGTCATCATGCCTCCGGAAGACAAGGATGCCGCACTGTTGCCGCGAAGAATCGGCGGCAATTGGGCACTCGTTCATCGACCGGTGACGACGTTGGGCGCTCACATGTGGATTTCCTATTCGCCTGATTTACGACATTGGGGAAGTCATAAAATCATCCTCGAAGCACGGCGGGGAGGATGGTGGGACGCTAACAAGATAGGGCTGTGCTCTCCGCCGATTGAGACCGCAAAGGGATGGCTGACCATCTATCACGGGGTGCGACAGACCGCATCTGGAAGTATCTATCGTCTTGGTCTCGCACTCTTTGACCTGGAACGCCCGGACGTCTGCCTGCAACGAGGCGACTCCTGGATATTCGGACCGGAAGCACCGTATGAGCGCGGAGGAGATGTGAACGATGTCGTGTTCCCCTGCGGACAAACCATTGGTGCGGATGGAGACACGATCTACCTATATTACGGAGCGGCTGATTCTACGATGGCTTTGGCTACCGGAAGTATTCGGCGTTTGCTCTCATGGCTGGATTCAAACTCGACACCCGATGCGTCGAGCGTTCGCTGACTTGCGCACGCGCAGGCGCACGAGGAGCAAACACAATGAGTGAGACTGGCAGGACTTGGCTGAATTGGGCACCGCAATTACTTTGGAGACGGCGAGAATGTCCCCGCTGCAATTCTGTGACATTCAAACAAGCAGAGCTGCGCCCTTTCGATGGCCTTCTCAGTATGTTTGCGCTCCGTCCAGTGCGCTGCATGTTCTGCTGGCGGCGGTACTATTGGATCTCATTGCATGGCGCGCCTGCGGGATAAGCATCCCCGAACTAAGATTGGGTTAATTGAAATTGAATCTCGCGTTTGAACATGTGCAGCCTGTCATGGTTTTGTGCGATAGGTGAAGGTGGGAGAACGGTGGGGAGTGCTGTCCCACCCATGGCGCAAAAGACGCGCCATGGATGGGGCGCCGGGCGAGAGATCCGTGGCTAAAGCCCTTTCTTTTTGCCGCTTTGTTTCAGGGGCGTGAAGGCCCTGACCGCTGCGATTTCGTTCGTGCTTGTCTTATGGGATGAAGACTTTCAGGCGGACGTGCCAGTGGGTGGTGGCGCCGGGTTTGAGGGTGACCATGCCGGTGTCGAAGTTCGCTCCCTGGGCCTTCCAGAGTTTGGTGTTGAAGGGGTCGGCGAAGTTGTACTGGTGCTCGATGGCTACGAATTTCTGCGTGGGTGGGGCGTACATCTGGATGGTCTTGATCTCGGGCGAGAGGCCTTCAATGGCTACGCCGTATTTTGCCGCGGGGTCGATGACTTTGACTGTGGCTGCCGAATCTTTCCAGTCGATCTTGCTCCAGTTATCGTCATAAAAGTTTTTGCCGAGGGGGGCTCCGTTGTCGGCGCGGAGGTCGTACTGCGTGCCGCCTACGGGCGAGAGCTGGCCGGTGGGGAAGACGTTGTCGTAGTTATCGACGTGGGCGTAGTTTTCGCCGGGGATGTGGATTCTGACCTGGGTGCGGTCGCCGGAGGGAAGGTTGAAGTACGGGTGCCAGCCGATGGCGATGGGCTCGGCCTCTTTGCCGACGTTATGGGCGACGATGCTGGCGTCTACCGAGTCAGCCGTGAGCGTGATGGCGATGTCGAGGTCAGTGCTGGAGAGCCAGTGGCCGCCGAAGTTGCCGGCGTGGATGGTTCCGGTGACCTTTTCGCCGCCGGAGATTCTGGAGACCTTTACGTCTTCTGTTTTGGCCTTGAGGATGAGGCCGTGCATGGCGTGCTTTTCCGCCGTGGGCAGCTTGCCGGAGTTGTTGGCGGGAAGCGTGAGGGTGTGGCCTTGCCACGTTGTGGAGAGGGTCTTTTTGTCGGCGGAGAGCGTGCCGCGGATGCGGTTGGGATAGGGAACGAGGAAGGCTGCGCCGAGACGGTAGCCGAAGTCGCCGAAGTCGTCATCCTTTACATCGAGCATCTGCTTGGCGCCGGCGAGATCCGGTGAGGCGAGAACGTTGATATTGCCTTTGCCGGGGAAGTTGGCGGTGATCTGGATGACTTCCATGCCGCGGCCGGGGGCGAGTGTGATGCTGGTGAACTCGGGGCGCGTGGTGCTGACGGCCTTGCGGGAGATGGTGACGACCTTCTGGCCGCCGATTTCTGTGTCTGCCTGGGCGGCGATTGTGGCCGGCATGGCTGCGGAGCCGATGAGGAGTGCGAGAGCGGCAAAATTTGAAAGCAGCTTCATTCTGGAATCCATCCGTGCGAGAGAATTGCGTTTCGGTGCGTGTGAAAGCGTTTTCCGAAGGCGGAGTCATTGTACGAGGGAGAAGGGAAGAGGGACAAGGGAAGGGTACAACTTGAATCTACGATCCTGGAATGGCTACGTGTCCAGCGCTTAGGAGCGCCGATGTAAACTCGCCGCTATGAGGTTATTGGCGGCGCTGTTAGCCCTTTTTGCGATGCCTGGCATGCATGCCTATGCGGAGAGTCCGCAGTATCGTTCCGTGTCAATCGATGAAAAGGGCCAACTTCATATTCTTTTGAGTTCCGGAAGGCAAATTCTTCCCCAAAAGCTCGCCGACCAGGTGTCGTTCAGCGATCCGCGGCTCTCGCGGGACCATAGAACAGTTGGCTGGCTTGCAGATTATCCCAATCCTGACGCTTCGTATCCATATTCAGGGGACCTGGTCCTCTACCAGTCCGGCCACGTTCTCCGTAAGTTTTCTACTGGGCAAACATTCTGGTCGTGGGAGTTTGCGAACCGGGATCGTGATGTTGCCTATTGCACAGGACCTATGCACGGTGGTGCCAGCGAGTGTGAGCTGCGCAGTCTCACATCCGGTCACCTGCTTGCGCGGTGGGTTCCGGACGATAAAGCTGAGCCTCCTGCCTGGGCAAAAAGTCTGCGCTTTTGATGCCTTGGTGCAGGGTGGCTATCGAGCTAAGGTGCTGATGGGGTTGCGGACTGATTTGCGATCCAGGCATTGACGCGATCTTCGAGCATGTCGAGGGGAAGCGCGCCGGAGTCGATGACGGTGTCGTGGAAGGCGCGAATGTCGAATTTGGGTCCGAGGGCTTTCTGCGCCTTGTCGCGGAGGGCGAGGATTTTGAGCTGGCCGGTTTTGTAGGCGAGAGCCTGCGCGGGCCAGGCGATGTAGCGATCGATTTCGGCCTGGATGTTGGTCTCGTCGATGGAGGAATGAGCGTGAAAGTAGTCGACCATCTGCTGGCGTGACCAGTGCTGGGAGTGGACGCCGGTATCGACGACGAGGCGCATGGCGCGCCAGATGTCGTTTTCGAGGCGCCCGTAATCGGAATAGGGGTCCTGGTAGAAGCCGACGTCCTTGCCGAGGCGCTCGGCGTAGAGCGCCCAGCCCTCGACGAAGGCGGTGTACTGCTCATGGCGGCGGAACTCGGGGACATTCTCCTGTTCCTGGCCGATGGAAATCTGAAGATGATGGCCGGGGACGCCTTCATGATAGGCCGTGGCTTCCACGGGCAGCAGACTGCGCGTGGTGGCTTTGAAGAGGTTGATGGACAGGCGGCCTGGGCGGTTGAGGGCGGCAGCGCCCTCCATGTAGTAGGCTGCGGGGCCATTGGCGGCGAGGTAATCGGGCATGGCGACGACCTCGAAGGGCAGTTTGGGCAGGCGTCCGAAGAGGGTGGGAAGCTTGGCCTGCATGGCGACGGCATAGTTCTTGTAGGCGGCCAGCAGGGCGTCTGGCGAGGCAGGGGCGAATTTCGGGTTGTCCTTGACTGCGGCTCGGATAGCGGCGAGGTCTTTGAAGCCGAGCTTCTGCGCGATGGCGAGCATCTCGGTTTCGTCGCGCTGAACTTCATCAAGGCCAACCTGGTGGAGCTGTGCGGCGGTGAGGTTGGTGGTGGTGGTGCGGCGAATGAGGAATTCGTAGTACTTTGCGCCGTCGGGGATGGCGGAGATGCCTGGTTCGGCGCGGCCGGCGGGGATGTAGGCAACTTCGACGAATCGGGCGAGGCGCTGGTAAGCGGGCAGGTCGTGCCTGGTGATGACGTCGAGGGTTTCCGTGCGGATGCGCTCCTGCTCAGCGGCGGGGATGGATGCGGGGAATTTTTTGAGTGGAGAGGCGAGCGGGGAGTCTTCGGGCTTTTGACCGGCGAGCTGCTTGATCTGGTCGAGGGCTTTTTCGAGGAGGTATTTTGGCGGGACGCGATGGTCGTCGATGCCGGTGGACATGTTGGTGATGACCTGATCGAAGGCGGTGGGCATGGCGCGAAGGCGCGCGATCCAGTCGTCGTAGTCCTTGACGGTGGTGAAGGAGAGCTGGTTGGTGAGTTCCGGGAAATCGGCGTAGATGCCGCCCATCTGGCTGATGGGCATCTCCCACTCTTTGAAGTCCTGAGATTCGATGTCGTTGGTGAAGTCGCGGAGGAGTATCTCGCGGCTGGCCTTTTCAGTTTCGGTGAAGCCGGAGGGATCGATGGCCGCGAGGCGCATAAGGAATTCCTGTTCGCGGGCAATCCATGCGTTGAAGGCGCGCGGTGAGTAGTCGGTGATCCTGTCGTTGTAACGCTTGTCGCCGAGGCTGGAGGCGTACTCCGGGGACAACGCCATCGTGGCGTCCCAGTACTGCGCGAAGAGATCGTTGAGGGCTGTGCGGCGGTCTTCGAGGGAGCTGGGCTGAGGGGTCTGGGCGTGCGAGGCGGGCGGGGCAATGACGAGCGAGGCAGCGAGAGGCAGCGCGGCGAAGAAAACCCGGCGAAAGGCGGAAAGCTTCATGTTGATGAGTGTAGTTGATGGATGAGGCAGCGGCGATTGGTGAAAGCCCGCTGCCTGCCTTGCTATCTGCCGGTGACGGAGGTCAGCGTGTAGGCGTCGCCGCTCTTCTGGAAGTGGAAGGTTTTGGCGGTCGAGCTGTTCGAGGATTCGCCGCTTAACGGCGTGATGCCGATTGCGACGGTGCAGCGGAGCGCCGGAGCGTCAGCCGTACCGGAGACGTGGCAATCGCTTTCGCTCATGGTGATGGAGCGGGCGATGCCGCACCAGGCGTCTGCGATGTCTCTCAGGGCGCCACCGTATACGCTGTCGGCCTTGGATTTGCAGTCCTTCTTCTGAGCAAGCGCGGAGTTGAGGGTGCCGTTGTAGGGCGCGAGCAAGTGTTCCAGCGCGGAGGCATCCGGCAGCGCGGCGACAGGCGCGGCCGCGGGCGCCGGTGCAGGAGCCTGCTCCTGTTTCGGCTGCGGCGGAGGCGGAGCGGTGACGGTGACGGACTGCGATTGCAGCGTTACGCCGCTGGCTGCCAGGTCGTATCTGGTGGTTCCGGCGCTGGAGGGCGTGAAGCTCTTTGACCCCTGTGCGGGCACGCTCTGGCCGTTGATGGTGACGCTTGAGGCATTGCTGACGCGCCAGTTGAGGGTCACGGATTTGCCGACTTCAATGGAGTCAGTGTTGGTGTTGAAGTAATCGACTGACGGCGGCGGTGGTGGAGGCGGCGCATCCTTGAGGCTGACCGAAGCGTCCCCGATTCTGACGCCGTTGACGGTGAGAACGTAGTCCGTGGAGCTGGATGGGCTGACGGTCTTGGAGTCCTTTGGCTTGAGCCCCTGCCCGATGCCGTTGATGGCGATGGATGCCTTATTGTCAACGTTGTTGACCTGCCAGCTCAGGGTTACGGATTGGCCTTTTTCCACAACGGATTTGTCGGCCTGAAGAGTTCCGCTGGGCTTTGGCGCGGCCTTGTTGAGGCTTACGGTGTCAGAGATTGTCTTGTTTTCCGCGATGTTGACGGTCTTTGCCGGCGAGTCGTCGTAGCCGATCCACTTGTACTGAATGCTGTGCTGCCCGGTGGGAATCTTCACCTGCTGCGCGGGGGCGACTGCGCCTTTATTCACTCCATCGACGAAGAGGCGAAGCTGCTTCATGTCTGCCTGCGGCGCGAAGTTGACTTCGAGAGAGCCCATTGTCTGTCCGGGCTGGAGTTTGGTGAGAGGAGCGGCCTCGCCGAAGGTTTCGCCCTTGCCCAGCTTGACGGTGTCGTTGAATGGATCGAAGCCATCTTTCGCGATGGAGACTGTGTGATCGACGCCGGGAGCTACGACTATCATCAGCGAGCCTGCCTGGTCGATTACTCCTTGCGGCTTGCCGTCAATGGAGACACTGGCTCCGGGCTGCGACTTGGTGATGCTGATCCGGGTTGCAACCACGGGAGCGGGCTTGATTGCCTGCCATACGGCGACGCCAACTGCGGCGAGCACCACGAGGATGCCCGCGACGATGGCCGGGATGGGCAGCTTGCGATGCCCGCCGGCGAGTGCGGCAAGCTGATCGTCGACCTTGGCGCCGGATTTTTCGAGGGCTTCCTTGACAGATTGCGCGATGCGCTGCCAATCGCCCTGATTCTTTTCGCCGGCGAAGGGCAGAAGCTGCGTGGTGGCCTTGAGAGCTTCGTAGGCGGCCTGCGGGTCCTTATTGACGAGCGCGGCACGGGCGGTTTCGACGGACTGCTCGACGGCGGAGGCGGCGTGCGCGTTGCGCTGGGCTTCGATTTCCTTTGTGGCGGCTTCGAGCTCCGCAGATTGGCCGTAAGCCCCGGCGACGGCCTGAAGCGACTCAATGGCGCCGGCAAAGTCCTTTTGCGCAGCGGCTTCACGCGCGGATGCGATGGAGCGGACGGTGGCGTGCTTCTGGGTGCGCTCAGCCTGTAGAGCTTTCAACTGTTCCTGAAGCGCGGTACGGCCCGGCGTAGCGGAAATCTGCTCTTGCAGGAGCTGAATGGCTTCTTCATATTGGCTGTGCCGGCGCAGGTTTTCTATGCGTATCTGCAAGGCCTCGATTTTGCGCGAGAGCGCGTTCTGCCTCTCTCTCGCCTGCTCGACGAGCAGGGTGAGCGATTGATCCCCGGTCTGCTGCACGCCCTGCTCGATGACGCGGATGGCTTCGTCGAGGCGGCCTTCTTCGATCAATGCGCGGCCTTGCGTGGAGCAGCGCTCGATGATAGCGGCGCGCTCGATGCGGGTCTGCTCGGAGCGGGCAAAGTTGAGCAGGTTGTCGGCGTCCGGATTGTTGCCGTACTCGACCTGGAAGGACTCAAGAACAGAGATGGCCTTGGCGTAATCGCGGGAGTTGATCAGCTCGCGGGAGTTGGCCATGGTGCTGGCCAGAATCTTCTCGGTGCGGACGGTTTCGAGGTCCTTGCGGAGCGCGCGCTCGTAGGCGATGAGGCGCTCGTCGCCGGCGGCGCGCGTCATGGCCTCCTGCAGGACCGAGAGCGCTTCCATGGGCGAGGTGGTGAAGAGATCGCGGCACTGCGTGATGGTGGTATCGACGAGCTTGCGGGTCTGGTACTTGCGCGACTCGGTTTCGACTTCCACCTGAAGGCGGTGCAGGACGGGCTCGTTGGGAAGTTTTTCGATTGCGCGATTGATCAGGTCCGTGGCCTGATCGTATTGCTCTTTGTGAAGAAAATCCGTGATGCGGGCTTGAATCTGCTCAAGCGCGGCGCGGCGCTGCTCCTGGTCGCGAATGCGATTGAGTTCGCCGCGAAGCGCATCGACTTCAGCGTTGGAAGAATCGATGGCTTCGGCCTGCTGGAGAGCGGCATCGGCGGCGGCAAAGTCCCGGGAGGCAAGCTGGCGGCGCGCGGTGGAGAGAAACTCCGCCATGCGGCTGCGGTTGGCGTCCGCCTGCAACTGGCGCGTGAGAGCTTCGACGGCGGCCTGGAGCTTTTTGTTCTCCGGGTCTTCCTGCGCGGCGATGGTAACGGCGCGGAGGGCGCCGGTGATGTCGCCGCGGGCCATGATGGCTTCCGCTTCGGCAAGGGCGCGAGCGGCAAGTTCGTTGCGGCGCTTCCTATCTTCAGCCCACTTGAGCTTCTGGTGAACGTCAGTGGAGTTGGCGTCGAACTGCAGCGCCTCATTGAAGCCGATGATGGCCTCGTCGAAGCGTCCGGCGGCAAGCGCTTCTTCCGCCTTGATGACGGTGTCCTGGAAGCGCTGACCTTTTTCGACTTCGCGCACGCGCTCGCGGACAAGGCGCTGCAGCTTGCGGACCTGCGTGTTGTCAGGATCGAGGCGGCGGGCTTCATCGAGCAGTTCAAGCGCGGGGGCGAAGCGGCTTTCGGAAGCGAGGCGCTCGGCGTCGCCGAAGAGCTCGCCGATGCGGCTCTTCTTCAGGCTTTCGATAATGTCGTGCAGCGCGTCGGCAAAGTCCTCGCCGGTCTGGTAGCGGTCCTCGGGATTTTTGGCGAGCGACTTGGTGACGACTTCATCCAACGACGCCGGGTAGTTGCGAAGGTAGCTGCTCAGCGGCGTGTGCGCTTCATTGAGGATCTTGTAGGAGGCTGTGGCTTCGCCGCCGGTAAAAGGCTCTGTGCCGGTGAGCAGCTTGAAGAGCATGACGCCGACGGAGAAGAGATCGCTGCGGCCGTCTACCTTCATGCCCTTGAAGCGCTCCGGGGCAATGTAATGGAGCGAGCCGATGACCTGGCTGGTGGCGGTCAGGTTGGTTTTGGTGGAGTCAGCTTCTTTTGCGATGCCGAAGTCGATGATCTTGGCCACGCCGTCGGGCTGGACGATGATGTTGGCGGGCTTGATGTCGCGGTGAACAATGCGAAGCTCGTGCGCGTAGTTGAGGCCGAGGCAGACCTGCTCGATGATTCTGAGCTTGGTGATCAACTCGACAGGCTTGTTGGTGGCGATGATCTTGTCGAGCGCATCGCCCTCGACGAACTCCATCGCGAGATAGGGAAGATCCTCGAAGAGCCCCTTGTCGTAGACGGCGGGGATGTTGGGGTGCTTGAGCGCGGCGGCGATACGCGCTTCACGCTCGAAGCGAGCCAGACCCTCTTCGCCGGAGGACTTCAACGGCCGCTTGATGGCGACTTTGCGGGCGAGGACATCGTCTTGAGCGAGCAGAACTTCGCCCATGCCTCCGCGGCCGAGGACACTTAGAATCTCGTATTTGCCGATCCTGCTCGCGGTGACCTTATCCATGCGGCGTCAACACCTGATCCATACGCCTGAAGCGTGATCTGTTGGTTAGAGTGAACTTTTGCGATGCCGGGGATTCCAGGATTCCACGGTATCACGAATGCCAAGCGATTGTGAATGTTACGTATGGGGCAAGTCACCGAGGTACTCAGGGCGCGGCGCGAGTCGAAGTTTCTGGTCCCTTTCGGGACGGTTTTCTGGCAAATTCCATGCGGCGGACGAACTCGTACAGGACTTCCGGGCCGGTTCCGCTGAAGGCTGTTCCGGGATGCGCGCCGTTCTCCATCCAGGCGAAGAGAAAGACGAGGGGAATCCAGCCGCGCGAGCCTGGCTCCAACTTCGCGCCCATGTGGTTGAGGACGCGCGAAAAGTTGAGGGGCAGGGGAACCGGATCTGCCTGGAGGGTTTTGGGGTCGGCGCAATGGCGCGGGTCGGAGGTTACGAGATACTCGCGGCAGATCAGCGGACGAATGGGATGGATGGAACAGGACTCATCCTGCAGAAACGGGCAGGGAACGCCCTGGTAGAAGTAGTCGAGCGTGAGCTGGGTGGCGGATTCGTTATCAGCGAGCCAGTCCTCGGATGTGAGGCGATCGATGAGTCCTGCGGAGGCGAGTTTGAGCAGGGCTTGATGGAAGCGCTGGGCGAGGATCTGGCGGGTGTTGGGGTCGAGAGTGGCGATCCAGACGGCGAGAGCTTCGGCCTCAAAGATGCTGAGGGGAACCATCTGACGGCAGCATGCGCCGCACCCGGCTTTGCAGGAGATGGAGAGACCTGCCTCATCGAGTTGTTCTGTTACGGCGCTGAGCAGCGAGCCGTCGAGAGACTGGAGGACGGGAAGGATTTCCGTGAGATTGCACTGGCCTTCAGGCACGGTTGCGCTTGCGTCGAAGATGCCATCTCCGAGCGCGAGTTTGAAGTTTACCGTGACTGTTTGCGTCGTTGTATCGGTCATCTGCCTACTCAGGCTGCAGGTTGCGGATCCTGTGTTGCGGCGGATTCCGGGGGCAAGACGAGCAGTAAGACGCAGGTGATGTTGTCGTGGCCACCGCGGCGCTTGGCCAGATCAATAAGATTGGCGCAGGTGCTCTCGAACGGCGTGGCCTGGACGATGGTGGCAATCTCTTCCTCGTTGAGGTAACGGGTGAGACCGTCCGTGGCGAGGAGGATCTGGGTGCCGGGCGTGAGGTCGATGGCGTAGTAGTCCGGCTCGACCGTTTCTGAGACGCCGATGGCGCGGGTGATGACGGATTCGTAACCGTGGAGGTCGGCGAGGTGCGCGTTTTCCTTGGTGAGCGTGCCGTTGCGGATCAGTTCATTGATATAGGAGTGATCGACGGTGATCTGGGTGGCAACGCCGTTCTGGACGGCATAGGCGCGGCTGTCGCCGACATTGGCGATGACGAGCTTGTGGCCGTCGAGCGCGGAGGCGACGGAGGTGGTTCCCATTCCTTTATGCTCGGGCTGCTTGCCCATCTCCCAGACGGTGGAGTTGGCGGTGTGGACGGCCTGCTGGAGGCGGGTGCCGATGGGCAGACCGGTGCCGGCGGATTCGGCGAAGGTGTTGACGAGCGCGGCGACGGCGTTGGAGCTGGCGACTTCGCCGGCGGCCATGCCTCCCATGCCGTCGCAGATGACGAAGATGCCCAGCTCGGAGTCGTAGCCGTAGGCGTCCTCATTATTGGTGCGGACGCAGCCAACGTCACTGAGCGCGCTGACGGCGAGGTTGGGACGGGATGTGGCTGAAAGCGTGGGTGCGGATTCTGCAACTGGCGCAGGTTCTGATTCCACGGGTATGGCGGGAGCTATCGGCGCCAGATCATCGGCGGAGAGATCCGAAGCGGAGGGCTCGGGCAGGAAAGATTCGGGATTGACGGACTCGATCAATGGCGGAGCTTCCGATTCCGGGGTATGCGTGGACTTGAGCGTGTCTTCGTCCGAAGGCGTGGCAACGGAGGGAATGGCGTCCGCATGATTTGTCGAAGTGTGCTCGTCGCGCGCTTCGGCGGCGGTAAGGTTTTGTATCTCTTCTGTCATCTCTGCCTCTTCTTTGTGAGGGGCTAATGTGTTTGCTAACCAAATTACACCATCCTCAGAGAGGATTTTGGTCGCGACTGTTATTGTGCCGGATTGGTCATGCAGCGGAATCCGCGCATGAAATCCGGATTGAGGAGCGGTGCGCCGGGCCCGGTTGCGTCGTAAATGACCACTCCCAAAGTGCGGTTGTTGACCTGGAAATTGTTTTTGAGGCGATTGGCGCTGGGATGTTCGGCGTCGTAGGCAAAGCGGAGCACAGACCACGTGCCCTGATAGGGCGGCGGGTTGATGGGGCCGGTGAGCGTGACTTTGCTGGCAGCCTGCGGAACCCAGTGGAAGGTGACAGGGCCGCCGGTGGCGGCGGCCTGCTGGCCGTCGATATTGAGGACGGCGTTGGGTATGCTGTCGGCTTTATCCGGCGCGAGGGTGAAGTTGAGCTGAGCCTGAGTGCCGGTGGGGAAGAGCGCGGCGGAGATTGTGGCGGCGCGATTGAGGAAGCTGAGAAAGCCTTTGCCGAGTTTGACCGCTGAGCCGGGCATGGGCGAGAAGCTGGTGCCGTTCTGCTGGACCATGGATTTCAGCGAGCCGTTGTAGAAGGCCCAGAACGAGCCTTGCGGCTGGGCGAAGATGGCTGCGACTTCATCCGGCGTGGCATCGACGGTGGATTGCGGATTGAAGGGGAACTTGACGAAGACGGGCTCGGCCGCGGCGCAGAAGTTTTTGGCCCCGCCACCGGCTGCTGCTGCCGGAGCCTGTGCTGCGAGGGATTTGGCCGATTCGATGGGCGCTTGCAGCAGGCGGAAGGATGTCTGGTCGAGATTGGCGGTGCGGTCGGGTGTGAAGCCGTTGCGGAGGTTCTCCGCGGCCTGCTCGGCGCTGATGGCTGCCTGATTCACGGGAGCCGTAGCGGCGGGATCGTTCGGATTTGGCGAAGTGGCGATGTTCTTGACGGCGCCTTCGAGGTTTTGAAGACCTGCGATGTAGGGCTGGTTCTGCTGGCCGAGAAGTTTGGTGTCAGAGCTTGACGGCTGAACGACGGATTGCGGGGCCTGGAACTGGCTTGCGATCTCCGGAGCGGTGACGGTGGTGTTGAAGGAGATGACCCAGAAGAGCTCCAGCATGGGCGAGGTGTTCGAGTCGAGCACGCTCAGGCGGCTGCCTGCGTCGCCGTAGTTTTTGTAGGGGACGAAGGTGGATTTTGCGAGATAGGTGCGCCAGGTCTGGATGAAGTCAGCGTAATAGACCTGCTTGAGCTGCGCGGTGAGCGCGGCGCGATCAATCTGCTGGCCGGTGCTGGGACCGAGAACCCATTCTTCGCCACGGAAGTAGGGATCGGGATGCAGGATTGCATTCTCCATGAAGGCGAAGCCGGCCTTGGTGAAGGCTCCCTGGATGGGGAATGAATTGACGATGTGGGCCGAGGAACTGGGGTACTTGCTGTTGAAGGTGAAGCCGGGGACTTTGCGGCCTGCGGCGGAGAGCATGGACTGATAGACGTGCTGAAATCCCTGGAAGCCGTTGAGGTATGCGCGCGCCTGGGCGATGGCGGGCTGATCGGGCGAACCGCCGATGCCTGCAATGCAGGAGTTGGGTTGTGCGAGCAGGCGGGCGTAGGTTGCGAACTGCGTCTGTGCGAGCGCTGAGACGCTGGGATCGACTGCATTCTTGCCCTGCCAGGCGGAGAGCAGCGCGGCGGGGAGAAAATCCACGGTGTCTGCGGCTGAATCCGGATTGGGATTCGTGGTGGTGATGATGTATGCCTTCAGGGGCCGGTAGCTGGCGCTATAGTCGTCTTCCGGTTTGGGCACGGAGGGTACGGCGCGGAGGCCGGCGACTATATTGCGCTGCGTGGGCGTGAGCAGCAGCGAGCGAAGGTGCGCGCCATAGGCTTTGCAGGCGATGGGATAGAGTCTGGCGCTCTGGTCGAGGCCCATGCGATTGAGCATCGGCGCGCCGTCTGTGCGGTAGTTGTCGAGCTGATCGAGAACTTCACGCTGCTTGTCGAGAGCCTGCAGATCCGGCAGCGCGGGAAACGATCCCGCGGGCACGGCGGCGAGTGGGGCTGCGGCGGCTTCTGCTACCTGAGCGGTGAGTGTGCGGTTGCGGAAGAAGGAGATGGTGGCGAAGCCGAGGATGACGAGCAGGATCAGGCTGACTGTGCCGAGCAGGAGCTTCTTGAGGCCGCCGGTGTGGGTGCTGGCGCGGCTGGCTTCGAGGGCGGACTTGTCCGCGAGAAGAATGTTTGAGAAGAGGTGCGGTAGAAAGACCCACTGCGGAACTTTGCGCGTTCCGCCTGAGCGTGGCGCGGCAGCGGGTGCGGAGGCCTTTGCGCCGGAGAACGAAAAGACGCGCGTTGCGCCGTCTGCCGGCGCGGGAGCCTGGGGCTGAGCCTGCTGTGCCGCGACATCGAGAACATTGTTGACGATGTGCGCGCGCATGCCGGTGAAGAAGAAGCCGCGGAGGAAGGGATTGACGCCGATCTGGGTGGGACGCGCGACTTCCACGAGGAAAGAGACGATGCCGGCGCGGAGCTTGCGCACGTCGCGTGGGAACTCGTAGGCACGAGCCTGTTGCTGGATTTCGGTGCCGCGCGAGAGAACGTCGAGGCGGAACTCGGAGAGCGCGAAGACGAGCTGATCGAATTTGAGGCCGATGGCTCCGGCGGCGCGCTCGGTGTAGAGGCCGGAGCCTGCGCCGATGGAGGAGACCAGCGAGCCGATGGGCTGCTTGACTTCTTCTTCCGAGAGGCGCGTGGCGAATTCGCCGAAGGAGCCGATGGTGTCGAACTTGGTGAAGAGAACGTAGACGGGCAGGGAGACGCCGAGAATCTGCGAGAGCTCGCGGAGGCGCTCATTGAGAGTCTGTGCGAGGGCGCGAATCTGCTCAGCGGTGCTGGGCGCGAGGATGCGCTCCACGCTGACGCAGAGGACGACGGCGCGCGCGGGAATTTTTTTGCCGCTGGAGAGAGCGGAGCCAAGCTGCGGCGGGACTGTGGCTTTGACGAGGCGCTGCCAGAGGCCGGGCTGCTTGAGCAGCGGGCCGCCCGCTTCGACGAGTGCGGCGTTGCTGGTGAGCCAGACATTGGCCAGTGAGGTGGGTACGACGCCGCCATCCTGATAGACATTGCCGGCGAGAAGTTCGGGATCGAGTCCGGCCTGGAGGATGGTCTGGGTCTTGGCGGAGTTTTCGTCGCCCACGATGTAGAGGAGCGGCAGTGCGGCCAGAGACTTGGCTCCGCCGCGATTTGCTTTGCGGACCTTGGCGTCGGCGTCGCGAAGGAGCGCGGCGAGATTGGCTGCATCGGTGGCATTCGCGTCGGCCGTGATGGCGGCTCCGCGCGGCCGCAGATACCAGACGACGAAGCCGATGATGGCCGCGCCGAGCAGGCCGAGAATGGCGCAGAAGAGAATCAGCTTGGAGCCTGTGAAGTGCAGCGCAAAGGCGAGCCAGATCACGAGTGCGATATAGACAACGAAGGCAAGAATGCCGAGCAAAAAGCGAATCATGAGAGTCTCCGGGAATCAACCAACGACGGAGGTGGCTGCCGAGGATACAGATTGTCCGAGAAAGAAAATGTATCCGGCGTAGGCAAGCACAGTAAAGACAACAATCAGGATGGCAGCGATTTTTAACAGTGCGACAAATGGATCGGCAGCTTTTGCGGTGGGCGCCGCCGGTGCTTCCAGCGGACGGAAGAGCGTCCAGGAGCCGCGGATGCGAACGATCTTGTCGCGAATGCGCTGAAGAACGGTTTGAATCTCGGAGGCATCGCCGAAGGCGAATTTGCCGCGGTAGCCGAGCATGAGGCAGAGGGCGTGGAGCTCAAGCGCGTCGGCAACTTCAGAGGAATCGGGGCGATTGAGCAGGTCGGTGAGGTTCTTGAAGAACATTTCGCCGGCGACGTGGGCTCCGAACATCTCTTCCTGCAAGGGGCGGCGCGCCCAGTCGGCGAATACGGGATCTTTGGAGTTGAGAATGCTTTCATCGACGAAGCCGATGATGGCGTAGATGGACATGCGGGTGATCTCGTCCGAGTAACCCTGCGCGGAGGCGTCTTTGACGGCGCCCGAGATCATCTGGCGGAGGCTGGTGCGGAAGTAATCCGCGCTCTCCACGCGCTGGCCGAGGACGCGCGTGCGGAGAACGACGGTGAAGACCTCCTGGAAGACGAGAGCGAGGTTGTTGGTTTTCGGCTCCGGACTGGCAGAGGCGGGGGCAGCGGTGGTCATGAGTTGGCCTCCAGAATGACGGTGAGATCGAATTGCGCATCGCCGAGATCTCCGGGCAGGTAGACTCCGACCTGTTTGGTCTGGAGAATGTGCTGCCAGCAGGGCCCGGCCATGGATACAGAGAAGTAGTGCATGTCAGCCTGTGCGCGCAGTGCGGATGGCGGAACTGGCAGGTGCGCCAGCTCCATGCCGGGCAGCGCGCGCTGAACGAGCTTTCCGACACCTTCGTTGGAACAAATTTTGATCAACTGCGGAGCCTGGCGCAGCAGCGCGGATTCCGCGATGGAGGAACGGATGCCGAAGATCCAGCGCGCCCGGCGCAGGCAGCGTTCATCGAGAACCGGCGCGGAATAAATATATTGCGCGGATTGCTTGAAGTCGAGCGTGACGGTGTTGGAGGGCGCGACGATCTCAAGATGCTTGCGGATGAGCGCATCCATTTCGCCGAAGGTAGCCGTAAGGAGGCCGTGGCGGTAGGGCGGGATCTCATTAGGGCGAGCTTGCACGGCGAATGTGCCGAGCGCTCCGGCGAGGCGGGCGAGATCGCGATAGACGTCTTCAGGATGGCTGCGGCGATCCTGCAAATGATGGCGCAGCGCGGGCAGCGAAACCGAAAGCGCGTGGATGAACCAGTAGTTGGCGACGTCGAGCGCGGAGGTGCCTAGCTCCATGCCGCGCGAGGTGCCGCGGACGGCGCGGGTGGAGGCGATTTTTTCCTCGATGGCGTGCGCGAGATTGTGCAGGAGCAGGACGAGATTTTCACAGGCGGCGATGCGCAGGCAGGGAGGGATGAAATCGGGATCGGACATGAAGCCGCCCTTGCCGTCGCGCTGAATGCGGGCGATGGGGAAGGCGACCATATCGCCGGTGACCTGCGCCTGACTGAGGAGCGCGAAGTTCTTGTGCGCGAAGGAGACGTTGTACTCGCCGTTGCCGTAGGCGTCGTCGCGAATGGTTTTTTGCGTGGCGCTGTAACGCGAGGAGCCGTTGCCGGAGAGATTGGTGTCGGTTCCGTCGTCCCGCCGTTTGGGAATTCCCAGGTACAAAAGTACCTCGCTGTCTGTGGGAGTGAAGACTTTGTCGAGCGGGAGCGGCGGCGGCGGGGCGTCGCAATCGGGCAGATCGAAGACGAGGCCGTCGGGGAGGATTCCGGAGGCGAAGCTGAGTGTGGCGACACCATTCTTGAGAGCGGCGGCGTCTATGGAGAAGTGCAGAACGCCCCACGGCTCCCGATGCAGATACGCATTCAGAAACCAAAGGGTGTCTTCAAAATACCGGCTCTGTGCCTGAAAGTGATGGGGGCCGAGGTGCATTCCTTCAGACCACACAACACGCGACAGGAATTTCATAAAGGGGACCGCCGTTACCTGTGACAGAACGATGAGCAAAGGAGAGGAACGGCGCGACAGCACAAAGGCAAGGCGGCCCTCCCAAAATAAAAACCAGAATTGCGAATGAAACCAGCCACTAAGCTATCTCATTCGTACACTATTGCCGAAAGAATTCGATACGGGACCCGTCTTAAAACGGGTCTCGTACAGAACACGGCACCGACATAGCATAGTGATGAGACAGCTCGAAGTGTAACGTCGGCTATATTAGAACGCAAATGCATTTTCCTCAAGCGATTTGGGTTAATCTTGCGTGGTGATGAAAGACGCGTGAGTTGGCAGCGATTGGAGGCTGCAGAGATGGGTACCGAGGAGAAGTGGAAGTCGGGTGAGCCGGGCAATCGGCAGGGAGCGCAAGAGGGCGATGCGGGGCAGAACTTCGGGGCTACGGCGGCGTTTGGAATCGTGAAGCCTGGAGCCGCACCCGCAACTGCCGATGACGATCTGCTGAGCCTGCTGATGGACGGAGAAAAGAAGCCTGCGGCGGAGCGTTCTGTTCCAGCGGTTCCTGCTTTTTCGGCGAATCCTGTTTCTCCAGCGGGTGCTGTGTCTTTTGATCCGGCTTTCGGTGCTCCGGCAGTTTCCCAATCCGGGCCGGTGGTGCATGAGGTTACGCCGTCCGCGTTTCATTCGGGAAATCAGGATGATATTTTGAAGCGGCTGCGCGCGGCGGACGCTACGGGCTCGTTTTCGACTTCAGCGCAGAATGCATTTGCAGCGCCTGCGCAGACTCCGCCTGTACCGCCGCCGCCCGCACCGGCTCAGCCTGCGGCTTCCTCGCCGGGCGCATTTACGCAGATGTTTCAGACACGGCCGGCTGCAGCGCCGGCGAGCTCCGGTGCTGGCGGGGCGACGGCTTCGTTTTCGGTTGCACCGGCAACACCTGCGGCTGCAACACCGGCGGCTGCGCCGGGTTCGGGATCTGGATCGGGTTCAGGCGGATCGGGTGGATTTACGGAGCTTTTCGGCAAGGTTTCCGCGCCGCCGAGCGCGCCTGTGACGCCGCCTGCGCGAGAGCCTGAGCCGGTGTTTCCGGCAGTCGCCGCGCAGCCTGTTTCGCAACAGCCGTCGCATCCGGGATCGTTCACGCAGGTTTTTGGCTCTTTTGGAGGAGCGGCTGCTGCGCCGCCCGCGTCTGTGCCGGCTGCCGCGCCGGTGATCCCGCCGGCGCCGGCTCCAGAGCCTTCAGCGGGAGGATTTACGGCGCTCTTCAGCACCGTTGCCGCTACTTCGGAGACGCCGAGGACGCCTGCGCCTTCAGCTAATCCTGAATCCGCTACGGCTGCGTTCCGGCGGTCGGCGACGGGATCGTTCGCCGCGTTTGGCGGTGCTGCGGCTAGTTCCGCGCCGGTGACACCTGTGCCTGTTTCCGCTCCGGCACCTGCGCCCCCGCCGGATCCAACAGCGACGGCATCGTTTTCGATTGCGCCGCCGACTGCGCCTGTAACTCCATCTGTGCCGATATTTCCGCCTGCTCCGGCCTCGCCGTTGGCGGCTGCCCCTGCGGCTTCCTCTGCGCCTTCTTCCGGTGGGTTCACATCGCTGTTTGCGAAGCTTCCAGCGGAGGAGCGGGATCGCGCGCTTTCCGGTGGGCCTGTTCCGTCGTCCAGCACTCCGCAGCCTTCACTGACGCAGATGTTCGGGGCGTTGAGCGGTGCGGGAAGCAGCGCGCCGAGCACGCCTGCGGCTCCGCCGTCCGATCCGGCGTCATTTACGCAGATTCTTTCGCGTTCCGCGGCTGCGCCGCCGCCAGCCAGTGCGCCGTGGGAGCCTGCGCGAGAGGCGAGTAGCTTTGCTGCGCGGCCCGATCCTTTTCCGAGCGCGTCGAGCGGGTTTGGCGTTACGCCCTCGGTGCCGTCATCTGGGCCTAATTCGGATCCGGGCATGAATGTCAGTGTTACGCGGCTGCTGAGTAGACTGGACAGCACTTCGTCTGCGCCTTATCGCGCGCCTGCTCCCCCGGAGCCAGCGCCGGCGGGGGATTCCTGGACAAAGACTTTTGAGACGCTCGGTTCGCCTTCTTCGTCCGCTCCGGCGGCGTCGAGCGGATTTGGATCTTCCGGTGGGAGTTATACGCCCGCTCCATCCAGCGGCGGCGATGCAACGCGCGCGATGTCCAGGCCGGTGAGCGCGGGCTCTGGCTCGGGTTCGCCGACTCCGGCAGCGGCTACACCACAGGAGCCTTCAGGGCCGAGCGAGGTGACGCGGATCATCAATGCTTCAAAGATGCGGGAGTCGGCATTGCGGAGCGGCGGTGGAGCGCAGGATCAGCCTGCCGCAGCGGCTGCGCCACAGCCAACCGGCGGCGCGCCGGGTATGCCAGCGATGCCGGGTGGAATGAAGTTCACTCCGGCTCAGATGCAAGCGCCGCAGATGAATCCGCAGGCGATGATGCATGCGGGCGGTATGGGAGCGCCGGGGCAGGCTGCTCCTGGCGGTATGGGCGGAGGCGGCGGAATGCAGATGCCGCATATGCAGATGCCGCAGATGAATCTGCAGCCTCCTGCGGCACCGGCGCCTGCTGCTCCAGCGGCTGCGCCTAACAAGCTGCAGCAGTTGATTCCGCTGTTTCTGGTGGTGATTATCTTCCTGCTGATTGCGTTGATCGTGACGGTAGTGTTCGTGATGAAGCACTAAGACGGATTGCCAGCTGAGCGTCCCTTTGGGGCTAAATGCGAGTTCGGGTAATGCTTCGCCAACAGCGGCTGCCATCCGATTCAAATGCTTTACTAAGCTATAAATCGTGGCGATTTCCGAAAAGGCGGTTGCACTCCTGTGAAGCACAAACTTCGCTGTTTCTCAGCAGCTTTGGTTTTCATCGCGCTGATTGCAACCTTTGCCAATGGGCAGAACCCGGGGCAATTTCATTTCGATGAAGCAAGTGTAGATGAGCCTGAGCCAGTCCACCTCAGCGATTTTTCTGAAAGTGCCCCGCTCGCTGACACGCCGACGAATGTGCCTCGATCCGATTCGAAGGCCGTCCTCATTCCTGAAGGTATGGCACTTGGCATGTTGATCCACAAGGTTGATCCGGAATACCCAAAATCAGCCAAAGCAGCCCGCATATCCGGAATTGTGACTCTTAAGGCCACAATTTCTAAGATAGGAGAGATTGTGGACCTTCAAGTCGAATGCGGCCCGGCGGCCTTACAGGAACCTTCGCTCAAGGCCATCCGAGAGTGGAAGTACCGCCCTTATCTCCTGCGCGGCGAACCCGTCGAGGTGCAAACAACGATAAAAGTTACGTTCGCCTTGGGAGGCAAGAAGAAGCTGCCGTTCAGTAAAGATTCATGCCCTGTCGAATAAGATCCCGTTCGTGAGCGAATTGTCCCCAGTGGGAGGTTTCGGTTGATGCGTGTAGCCTTTACTGTGCTTCAGGCAGCAGGATGATCAGTTCCATCGACGGGTTGAGAATCTCCGAGGGTGCGTAGCTGGCGAAGGTTCGTGAGCGCACTACGGAATCCCAGAATGTTCCGCCCTGTTCTACCGCAAAGTAGTGATGCTTGAGTTTGACCGGGATGGCGCGCGGCGGCGTGGCTACGTAGGCCAGCCTGAGGCCCGGAAGCGCATTGCGGATGAGCAACTCGATCTCGCTGGCTGAGCCGGTCTTCATCAGCTTGGGCACGCGCTCGATGAGGTCGGCGTCGCGCGTGTCCGATGCGACGGCGAGATAGAAGCGCGAGCCCTGGAAGTACGCATCCTTGTCGATGGACGTGGCGTAGATGGTGTCACGCACGAACTTGAGCGGGAGTGAGATGAAGTTGCTGGGCACCACGCTATCGAGCATGATGCGGATGAGGCGATCCATCTCTGTGAAACAGATGCCAAGCTGTTCGTGATGATAGGGCGGCAGATTTCTGGGTGCGATTTTCTGCGAGAAGGTGGTGAGCGCGCCGGCCAGTGCGCCCATCTCGGTGAAGAGCTGTTCCGGCAGCACTGTGCCTGATTCAAGATAATGCCGGAAGACTGGCAGATGGCTGTTGATGGTGTAGAGAAGCCAGAAGTTGGCGATGTCCGCGGCGGAGAAATCCGCGAGGGACTGGTTTTTTTGGCGGCGCGCGCCGGAGAGCTGGCTGGAGCGCGTGACGATGAGTTCAATGAGATTGCTCAGAATGCCTTTGAGCAGAGGGTGTGCATGAGCATTCATGAGCGGCGGAACGAAGTCGGGATCGAGCTGATAGGAGCCGGTCTGCGAGCGGAGCACGCGGGCGAAGGCGAGCGTGACGGAGCCCTCGCGGCTTTCGCCTTCCGCGAGTATCTGGAGATTCTTGCGTGCCACCTGCACAGGCTTTTCCGCGCTGCCGGAGTTTTCATCGCGGACCATGAGCACCTGCGCCTGAAAGCGCGTGCTGACGTTGCCGCGGTCTACGGAGACATTCATGCCGCCGTGCAGATATTCCGGAATGGCGAGGTAGAAGATGCAGCTTGTGATGCCCTGGCGGAAGCGCTCGTCGAGGACGCGCGCCGCGGGCGGATGTTCAGAGGCTGGGATGTCGATGGGCAGCGCGTCTGGAAACAGGCCCGATGCGCTGAGGATGGCGAGGCGGCCTTCCGAGAGGGCTTTGGTGTCGATCTGAAGCTCGCGCAGGCCCCACAGATGCGGGTTGAGCGAGTCGAGATAAAACCGCGCGCAATCTTCAACAAATCGCTCCTGGCATTGCAAATGCTGCGGTGAAAGAAACGTTCCTTTCGACCAAACGACTGGTTGAAGTTGTCTCATGTTGGGGCCTCGCCTGAGTATCGCATGATACGACAATGAGCGGAACGTCACTATGGGTGCGCAGGCGCGATGCGGGAATAAATGCGCAGATTGCGATGAGGAATTTTCAAAAAAAAATAACGGAGTTGACACAGCGACAGAGCCAGAGCATAATTTTTCTCGGTCTATCTCACTGGGGAAAATAGCACTGAAATTGAATGGCTGAACAATGACGCCAATTGGCGCCTTTTGTTACGCCCGTAGTAACCGGGTTTGTCGCTCGATTTCATTGCCCTAAAGTAATCTTCTCCAAGCAAAATCCAGTAGACAGCACGTCCGATGTTGTGTTCAGGTTAGTGTCACGGAAATCAATCGAATAGTGGAGGTTGTATGGGCAGGGAGAGCACCCAGCAAAAACTTAGTCGCGTCCGGGCTCCTCGGGTGCAGATTACTTACGACGTGGAAACGGGCGGCGCGATCGAGATGAAGGAACTGCCCTTTGTGATGGGCGTACTGGGCGATCTGACCGGTCATCCTGAACAGCCGCTGGCGGCGCTGAAGGACCGCAAGTTTGTCGAGATCAACCCCGACAACTTCGACAGCGTGCTTAAGGGCATGCAGCCCCATCTGAAATTCAAGGTTGAGAACAAGCTCAGCGACAAGGCCGGCCAGATTGCTGTGGATCTGAAGTTTGAAAGCATGGACGACTTCTCGCCCGCAAAGGTGGCTGAGCAGGTTGGACCCATCAAGGAGCTTCTGGATCTTCGCACGCGTCTTTCCAACCTGCGCGGCAGCCTGCAGGGCAACGATCAACTGGATCAGGCGCTCTTCGATGCCGTTTCCAACACCGAGGAATTGAACAAGCTGAAGACCGAGCTGGACAAGAAGTCTGAAGGGGGTAACTGATGAGCACCGCTGACCAGGCAGCCGCTCAGGCTGCTGCCACAGAAACTACGGAAGTAACGCTGCTGGATTCGATCGTCGCTCAGGGCCGGTTTGGCAAGGACAACGCTTCTCAGGAGCGCGGCAAGGACATGGTGAAGGAGTTCATCAACCAGGTTCTTGACGGGCACATGACTCTCTCGCGCGACGCCGAAGCGACCATCGGTTCTCGCATCGCGGAGATTGACAAGCTGATTTCCTTACAACTGAACGAGGTTCTGCACCACAAGGATTTCCAGAAACTGGAAGGCACGTGGCGCGGCATCAAGTACCTGATGGACAACAGCGAAACGAACGACATGCTGAAGATCAAGGTGCTCAATGTCTCGAAGAAGGACCTGCTGCGCGACTTGCAGCGCGCGCCGGAGTTCGATCAGAGCGCGCTCTTCAAGAAGGCTTATGAAGAGGAGTTCGGCATCTACGGTGGCGCTCCGTTCGGAGCACTGATCGGCGACTACGAGTTCACCCGCACGGGCGAGGATATTGAGCTGCTGGAGAAGGTAAGCCAGGTGGCCTCCGCGGCGCATGCTCCGTTCCTCTCCGCGGCTGGTCCAGAGCTGTTGAATCTTTCGCAATTTGGCCAGATTACCGGCATCCGCGATATTTCAAAGGTCTTCGATAGCACGGAGTACGCTCGCTGGAAGAGCTTCCGGGCTTCGGATGATTCGCGCTACGTGGCACTGACGATGCCGCACATCCTGATGCGCGAGCCTTACGGCGCGGAGACGCGGCCCATCGAGGAGTTTGCCTACGAAGAAGGCGTGGATGGTTCGGATCACTCCAAGTATCTTTGGGGCAATGCGGCCTATGCGCTGGGCGCGCGGTTGACGAACTCGTTTGCCAAGTACGGCTGGTGCGCCGCGATTCGCGGTGTGGAGAACGGTGGACTGGTGGAAGGATTGCCGGTACACAACTTCCGTACGGACGAAGGTGATGTTGCATTGAAGTGCCCGACAGAGGTATCGATCACTGACCGGCGCGAAAAGGAACTGGCCGATCAGGGCCTGGTTCCGCTGGTGCATTGCAAGGGTACGGACTACGCGGCGTTCTTCAGCGTGCAGACGGCCAACAAGCCGAAGAAGTACGACAAGGACGAGGCGAATGCCAACGCGAAGCTTTCGGCGCAACTGCCGTATATGCTGGCCATGTCCCGCTTTGCGCACTACCTGAAGGCGATGATGCGCGATAAGCTTGGCAGTCCGATGAGCCGGAGCCAGGCGGATCTTTATCTGAACCAGTGGATCGCGAACTACGTGATTGCCGACGACAATGCTTCGAAAGAGGCAAAGGCCGAGCGTCCGTTGCGTGAGGCGCGCATTGAAGTCATGGAAGTACCAGGCAATCCGGGCGCTCTGCGCGCGGTGGCTTTCATGCGTCCCCACTTCCAACTGGATGAACTAACCGTTTCACTTCGTCTGGTGGCGGAACTTCCCAAACCTGCGGGCAAATAAGTTGGCGTTGCTCGTTTGAGATTACCTTCAGCTCGCCTTGCGGAGGCGATAACGTGAAAGGATTCATCTTATGGCGGTAGATTTTTTTCTGAAGCTCGATAGCATTACGGGCGAGTCGGTGGCGGACGGCCACACGGATGAGATTACGCTTCTTTCCTTCAGTTGGGGCGGCAACCAGATTAGCTCCGTTGCAGGAACCGGCGGTTCGGGCGCGGGCAAGGTCACCCTGGATAACATCCATGTGATGAAGTACTACGACAAGGCCAGCCCATCACTTTTCAAGGCGCTGATCTCGGGCACGCACATCAAGACCGGCGTGCTGAGCGCTTGCAAATCCGGTGTTACAGGTGGAGGCGGCAAGCCGTTCCTGAAGGTTTCCTTCGAGGAACTGTTCGTCACCGCTCTGTCGGTCAGCGGATCGAGCGAAGTTCCGGCGGAGAGTGTTTCTTTGAGCTACAACAAGATCAAGGTGGAATACAGCACACAGGACGAGAAGGGTATCCTGACGGCTGTGGCCGCGGTTACCTACGATCTGAAGGCGAACAAGGTTTCCTGAGGACAGATGACAGCCAAAGAGCTGTACCGCGAAGGAAAACTGCGGGAAGCGATCAAGGCGCTTGGCGACGAGTTGAGATCCAATCCACTCGACGCCACGCGCCGCACGTTTCTCTTCGAGCTTCTGCTTTTTGCGGGCGAGTATGATCGCGCGGAGAAGCAACTTGACATGCTTGCCACCACCGAGGCCAAGGCCGCGGGCGGAGCATTAATGTACCGGACCGCAGTGCATGCGGAGCGGACGCGTTCGGAGATGTTTGCCAGCGGCGAAACACCGGAGGTAAAGGACAGTCCCGCGTACGGGGGCTTTCTGAATGGCAAACCATTTGACGATATTTCCGATCCGGACCCGCGCATCGGTTCGAATCTTGAAGTTTTTATTGCCGGTAGCTATACGTGGATTCCATTTCAGCATCTTCGCCGCCTCGAAATAGAGAAACCGGCGAATTTGCGCGATCTGATCTGGGCGAGGGCTCGCATCGAGACAAGCAAGGAGTTCCGGCTGCAGGATCTGGGTGAGGTTCTGATTCCGGCGATTTGCCCGCTGTCGTTCCGTTATCCGGAAGAGATTGTCGCGCTTGGCCGCGAGTCTGTCTGGGAGGCGGATGAGAAATACGACGCGATTCCGTATGGGGCAAAGACGATGCTTGTGGATGGAGCCGATGTTCCGATCCTGGAACTGTTGAGCGTGCAGTGGCTGGCGGAGGAGAAGGAATCCTGAGATGCCGCTGCGCGATGACTTGCTGACGCCGATTGAAGGCGATAATCCCTCCGGGCCGGAACTTTACTACGACCCCGTTTTTGAGCAGATCAAAGAGGCTCGACGCGAGGATGTGGACGATCTGCCCTCTGGCGGATGGGATGTAACGAACAGGAAAAAGGCCGATTTCCGCACGGCGAACAAGCTGTCCGGGGAGACGGTTGCCAAGCGCAGTAAAGACCTTCGCCTGGCCGGTTGGTACATCGAATCGAGCATCCGGCTGGAGGGTTTTTCCGTGCTGGCTCCGTCCATTGAGCTGCTGCGCGGATTGCAGGAGACCTTCTGGGACACGATCTATCCGATGATGGAGGATGGCGGCGACCTTGAGTATCGCGCCATGTCTGTGGATGCGGCCACGCGGCTGCTGACCGACGCCGTCCGCAAACTGCCGCTGACCAAGAGCGGATTGAGCTTCGATGTCTACACGGACTCCCGCATTGTTGGATACGAGAAGGATGCGACGTCGGACTCCAGGCGCGAGTCGCGCCAGGATGCGATCAATCGCGGGCGGCTTACGGCAGAGGATTTCGACCAGGCCTTCCTGGCCACTCCGAAGGCTGTTTACTCGGATGCCGATGCGGCGCTGCGGGCGACGCTCGAAGCAGTGGCAACGCTGGATAGCTATCAGCGCGAGGCGTACGGGACCGATTTCTATCCATCGATCGAGAAGTTTGTGGAATCGCTCGAAGCGGTGCATCGGGTTGTTGAGACACTTCTGAATGAGAAGCGGAAGACCGAGCCTGATCCGGTGGCGCCAAGAGCGCCGGGTGAAGGGGGCGAGGGTGAAGGAGCCGAAGGCGGAGCGCAGGCCGGCATTCCGGGATTTTCCCTGCAGATTCCGCGCATGGGGGCTCCGGGAGAGCTGGGTGCGGCCTACGGATCTGTCGTGGCAAGTGCGGAGTATTTCTTTGACGCTGACAGCCGGTCGGCTGTGCCGTATCTGATCTGCGCGGGACTTCGGCTGGGCGAGACGCTGATGCAGGGGCAGTCGCCGCAACCGGGCTTTGCCGTGGGGCCCACACCGGATGTGCGCTTTGCGCTGCGCTCGTTAGCTCAACAGGGAGCCTGGGCCCAATTGATCCGGGTGTCGCTGCCGATTCTTGCCAGTGAGTGCGCCCGTGGATGGCTCGATTTGCACCGGTATATATGGAAGGCCGCGCAGGAGATTGGCGCGGAGGGGCTTTCGGCAGCGGTGGTGGGGACCATGCGGAATCTGCTGGCCGTTCAACCGGAGCTGCGGTACTGGATTCTGGAGGACGATACAGGCGCGGCCAATCCGGAGACGCAGCGATGGATTGACTCCACGGTGCTGGGCCAGGGATAGCGCCGAGCGATTTATCGGGCTCGGGCCGGGAGCAGGACGCCACGCGAAATACGCGGGAATGCCGAACAAATCTGGAAAGGAGGAACGGTTGGCGCGGGTCAGAACAGAGACGCTTGTTACGCAGACGATCATTGACCGATTCCTCCTTTCGCAGGATGACTGGCCGAAGACGCGCAAAGAATCGATGGACAAGTACCGGGATGCTTTGCGGCGCGATCTGGAGTGGATGTTGAATACACGCAAGCCGGTGATGCCCATCCTGGAGCGATTTCCAGAGGTCGCCAAATCCGTATTCAACTATGGCTTTCCCGATTTGCAGAACTTCGATCACTCGCAGGGGAATGACAAGGATGCGGTATCGGGCGCTCTTGAGAAATGCATTCGGATCTTTGAGCCGCGCATTTCTCAGCCGCGCGTTTTTCTCACGCGATCCGACACGCTGGCCCGCAGCCTGAGATTTCACATTGAAGGACAGATTCATTACGAGGATACGAAGGAAGACATCAAGTTCGATACGGTTCTGGAGTTGATCAGCGGGGAGTACGAGGTTTCCTAGAGCAATGCGCGAAGAGCTGTTGGAGTATTACGAACGCGAGCTGACCTATCTGCGCCAGATGGGCGGCGAGTTTGCGCGCAAGTATCCCAACATTGCGGGGCGACTGCTGCTCGATCCGGAACGCTGCGAGGACCCGCATGTGAGCCGGCTGCTGGAGGGCTTTGCTCTGCTTGCGGCGCGCGTACACAAGCGCATTGACGATGACTTCCCCGAAGTCTTTGAAGCACTGACGCGCGTCATTCATCCCGGCTATCTTCGGCCCATGCCTTCCATGACGATTGTGGAGTGCCAGCGCGATCCCGCGCAGGGGAAAAAGACGGAGGTGATGCGCGTGCCGAGGGGCGCGCAGCTTGTTTCCAAAGGCACGGTGGATGGGTTGCCATGCCGCTTCCGGACGGCGTACGACGTGGACCTCTGGCCGTTTTATGTTTCCGCAGCCGAGTGGAACCAGCCTGAGCGGATGAAGCGTCCGCCGCGTTCCACGCACGGCGCGCAGGCTGGAGCCGCGGTAAGGGTAAAACTTCAGTGCCAGCGTGACGCCACCTTTGCGGGTCAACCGTTGAGCCGGCTGCGCTTCCATCTGGCCGGTGACGCGAACGTGGTTTACACCGTCTATGAGCTGCTCTTCGAGAAGTGCATCGAGATTCAGCTCCGCGATCCAAAGGATGAGAGCCGGGTTGTCGTTCTGAACAAGGATCAGATTCAGCCGGTTGGCTTTGCGCGGGATGAGAGCCTGTTGCCGTTTGTGCGCCGGTCCATCGATGGCCACCGGTTGCTGCAGGAGTACTTCGCGTTTCCGGATAAGTTTCTGTTCTTCGATGTGACGGGACTGGAACCGCTGGCTGCCGGCGGCTTTACGGATGAGGCCGAGCTGGTATTTATCATCGGGTGCTTCGAGCGCTTCGAGCGCGAGCAGGTGCTGGAGCTTGGAGTGAATGAACGCACCTTCCGGCTGGGGTGCACGCCGGCGGTCAACCTGTTTTCGCAGGGCGCGGAACCGATTCTGCTCAACCAGATGCGGCATGAGTACGCGGTCATTCCCGACAGCAGGCACTCCGAGATCATGGAGGTCTTCAGCATCGAGGACGTGGTGGCCACGAATCCCCGGCTGCGCCAATCCATAGCGCTGGAACCGTTCCATGCCTACCGGCACCAGACGCGCAACCAGCCGGATATGGCCTTCTGGGTGGCGTCGCGCAGCATGAATGAGCTGGGGCAGCGCCAGCCGTCGGCCATGTCGATCTCCATTGTTGACCTGAAGGGAAGTTTCGTCGATCCGGAAGCCGATGTGCTGATGGTGAAGACGCTGTGTACCAACTTCGATCAGCCGTCGCGCATCCGGTTCGGCAACGAGCAGGGGGATTTCGAGATCCCGGGCTATCCTGCAGCGAAAAACGTGATTGCCTTCCGCCGTCCTACGCAGAGCTGCGATCCGCCTGCGGGCAAGGGGCATGTCTGGCGGCTCGTCTCGCTGCTTTCGCTGAATTATCTGTCACTGTGTGAAGAAGGATGCGACGCGCTGCAGGAGATTCTACGGCTGCATAATATGACGGAGCAGGTGGCCACCGATAACCAGGTGGGCTCGATCCTGAACCTCAAAACGGAGCCGGGATTTGCGCTGGTCAATTCGGCATACGGACTGGTTCCGGCGCGCGGGACGCAGGTGGAGATCGATTTCGACGAGCAGCAGTTTGCTGGAGCGGGCTTGTATCTGTTTGCCGCGGTGCTGGAGAGATTTCTGGCCGGATACGCCTCAATGAACAGCTTTGCGCAACTGACGGCGCGCAGCACTTTGCGAAAGGAGGTGCTGGCAAAATGGCCACCGAGAGCGGGAACGCAAACCCTTCTATAGAAGCGCAGGCAGAAAGCGCGGTCGATCCGGTTGAGACGATCGTTGTCGACCAGCTTGAGGCGGTTGACGACCCGAAGCTGCGCGAGATTCGGCGTCTTCTGGACGTGGAGCCCTTTCGCGTGCACTTCTTTCAGGCCGTGCGGATGCTGCAGCGCATGGAGGCGCCACGCAAGCCGGTGGGATATTTTGTGACTCCGCAGGGAGAGACGATCCGCTTTGTTTCGCGCACTTCACTTGAGTTTCCGGCGAGCGAGATTCACAAGACGCGCCGCCTGGAGACAGGGCAACTGGAGATGACGGTCGAATTCATGGGCCTGAATGCGGCGATCTCCGTCATGCCCACTCCGTATACGGAGCTGCTGATTGCGCGCGCCAAGGAAAAGGATTATGCGTTGGAGGAGTTCTTCAACATCTTCAACCATCGCATGGTCTCATTCTTTTATCGCGGCTGGGAGAAATACCGGTTCTTTGTCGAATATGAACGTACGGGCAAAGACCGGCTCTCCGAAAAGCTGTACGACATATTGGGCATGGGCACCGGCGCGCTGCTTGGTCGCGCAGGGATTCCCGATGCGGCGTACCTCAATTATGCTGGGCTGCTTGGCCGGCATGTGCGTTCGGCATCTGTGCTGGAGCAATTGCTGGAAGATTACTTCGAGGTTCCGGCCAAGGTGCAGCAGTTTGCGGGCGCGTGGCGAAAGCTGCGCCGCGAGGACCAGACGTGGATGAATGGCTTTGGCGGCTCGAATGAGCGGCTGGGAGTGGGCACGATTGCGGGCGATGAAGTGTATGACCATCATGGCCGCATCGGCATTGCTCTGGGACCGATGGGTTTTGAAAAATACCGCAGCCTGCTGCCGGGACAGAGTGCGTATCATGAGCTGGCGGCGTGGGTGCGGTTTTATTCCAGTGGAAGTTATGAAGCGGAAGTGCAGTTGATTCTGGCTCGTGAGGATGTGCCGTTCTGCGAGCTTGGCGCTGCGGGGCAGGCAGGCCCGCAGTTGGGATTTGTGAGTTGGCTGCGTACCCGGGCTGTCGAACGCGATCCGGGCGACGCGAAGTATCTAGTGCAGTAACGAAAGATTGCAGCGGGGAGAGATACGGGCATGAGCACCAATCTGAAGACACTGATCAGCAAGTTAAACGATGCGACTCGCAAGGCCTTTGAGGCTTCCGCGGGGTTGTGCGTGGGGCGCACGCATTACGACATTGAAATCGAGCACTACCTTACAAAGGTGCTCGATGCGACCGATAACGATGTGGCCTCGATCCTGAAGCACTTTGAGGTAAACCGCTCGCGGCTGACGGCTGAGCTGGAGCGCGCACTTGACAACTTGAAGTCGGGAAATGCGCGGTCGCCAGCTTTCAGCCCGTACCTGGTGAAGATGCTGACCGAGGCCTGGTCCGTGGCCAGTCTTGACTTCAATGCGGGGAATATCCGCACCGGTTTTACGCTGCTGGCGCTGCTGGATAATCCGGAGCTGTCGCGGCTGGTGAAGGAAACCAGCAAGGAACTGGCGAAGGTTTCGCCGGAGGTGCTGCGCGCCAATTTCTACGACATTGTGCATGCCTCGCGTGAGAGCCAGGTGGCGCTGGCCACGGGCGCGACGCAGGAGGCGGGCGAAGCTCCAACCGGCGCTGGCGCTTCCGGCGGCAAGACGCCGCATCTCGATCAGTACACGGTGAACCTGACGGCGAATGCCAAGGCCGGCAAGATCGATCCGGTGCTGGGCCGCGATGCGGAGATTCGCCAGATGATCGACATCCTGATGCGCCGCCGCCAGAACAATCCCATCCTTACTGGTGAGGCAGGCGTGGGCAAGACGGCTGTGGTCGAAGGGCTGGCGAACCGCGTGGCGCTGGGCGATGTTCCGCCAGCGCTGCAGGGCGTGCATCTTCACACGCTCGATCTGGCGCTGTTGCAGGCCGGCGCCGGCGTGAAGGGCGAGTTTGAGAATCGCCTCAAGGGGCTCATCAACGAAGTGAAGTCTTCGACGACGAAGATCATTCTCTTTATTGACGAAGCGCATACGATGATTGGCGCGGGCGGTCAGGCTGGACAGAACGATGCCGCCAACCTGTTGAAACCGGCTCTGGCTCGCGGTGAGCTGCGGACGATTGCGGCGACGACGTGGTCCGAGTACAAGAAATACTTTGAGAAGGACCCGGCGTTGGCGCGGCGCTTCCAGGTGGTCAAGGTGGAAGAGCCGTCAGAGGATGTTGCGGCGATCATGCTGCGCGGCATTGTCGGCGCGCTTGAGAAGCACCACGGCCTGCGGATTCTGGATGAGGCTGTCACCTCCACGGTTAAGCTTTCGCACCGGTATATTGCGGGGCGTCAGCTTCCGGATAAGGCCGTGAGCGTGCTGGATACGGCTTGCGCGCGCCTGTCGCTTGGCCAGAACACGACTCCGCCGCGCATTGAGGATCTCCAGCGGAAGATTGATGCGCTGGAAGTGCAGAAGCGCGTGCTGGAGCGCGAGACCAAGGTGGGTGCGAACCACGCAGAGAGGCTGGAGCAGATTGCCGCTGAGGTTGAAACGGCTACCGCGGAGAAGGCCACTCTGAACGTGCAGTGGGAGAAGGAAAAGGAGCTGATTGGCGGCATCCGCGCGCTGAAAGAAAAGCTGGAAACAGCCGATCATACCGCTCCGGCGGACCCGGCGACGCAGGCCGAGCTGAGCAGGCTGGAGGCTGAGCTTTCGGAGCTGCAAGGCGAGAAGGGCATGATGCGCGTCTCCGTGGATTCGCAGATTGTCGGTGAAGTTATCTCGGCGTGGACGGGCATTCCGCTGGGCAAGATGGTGAAGAACGAGATCGATACGGTGCTGACGCTGGATGAGCATCTGAAGAAGCGCGTCATCGGCCAGGATCATGCGCTTGCGGCCATTGCTCGGCGTATTCTTACCTCGCGCGCCAACATGGACGATCCGGTGAAGCCGGTCGGCGTCTTCCTGCTGGTTGGACCGAGCGGCGTGGGCAAGACGGAGACCGCGATTGCGCTTGCGGATATTCTTTACGGCGGCGAGCGCAACATGATCACCATCAATATGTCGGAGTTTCAGGAGGCGCATACCGTTTCCACGCTGAAGGGCTCGCCTCCGGGATATGTGGGCTACGGCGAAGGCGGCGTGCTGACGGAAGCTGTGCGGCGGCGGCCTTATTCCGTGGTGCTGCTCGACGAAGTTGAAAAGGCGCATCCCGATGTGCTTGAGCTTTTCTTCCAGGTCTTCGATAAAGGCCGCATGGAAGACGGCGAAGGCCGCGAGATCGACTTCCGTAACACGATTATTATGCTCACCAGCAATGCGGCGACCGATCTGCTTGCGAAGCTGACATCCGACCCGGAGACGACGCCGGACCATGTGACGCTGGCCAAGGCCATGAAGCCGGAGCTTGATAAGGTCTTCAAGCCTGCGTTCCTGGGCAGGTTGATGATTATCCCGTACTATCCGGTGCGCGACGAGGCGCTGAAGCAGATTATCCGGCTCAAGCTGGGCAAGATTCAGAAGCGGCTCAAGGAAACGCACAGGATCACGCTCGACTACGGCGATGCGCTCTTGAATGAAGTGGCCGCGCGCTGCACGGAAGTTGAGAGCGGCGCAAGAAACGTGGATAACATATTGTCCAACACCATGCTTCCGGATCTTTCACGCCAGATTCTCGGGCGGCTTGCGGAAGGCACATCGGCTAACCGCGTGCAGGTTTCGGTTGCCGGCGGCGAATTAACGTATGCATGGGATTCCGAGCTCGTTGAAGCCTGAGACTGGGGCATGAGACGAGCGCGGATTCTCTGCGCGTAAGGGCGGAGCGGAATGAGCGACCTGACACAAGACGACCGGTTAATGCAGTTAACGACCCCGCTGGGCAAGGACGTGCTGCTCATCGAAGGGCTTACGGGCTCGGAGGGGATCTCGCATCTCTCCGAGTTTCGTGTGGACTTATTGGCGGATGCAAGCACGACGATTGATCCTACGGATATTGTCGGGACCAATGTCACTGTCGCCATTACGCTGACGGACAGCGCCGGCACGCGATGGATCAATGGGATTGTCACTTCCTTTGAGCAGGGCGCGGGAGACGGAGAATTCAATGAGTACTACGCCACCATCATGCCATCCATGTGGGAGCTTACGCTCTCAACCGATTGCCGCGTCTTCCAGAGCATGACGGTTCTGGATATTGTGAAGCAAATCTTCAGCAACTATGGCCTGTCTGTCAAAGACGGTACAACCGGCACTTACACCAAGCTCGATTACTGCACACAATACTCAGAATCCGATTTTCATTTCGTCTCCCGCCTGCTGCAGGAGCAAGGTATCAATTACTGGTTTGAGCACTCCGACGGTGACAATAAGATCATTCTTGCCGACGGCGCCAGGGCTTATCAGGATTGCCCTGTCGTTTCCGCGGTAAAGTTTGAAGTAAGCGGTTCCGGGGAAGAAGGCGCCTACGGATCGCGCGTCACGGAATTCATTATGGAAGCCTCAATGGTCTCCGGCACGCACATCACCGGGGATTACAGCTATCGGAGTTACAAGCGCATCGACTCATCGCAATCGAAGAGTAAAAGCGAATACGGGGTGAACTCCTATAACGTTTACCCCTATCCGGCCGGTGCTGAAGGGTACATCAAGTCCATCTCGGGGCCAAATCCCGAACCCGACGAGACCAGTCTGATCAATCTCATTTCTACGGCGCGATTCCAGGCTTCGGAGTCGGTTTTTCAAACGTATCGCGGCAACGGAACTCTCCGCACCATGCTGCCCGGATACAAATTTACGCTGAGCGAGCACCCGACATTGAACGGTACGTATCTGCTGGCTGGGGTAACGCACTCAGTCGATCAGAGTCCGTCGTATCGCACCAAAACCAGTTCCGAGAATCCCTATCGCAACCGCTTTATGGCGGTGCTGTCCACTGTCATTTACAAGCCGCCCCAGACATTTGAGAAGCCAAGAATATATGGCCCTCAAACGGCAAAGGTGGTTGTCGCGTCGGGAGAAGAGATTCATCTCGATGCTATGGGCCGCGTGAACGTCCAGTTTTTCTGGGACAAGCTGCGCAAGGACAACACGGTTGACAATACCTGGGTGCGGGTGGCGCAGCAGTGGGCCGGCAATGGCTGGGGCGCATACTTCTGGCCGCGCGTCGGCGATGAAGTTGTTGTTGAATTTCTGAATGGAGATCCCGACAATCCGTTAGTGGTTGGATCGGTTTACAACGCCACCAACATGCCGAAGTACGCGCTGCCGGATATGAGCACACGCTCCGGCTGGGTAACGCGCAGCAGCAAGGGCGGCAGTGCCAGCAACGCCAACGAGTTGCGCTTTGAGGATAAGAAAGGCTCCGAACAGATTTTTCTCAACGCGGAAATGGATATGGATCATCGCGTTGAGAAGGATCACCGGGTATTTGTCGGCGGCAAAGAATCGCTGATGGTGACTGGCAACCTGTTAGAGCAGATTGGCCAGGATCACGACTTAACCATCAAGGGTAATCGTGTAGAAAGCGTCGCCAGCAACGAGGACATCACTATCGGCTCCAACCGCACCGAGAAGGTCGGCGGAAATGAATCGCTCAACATTACCGGCAATCAGATGTTCAAGACCGGCGGGGATAATTCGCAGGATATAGGCGGCAATCTCAATGAGAAGATTGGCGGAAACAACTCGCAGAATGTCGGTGGCGGCAATGCGGTGCAGGTGGGCGGCAGTTATTCGATGACCGTGACCGGGGCGGCCTACGTACAGTCGGGTTCAACTCTGGTCATTGAGGCAGCGACCGGAATTACGCTCAGCGGTCCTGGTGGATATATCACCATCTCAGATGCCGGCATCTCGATTTCCGGAACCATGGTTCTCATCAATAGTGGTGGAATGGCTCTTCCAGGCATGGCCGGTTCGTTGACGCCTCCGACGGCGCCCACCGATCCGAAGACCCCGTCAACCCCGGACGAGGCCGACGACGGCACTGTTGGCGGAGCGTTGCAGGAGGGGAGTTAACTGGACGCATCGATCATAATGCCCGCCCGCGCCATGAGTTTCAGCGCGCGGGCGGCAAACTCATTCGAGCGATACCTTCTGCTGGCCGTCCGGAGTGAAGGCGGTCAGGCCCGGCGCCGGCTCGGTTTCAGCAAAGTAGCAGCGAACGGGACCGAAGAAATCTTTCCTCTGCGCGGGCTCGCAACTGGGAATGAAGACGCGCAGCACGCGCGGATCGTAGAAGCGGAAGATCGACTTGCTGCCTGAGTTGTTGTCCACAATCAAGAAGCGCCGCAGATGCCTTCTCGTCTCTTCAAAGGATTGATCCGAGCCGAGGAAGACTCCCCAGAACATGCCCCATGCCGCCTTGACCAGGTACGGCAGAAAAGGCCGCTCGGGCTGCAACTGGGCCACATAGGGGCCGTAGCGGGCAATGTCGGCGCTTTGCTCGCCCTCATAGAGCGATTGGTAGTACGTGCCGGACTGATTGAGCAGATCGAGGATTGCCGGGCTGATGGCGCCGTCCAGAATCGCATAGTTGCAGGTGGATCCGATCACGTCGAGAATCTGCTGCTGCCAAGGCAGCATCTCGCCGGGCGATGGCGGCAGATACTCAAGCGCCGGCTTGCCGTTGACGAGTTGTGCAAAGCGGAAGGCGGTTCGTCCAGCGAAGATGGTGTCGCACGGGCGCAGCGGAACGTTGCGCGAGCGCACGCCATTGATATAGGTGCCGTTGCTGCTGCCGGGATCGAAGAGTATGATCAGCGGTCCGTTGCATTGGAGCTGAAAATGCGCGCGAGACATGAACTGGTCGTTGACGACCAGGTCGGCGGGCGACTGCCGGCCCACCGTGATGGTGCCCGACTGCGGCAGGGAGATGATCTGTGGATCACCTAGCGCCGGTCTGATTTCGAGCACGTACTCCAAGCCTCTCTCCTTTTCCTGTTACTGCTTCCTGTTACTGCTAGCTGCAGATTTCGCAGAACGGGCTGCCGCTCTTAGCTGCCGCAGTCATTGCCGCGCCTTGTGCGCCTCCTCCGGCGGCTCCTCCGCCGCCCGACTCGCCAATCATCACAGTTGGCTCGCCGAGAATGATGACGCCGCCGTGGTCCGTGGGATCGCCCATGCGCGCGGCCATCAGAAAGTCGATGAGAACCGTCGGAGATCCCATCGCGATCAGGTCCGGTGGTCCCACGCAGGTGAGCATGTCGGTCATCCGGGCCGCCGGTAGAAAACCGATGAGCACGGTGGGACAGCCCGGCGGAAGAATCGGACCGCCGACGTGCGGGATGATCCCGGTAACCATGGGGCATGTGTGCATGTCGGTGACTCGCGCTGCTGGCGGCATTGTTCCTCCTCTTCGTTGCGTTTTCGTTGCGTTAAATGGGCAGGCCGCGCTTTGTGCCCGGCTTCACAATCAGCCGGTCATCCATGTGGTGCTGACGGCACTCTTCGGCAAAGGCGCGTAACTGCTCGATATTCCCCGGCGCGCGCGCAAAGAGCACCGGGTCGAGCGCGTAATACTCCTCGTACTCCACCAGCCCGTTGCTGACCGGGATGGAAAGGTAATGCACGCCACTCTGCTCCTCGGTGCCAATCGAGAAGCGGTCATCGCGGAAAACATAAGTGTCGACAAATTTCATAAGACCTCATCAAAAATACAAGACTCAGTGGTGCGGCTGCTGCGGCCGGGATCAGACGGGAGCCGCCTTGAAGGCTCCAGGTGGAGCTTTTCCCAGGTCGATAACGGCCTCCGAGGTGCCGCCAGGCAGCTTGCCGCCGGGAATCCAGAGATCGTTTGCGCCGGCTTCATTGCCCGAGGGTACACGCAGGCCGCAACTGCGCGGACTTGGCACATCCACGCGCACAAGGGGGTTGTTTTCGAGCGTGCCTCTGGGCAGGCCGAGTGCGTCTTCCAGCGCATTCGGATCTCCGCCGGCTTTGGCAAGCAAGGCGTCGGCCTCGCTGCCGGGCATCATGAAGGAGGTTCCATCGCGCTGCGATGGCCCGTATTTGGCAAGATTGCCTTGCGTCATGAAGCGCGCGGCTCCCTTGTCGAATTGGGCCAGGTGCGCGTCAATCTGATCCTTGCTCATGTAGGTCGAAGGATCGGGCCGCGATCCCTTGGGGATGGCCTTGATGCGATCCGTCGTAGCCTGGTCGAGCGGTGCATCGGTTGCGGCGGCAGGCGAGGCATTGGTTGTGGCGGCAGGCGATGCATTGGTCGTGGCGGCAGGCGATGCATTGGTCGCGGCGGCAGGCGAGGCTGCTGCCGTTGTGGGCGTGGAGTATACGGACTTATTCGCGCAGGGCGTCGTGGTGCTGTCAGTCGGCGTGGCGGGGAAGGTCTGCGAGGCATTGGAATACGCCTGCGTAGCGCTTGACCCGCCGCCTGGATTCGTGTTGCCGCTGCTGCTCATCCTATTCCTGCGTCCTTCCGGCTGAATCCAGATGCTCGACGGTGACCCGCTGCAGCAGATCGGCCTTTTCCGGGCCGGGTAATGGAGCAGCGAGAACGCGGCGCGCCCGCTCGTGCTTTTCGTCGAAGTCCTGTCCCAGCAGCCGGGCCGTGATCACGTAGAAGGCCGCATCCCGCTTGGTGCCGAGGCCGTATCCCTTGGCCTTATTCACCATTGCCGTGGCAAAGCTGGCCAGCTTCTCCGGTTCCTCCTCGGCCAGCTCGGGGAAGTTCTTTTTCAGAAACGCCACCACGGATGCTATATAGCGCCGTTCCGCATCTTCGCGAAACGCTGTATGCGTTCGTTCGCCGATCTTGAAGGGTTGCATGAGAGATGACATGTGCCTGAAGAAAAATACATCCTGAAATGGAAGCGTTTTAACTCTGAAATGCACGATACAGCCATAGCTTAACCGGCGCAAGAGAGGATGCCTTTTTGCGCGAGCCGCGGGTGAGCGCAAACGGGACTGCGGCGCAAAAGGTTCGTGCCAGATAGTGAAGCGGAATGGGCAGGCGCATCGAAAAATCCGCCTTGGCTGCAAGCAGCGGGACAGGACCGGAGGTACGCACATTTTATCGGCGGCCAAGAGCCGTCCCTTACGAAATTTTTGCTTGACATTCCCTTTAGGTAACGCTAGATTTCGACCACTGGTAATTCTGGGGTTTACTCCGCACTGAAATTTTTTCAGCTATCCAAGCGCGTCGCTTCCTTAGAAGCACGCCTGGCTGGCCGTCTGTGTTTTTACTTTGATTGCTTTGTACGCGAATCACAACACATCTCAACAGGCCGTTGGTTTCCGGGTGGGCTGCTGGAAACCGGAAGCGAGTTGGAGCCGCCAGATTCCGGCCAAAGTGCGGCGGCTGCGCCCTGCTCCGCGGCTGCCCTGGATAACGTAATTGCGACCTTGGAGAAATAGGATGATCTGCAATCTGTTGCCTCGCACGAGTGGACGTTCGTCTGCTGCGCCTTTTTTTTCAGCCCTGTTTTCCGGAACCGCGAAGGGGATTGCGGCGACCCGGCAGGCGGTGTGCGCGGCCCTGTTGCTTGCGCTGGGATGGGCCCTGTGCGGAGCAGCCGCGCAGGCGCAGACGGCCACCTTCGGCGGGGCGCAGATCACGCTTGCCGACGTTGGGGAGCCGCTAGTAGGCGCGGCATTGGACGCGAACGGCGACGTCTTTTTCATTCAATTGGGCGGCCAGACGCTGATAACCGAACTTCCTGCCGGATGCACATCTACAAGCTGCATCAAGACGTTCGCGGCCAACGATCTGATGGCTCCCACTGGTTTGGCAGTGGACGCCAGCGGTAACATCTACGTCGCCGAGCCAGCTACTGGCCTGATCAAATACACCGTCAGCGGCGGCAGCTTTTCTTCGGGAACCCCCATAGCGACCACTAGCTCGAACCCGGTGTTGGGCAATGCAACAGGCGTGGCTGTGGACGCAAGCTGCAATATCTATGTCTCGTCGAAATCCGCAAGCGGAAGCATCCAGGAATACAGTCCCAGCCCCAGCAGCGCAGGCTGCGCCGCCACCAGCTATACCGAGTCCACGATAGTGCCCCCCACCCCAACCCTGGACAACCCTGCGGGCCTGGCCGTAGACGCAAGCGGCAACGTCTATGTGGCAGCGAATTCCGGCAACGCGGTGTATAAATACACCCTCAATAGCGGCACTTTCACGCAAAGCACCGTGGCCAGTGTTAACTCTCCTGACTCCGTAGCCGTGGACGCGAGCGGCAACGTCTACGTCGGCGCCCTCGGCTCCGTGTTCAAGTATGTATTGAATGACGGCACTTACACCCAGGCCACATTAGGCAGCGGTTTCAGCCACCCCTTTGGCGTCGCAATTGACGGCAAAGGCGATGTCTTTGTTACCGATGAAAGCAATGACTCAATATCCGAGATTCAGACGCAGGGCGTGAATCTTGGCTCCTCGGCAGTGGGCACCGCAAGTGCGCCGCAGACGCTGATCTTCAACTTCACCAACACAACCGGCGCAAACATTGCCGCGCCCGTCGTGTTGACCGTGGGAGCTGCGGGAAAAGACTTTGCTATGACCGGCACCACGTGCAACGCAACCACCAGCTATGGCACCGGCGATGGCGCTACCAGCAGTTGCACCGTCACCGTCACCGTCAATCCCTCAGCGCCTGGCCTGCGCACCGGCGCGGTCGAGCTTACGAACCCATCCGGCACGGTCATCATTGCCACGGCCTACGTCTACGGCACGGGCACCGGTCCGCAGGTGGCCTTTGAGCCCGGCGTGCAGAGCACTCTGTTTTCGACGGGAGCCTTTGGCCTGGCCGTGGACGCCTCCGGCAACGACTACATTGCCAATGGCATCGGCCAGGTGATCAAGTTTTCGAGCAGTGGTAGTAGCACAGTGGTTAACCTTGGGAACGACGCGGATTTCACCGTGGCGTTGGACGGAGCCGGCAATCTCTATGTCCCCGATTCCACTGCCGGCACGGTGACCCAATACACGCCCAACAGCAGCGGCGGCTTCACGCAAGGCCCCGTGGTGACTACTAGCCTCATGAAGCCCTATGGCGTGGCTGTGGACGTGAGCGGCAACGTCTATGTTTCCGATTCAGAGGCCAACGAAGTTTTCGAATACACGCCGAATGGCAGCGGCGTCTATACGCAGAGCACCGTGGCGGCCAGCGGCCTCAACGGCGCCTCCGGCGTGGCGGTGGACGCGGCCGGCAACGTCTATGTCGTCAATTTAGGCGGCAACACGGTGAACGAATACACACCGAACGGCAGCGGCGGTTTCACGCAAAGCACCGTGGCCAGCGGTCTGAACGCTCCCACCGGCGTGGCGGTTGACGCGATGGGGAATGTCTATGTCGCCAATACAGGCGGCAACGAGGTGCTTGAATACCCGTCCAACGGCAGCGGCGGTTTCGCAAGCGCCGGCACGATGGTGGGCACCGGCCTGAGCAAGCCGGAGGGCCTGGCGGTGGACGCCGGCGGGAACGTCTACATCGGAGATATCGGGACGACTCCCGCGACGGCTCTTGTGATCAAGGTGGACATTTCCGACCCACCGGCTCTTACCTTTGCCACCACTGCCGTGGGCTCATCCAACGGCCCGCAGACAGTGACTGTAGCCAATATCGGCAACGAGCCACTCACGATTGAAGGCGCTCCCGCAGTTGCGAGCAGTCCTGCATCCCCTGCAAACTTCGCTTTCGGCGCAGGCGACAACTGCGGCGGGGAAGGCAGCTCGATTAACCAGGGAGCCAGTTGCATACTGGCGGTGGACTTTACGCCGCAGGTAGCCGGCACGACGCTCACCGGCACGGTGAGCCTGTTGACTAACAACCTTAACGCACCAACGCCGTTCGTCATGCAGACAATCAATCTGAGCGGCATGTCTTCTGCTTCCACTTCCACCGCAGTCACGTCCTCGGTCAATCCCTCGACTGTCAACCAGAGCGTAACCTTTGTGGTCACGGTGACGAACACTGCCAGCGGCGCATCCAGCGCACCTACCGGCACAGTGCAGCTCATGGTGGACGGGACCAACTCCGGTAGCTCGGTGTCGCTCTCAGTGGGCAGCGGCATCACGAGCACCGCTTCAATCTCGTTCGCGGGCCTGACGGCTGGGTCGCACACCATTACGGTGAACTATCCCAACTCAGATGGGGCCTTCGCGGATAGCACTGGTTCTCTGTCCGGTGGCCAGACGGTCAATGCAGCCTCCGCCACGCTGGGGTTTACTACGGTACCCTCCGGCGCAGTTGCAATCAACTCCTCGGCTGTGTTTACGGTCACGCTCACCCCATCGCTTGCAACTCCGATCAAGCCGGCCGGCACGGTGATCTTCAGCCAGGGAAGCACACAGCTCTGCAGCTCGACTCTGTCGCTGGCCTCACCGTTCATTGCTAACTGCACGACGAAGGCTCTCATTGCGCCCAGTCCCGCAACCGTGACCGCAAGCTATACGGATACGGCCAACAATTTCACGGTTGCCACCCCTGCCTCTACCACGGTCACGCTTACCCCGCTCAACACCACGGTTACGCTATTTCTGGCTTCGTCCACACCAACCGTGGATACGCCAGTCACTCTCAAGGCTGTGATCGCTCCGTCCGGCTCTCCAATTTCTCCAACGGGCACAGTCAGCTTTACAAAAACTGGCGGCACTATCCCTGTCCCTATCCCAGAATGCAGCGGCAGCTTAGCGCCTGCTGTGGGCATCGTCGGAAGCTCTCTTGAGGCTGTCTGCATCACCTCATCTCTGCCCGCTCCGTCGGTCTCAGTTGGCGCTACATATTCCGGGGACAATAACTTCAACACCTCAACGGCCACCACGCCGCTGAGTATTCCTGTCGTCAACAAGGCAACGCCCGCATACACTCTGTCCGCGGCTCCGCAGTCGCCCAGCGCAAGCATCACGGTGAATGTGCCCGTGATCTTCACCGCCGCATTTACCTCTCCGGCATCCTCATTGCCAACGCAGCCTACCGGCACCATTCCGGTCATACAGGGCGGAACGACGTTGTGCACCATCACCTTGCCTGCCACTGCCTGCACGTACACCAGCGGGTTTGCTACTGCAGCTTCCTTTATGGTGACTTCTTCCTATAGTGGGGACACTCAGTTCAATCCCGTGACCAGCGGCAGCATTTCGGTGAGTGTCAGCGCCACAGGTACTATGACCAAGGTGAGCGGGCCCAGCACCGCGAGCGTGAATACATCTGCTATTTTCACCGCAACGGTTACTCCCAACGTGGCTGGCGCGACCGTGCCGCTGGGCAGCGTTGCGTTCAAGGTGACCAACTCCAGCGGCACCACGACAACCCCATGCGCCAGCGCAACGCTCGCCGCAGGAACCGCAACATGCTCCTACGCATTCCCCGCCTCGGGCAACTACACGGTGAACGCAACCTATAACCCAAGCCCCGCTAACTTCACCACCAGCAGCTCTGCAAACCCGCAGGCTGTAGCCGTCAGCGCAAGCCCGGTTACCGTTACCGTGGCCCTCGATAGCACCAGCGTCAATCCCTCCGTCATCAATCAGCCGGTTAAGTTTGATTCCACTCTGGCTTTCCCGACCGGTACGGCCAAGCCCAGCGGCCTGGGCGATACGATCGTGTATTACGACGGCGCGAACGTACTATGCACCGCGGCGGTCAACGCAACCACCTCGCCTTATACGCCGGCCTCCTGCACGGTTTCCACACTGTCTCTGGGAGGACACAGCATTACGGCAGCCTTTGTTCCGGGAGCTGCGGACCCGAACTTCGAGGCGCAGACCTCCACTGCAGTTACGCAAACCGTGAATGCCGACCCCACCACCCTCTCGGCCAACTCGTCCGTTACGTCGCCCGTGGTCAATCAAACGTACACGCTATCGGCCACCGTCACACCGGAGTTTGTGTTCACCGGCACAGGCGGCAGGTCTCCTGCCGGCGGCAGCGTGGGATTTACCTATGTCAACGGATCATCGACCGTCAACCTTTGCACAGCCACTGTTACGGGCAATTCACAGGCGTCATGCTCTCCGGCGGCGGGCAGCCTTGCTGCTGGAAGTTACTCCATCACTGCCACCTACACAGACTCCGCATCGCCTGCGAATTTCGTCACCAGCAATGCCCCGATACCTATCACAGTCGTCAAAGGCACGCCGGCGGTGCAGATCGGCTCACTTCCCGCCTCGATTCAGGTCAATCAGGCACTGACGCTGACTGCCACGGTCAAGTCCAACTACAGCGGTCCAATCGCTCCTACAGGCACTGTGGCTTTCCTATCCGGAGCAACCACCCTCTGCACGGCTACGATAAGCAGCGGATCTGCCTCCTGCGTAGCGGCATACGCGGACCTGCCGGAATCCGCCACCGCGTACTCCATCTCGGCAACCTACACGCCGGATACGACCGGCGGCACTAACTTCCTGTCCGCCAGCACCAGCACGTCTGGATCCGTAACTGTGACGGGCGCAAACACCTCTGTAAATGTTTCGAGCACTCCCGCCACCGCCTACGCATCTCAGACTGTCACATACACGGCCACGGTGAGCGCGAGTCCCGCGATGCCCACCGGCGGCATCGCCCCCACCGGCACGGTGACCTTCGCCAACGCCTCTGCGCTGTCTTTCGCAGGAGCAAATTGCCCGAAGATCACAATTCCAGCCGGTGCAACCTTCCCATATTCGGTCAGCTGCACCGTAACCTATCCGCCGACCTACACAGGCAACCTCAACACGGACTCCATCACGGTTGCATACGCGCCGGGCAATGCCAACTTCGCTTCGAGCAATAACTCGGCAACTCCGCTGGTTGAGCCGGTGCAGAACTTCGCGCTCGGGTTCACCTCTTCTTCTTCGAGCACTGTGTCCCTCACGCAGGGTCACAACACAACAAATGATCCGTACTTCCCGGGCCAGATTGTCGCGGCGATGTCCGCATCCACCTCATCCACCGGGATCGGTACCCTGAAAGACACGTTGAACTATACCTGCACGGTGACCTCGAATGGCTCGCCTGTCACGGATCCTTCCTGCTCACCTGCTACCAGCGCGGCCATTCCAGGCGCAAGTGTTCCTTACACGCTCAGTGCATCTTCTACGGCGCAGACGGGTGTGTACACCATTGTCATCACGGCTACCGATCCGAACGCGCCAGCTCTCAGCTATACCGCTACCAAGCAGCTCAACGTTGCCAGTATTTCGGCCGCGCAACTGGTCTTCGCCGGCAGCGTTTCGCAAACGGTATCGCTCGACTTTGGCACCTTGTCTACCGGCGGCACACTCACGCTCGTCGGCTGCCCCGAGGTCCTGTTCACAACTACTTCTTCGCTGAAACAGAATCCGGACCCGACAAACAGCAATGCGCAGTACGTGTCGTGCTCGGCTTCGCCTACACAGATTACGGGGGGCACGACAGCCGTCACCGTTACGGTTACGCCATGCCAGACCGGCACGACCGGGACTGCCGGATCAACCACCAGTTGTGGCGGTTCCAGCGCGGCTCTCGCTCCGGTGAACGCGAAGGCTGGGCGTTCCGGCGGCTCGTACATCGCGGCTGCTCTTGGCGTTCCAGTGCTTGCATTCTTCGGCTGGTTCGGCCGCAACCGCGCGCGCAGGAATCTCTTCCGCATGATGACTATCCTGCTGCTCGGATGGGGCGCTCTCACCGTAAGCGGCTGCGGCGGCGGATATAAGGTGACCTCCACAGGAAGTTCCAGCCCTGCAACGAGTCTCGCTCCAGGCATCTACGACGTCCTGGTCCAGGCAAAGGATGCCAGTACTCCGGCTAACACCTACTATTCCCTCGTACAAATCACGGTGAACTAATGGCAGAGGCGACTATGAAGCGGCATTTCGCGTTAACGTCAATTTTTCGTCAACCGCGCAGATTGCGCCGGAGTCAAACTGTGAAAGTCAAAATTGCGCTGTTATGTGTCGCGTTTGCATCGGCTTCGCTTCTGTCAGCACAGGTAAACTGCCCGACTGCATCCACAAAGACCTCAGCTCCCCTGGTCTGCCAGTATCCTTACAGCGGCTCGGTTCTGGCGCTGATCTATTACGGCGGCAACCTGCCCGCAAATACCGCCACGGACCAGGTCTATCAGCAGCTGTACGCCGCCGGGTCGCAGACCGCGACACCGATCAACGCCTCGATTGCAACTCAGTTGGCCCAGCTGCCCATGCCGAGCGCGGCTGCGGGAACGGTCACCCTGAGACTGCCCGGCAGCGACGTCGGTTCGCCATTCAACAATCTCGGTCCGATTCTTTCTGACCGGCCCGATACCTTTCCCAGGAGAAAGTTTTTTCTCAGCTTCGCCTATCAGCATTTCAACTTCACTGAGATTGATGGGTTGCAACTCAACAGCTTCGTTCTGGGTGCGCAGGTGCAGAATGTAAACCTGGCGGGGAACACAGGCACCTTTTACGGCGGCCTGCAGAGCAAAGTCGGTCTACAGATGGATCAATACATCGGCTTGCTGACCTATGGCCTGACCAAAAGCACGGATGTCACTATCGCGGTTCCCGTCAATGACGTCACCATGAACGTTACCAGCAACAACTACCAGGGCTACTTCTATTCGCCCACTACGGGTATCTATACTCTGCTCACCTCACCAGGCCTCACTACGCAGGCGCCCCTGATCACAAAAGGCAGCGCTTCCGGCGTTGGTGACGTGACGGTGAATGTCAAGCAGCAATTGTTTGGTCAGGAAGGCCGCTACGCCGGAGCGGTTGGCGCGCAGGTGCGCGTTCCCACCGGCGATGCGAACAACTATCTTGGCTCCGGTGCGTACGGCGTCAATGCGTACGGCCTGGTTGAATATCGCGGCGCTTTCAAGCATCACGGAATTGCTCCGCACGTAAAGATCGGTTATCAGTGGAACGGCGCGTCTCAACTCCTGGACATCCAGCATCCCCCGCATGAAAATCTCCCCGGAGGTCTGAATTACGCCGTCGGCGCAGACTTCGGACTTCTCCGCACAGTTACCCTCGTCGCAGACGTTGTGGGCAATCAGTATGTGAATGCACCCTCGCTGAGTGCCGGTCTTATCATGCTGCCGACTTCGAAGCAGGCGGGGCTCGCAATTCCACCCACCCTTCCCTATTCCATCCCTGGCAATACCACCTACACCACCTTCAACTTCAGCGGCGGAGTGAAATGGATAGTACCCAAAACCAGGGAGCATATTCTGCTCTATGCCAACGTCCTGGTTCCGGCAAACGACGTCGGCCTGCATAGCGATCTTGTTCCGCTGGTCGGCATTGCCTTCAAGAGATAGGCGCTTCAACAATTCCGCAATCCCCAGGGAGCTTTGCCGCCCTGGGGATTTGTTTTTAAACCTTCGCTGAACCTCTCCGCACCCTATGTATGGCAAAATCGGAACAAGGGAAGAGTGCATTTCCCAACTGACCGGAACGCCACCTATATGACCTCATCAGAGCCTGTTATCTCCGCCGACTTCGCCCCGTTCCTCATTCAGCCTCACTTTGACCCGCGCATCTGGGGCTACCGCGATCTTCGCCCCTGGTTTGACGTCACTGCCGGCGCCGAACCGATCGGCGAGGTCTGGCTTACGGGCGATCAATGCCGCATCGCTTCAGGGCATCATGCCGGCAAGCCGCTTGGCCAGCTCTTTGCCGAGGCTCCCGCCGAGCTTATGGGATACACGGAGCATCCCGGATCGCCTCTGCTCATGAAGATCATCTTCGCCAAGGAAAAACTCAGCGTACAGGTACACCCGGACGATGCCATGGCGCACAAGTACGGCGAGCCGCGCGGAAAGACCGAGTGCTGGTATACCCTCGCCGCGGATCCGGGAGCAGCGGTTGCTCTTGGCCTCAAGCCCGGCGTCAGCATGGATGAAGTGCGGGCCGGGATTCAGAACGGCACACTGGAAAACTTTCTCAATGCGGTTCCCGTCGCAAAGGGCGACATGGTCTTTGTCGATGCGGGCACGGTCCATGCCATCTGGCCCGGCGCCATCCTCTTCGAGACGCAGCAATACTCAGACACCACGTATCGCATGTACGACTATGGCCGCCCGCGTGAGCTGCACATTGAGAAATCCCTTGAAGCAACCAAGCTTGCAACGCGCTCCGGCAAAATTCCCGTGCAGCCGCTCAGTGATCGGACGGTCCTCATCGACGTGGAATACTTTCGCATCGAGCGGATTGCCGTCGAGGGATCCCGTTCCAGCTCTGCTCTGCGCCGCGACGGCGAGCCTGAGCGTGGTCTTTCCTACCTCTTTGCCGCTGAGGGGTCGGCACGCCTTGTGAGCGATGCATTTGAGCCGATCGAGATACCGGCGCGCAACATCGCCATAGTTCCCGCGGCCTCGCCGGAGTTTACCGTGGAGAATTCCGGCGGTCTCGATCTGATCCGGATCGTACCGCGCTGGCCTGGGGCCGCCGCATGAACGCAGCCAACTGGCGGGAGTCTGTGGTCGAATATATCCGCGCCGAGGCCCAGCCGGTGGACAAGTTCGGTCATCAACCCCGTCTCTACGCTCTCGCCACGCAAATCGGCAACGGCATGGATTACGACGACGATATCGTCTTTGCTGCCGCCTGGATGCACGATCTTGGCGTCTTCCTGGGTCACCGGCCCAGCGACCCGGCCCAACTGGCGCGCTGGGATCACGTGCCGTATACAATCGCCCGCTCGCGAGAATTACTGTCCACCTGGGGATTTCCTGCATCCAAACTTAATGCGGTCACGGAAGCTATCCGAACGCATCAGCCGCAGGACGATCCGGCCTTGATAGAGGCGGTAATTCTTCGTGATGCGGATATTTTGGAGCAGCTTGGCGCCATCGGCGGGTTGCGTGCCCTGGTAAAAATTGGGCGCGATACGCGCTACATTACCTATTCGGACGTGTTACCAGTACTGGAAAGGTTCGTCGAATACTTGCCGGGTAAGTTACGGCTTGTACAATCGAAAGCGCTGGCCGCTGAGCGAGTCGATAGCCTGCGAGCCCTGCTTGCAGCAATAAAAAATGAAGCAGGCGCATTCCTTTATTGATTTATTTACCCTGTCGCAGTTACTCGCGATATACTTTTTCCCGGATAACCTACAGATCGCGTCAGACCGTTCGAATTATAAGGAGATAGAGAAACATGCGAAGTAAATCGCTATTATGGTTCATCCCTGCATTGCTGCTCATTCTCGTGGCAGGGCCTGCTTCCGCACAGGCTGTGTACTCGGCAAGCGAAGATCATCCTCGTCTGTCCATCGGTGCGGGCTTCTCCATGTTTAGCCAGGATTGGGGCGACAATGTACATCCCATTGGTATTGCCTATACTGGCGATTACCATGCGCCGCTCCCGAGTTTCTTAGATGATTTGAACATTGAAGTACAGGGGCGCAATCTGATGTGGCATCGTGGTTCCGTAGCGGTAACGGGCGCCCCCATCGTTCCTCGTACGTTCACGCTCGGAGGCGGACTGGTCTATCATCCGCACTGGTTCAGGTTCCATAGGTTCGAGCCGTTTGCGAAAGGCCTTATATCCTATGGCAGCATTAACTTCGCACCAGATAACGTCCCTTACAACCATGACACCCGTACCGTTCCCTCAATTGGAGGCGGTGTCGACTATCGCCTGATCCATCGAATTACCCTTCGCGCGGACTACGAATACCAGTGGTGGCCTCAGTTTCTAGGCCCCAATGCGCTTACTCCAAATGGATTCACCATCAGCGCGCTCTACAACCTGGGCCACCGCTGAGGAATCGCCGGAGCCGTTCATTTCACGGCAGTCAATATCACGTGGCTTTTTCCGCACCAGGAATCCCAACGACAGGTTTCGTCGTTGGGGTGAAAGAAAAAGCCACTTTGCTCCATGTCCACTGAGAGCAATCGCTCAGCCTCAGCCACGCTGCTTTTTATAGAAATTGATCAGCGTGTTGGTGGAGCTGTCATGCGTGGTGATTTCGCCCGCGCCTTCCAGCTCTCCACCGATCTTTTTCGCCAGCACCTTGCCCAGTTCCACGCCCCACTGGTCGAAAGAGTTGATCTGCCAGATTGTTCCCTGCGTAAACACAGAGTGCTCATACAGCGCCACCAGCTTGCCCAGTGTTTCAGGCGTTAACTTCTCCACCAGAATCGTGTTGGATGGGCGGTTGCCCTCAAAGACGCGGTGCGGTACCAGCCAGTCCGGCGTGCCTTCGGCTTTTACCTCTTCCGCAGTCTTGCCAAAGGCGAGAGCCTCGGCCTGAGCAAATACATTCGCCATCAGCAGGTCATGATGCTCGCCAAGCTTGTTCAGTGTCTTTGAGAAGCCGATGAAGTCGCTCGGGATAAGGTGCGTTCCCTGGTGGATGAGCTGGTAGAAGGAATGTTGTCCGTTCGTTCCCGGCTCACCCCAGAAGATCGGGCCTGTTTCGTAGTTCACATGATCGCCGGAGAGAGTCACGTGCTTGCCATTGCTCTCCATCGTTAGCTGCTGCAGATAAGCAGGGAAGCGCTTGAGGTACTGGTCGTAGGGCAGCACGGCCACAGTCTGTGCGCCAAAGAAGTCCGCGTACCAGACAGACAAAAGCCCGAGCAGCACCGGCAGGTTCTTCTCAAACGGAGCTGTGCGAAAGTGCTCGTCAATACTGTGGAAGCCGGCAAGCATCTTGCGGAAGTTCTCCGGACCAACGGCCAGCATGGTCGAAAGTCCAATTGCCGAATCCATGGAGTAGCGCCCGCCAACCCAGTCCCAGAAGCCGAACATGTTCGCTGTATCGATACCGAACTTCGACACCTCGGCAGCATTGGTGGACACCGCGACAAAGTGCTTCGCGATAGCCGCCTGATGCTCCAGCGTCTTGAGCGCCCACGTACGCGCCGAGTGCGCATTGGTCATGGTCTCAAGCGTGGTAAAGGTCTTGGACGAAATGATGAAGAGTGTCTCTTCGGCATCGAGATCGCGCGTGGCTTCGGCAAAGTCGGTGCCGTCGATATTTGAGACAAAACGGAAGACCAAGTCGCGCTGACTGTAGTGACGCAGCGCCTCGTAGGCCATCACCGGGCCAAGATCGGATCCACCGATGCCGATGTTGATGATGTTCTTGATCGGCTTGTCGGTATAGCCAAGCCACTCGCCGCTGCGCACGCGGTCTGCAAAGGCGGACATGCGATCCAGCACTTCATGCACGCCGGGAACCACGTCTTCGCCGTCAACGACAATCTTTTCGCTCTTGGGCGCACGCAAGGCCACATGCAGCACAGCGCGCTTTTCCGTGGTGTTGATCTTTTCACCGCTGAACATGGCGTCAATGCGCGCCTTGAGTCCGCTCTCTTCCGCCAACTGGAGCAGCAGCTTCAACGTCTCTTCCGTAATACGGTGCTTGGAATAATCGAGGTAGATGCCTTCGGCCTCGACAGCGAATCGCGTACCGCGCTGGGGATCGTTCTTGAACAGGTCGTGCAGATGTTCGGTGTGAATCTTTTCGTAATGGGCGGCAAGCGCCTTCCATGCGGGGAGTTGAGTCAGTGGCGTCTGAGTAGCGGCGGAAGAAGTGCTCATAGGGGGTGCCTCGACCTTTCCGGAATAAGCTCAGTTGTAAGCCTAATACACCCCGCTTGATGCGCGATAAAAGATGGAAAATTTCAATTCTGCGTTTGGATCGCGCTTACGCAGGCATGGGCCGATTGTGAACAATCATCCATGACGTGCCGAACTTGTCCCGCAGCGATGCAAAGCGTGTGGCGAAAAACGTTTCCTGGATTGGCATGAATACTTCGCCGCCTTCTTCTAACAGCTTATAAATACGCTCCGCCTCATCGTCGCTATCGACGGACAAGGAGAGATAGGCGCTCCGAATAGGCTGAAACCGCTCCGACTGCACATCGCTCGCCATAATTACTGTCTCGCCAAGATGCATCGATACATGAAGAACGCCATTCTCCAGCCCCGGCGGAATTTGTTTCGGGTCGGGCATCTGCGCAAAGGTCATCATAAAGTTGATCTTGCCGCCAAGATGTTTTTCATAGAAGCGAAATGCTTCAGCGCAGTTCCCGCCGTAATTCAGATACGGATGCAGTTTCATCGTGAACTCTCCTTTTCCTGTGTTTCAAAATGAGGATCGGAAATGCGCCGTTACTTTATGCGTTTTTGCTTGCCTTTCGCAACCATCTCAGTGTTAAGATGAGCAACGTTGATAACAACCTATCTGGCCGGCCCTCTTTTACGCAAGGAGGATTAACTGGAAACTCTCAAAATGCAGGTGATTGCTTATGAGTCTGTTTGAAAACTTTTCTCGCATCACACCGTTTCTCTGGTTCGACAACAATGCGGAAGAGGCAGTCGATTTTTATGTGTCCATCTTCAGGAACTCGCGCCGTCTCAGTGAAATGCGCAGCGCCGCCGACAACCCTTCAGGCCTCGCAGGCGCCGTTCTGACAGTCAGCTTTGAGCTGGACGGCCAGCGGTTCACAGCTATGAACGGCGGGCCGGGCCACAGCTTCACGGATGCAATTTCGCTTGTCGTGCTTTGTGAATCGCAGGAAGAAATCGACCACTACTGGTCCAGGCTCATGGAGGGCGGCGGTGAAGTAGCCTGCGGCTGGCTGAAGGACAAATTCGGCCTGAGCTGGCAGGTTGTGCCCGCCAATATGGGCGAGCTGATCAAGCACCCCAAGGCATTCCAGGCGATGATGCAGATGAAGAAGCTCGACATCGCCGCGCTCAGACGTGCCGCTCAATAACAATTGACGCCGGGCCATCTCAAGCGTACAAAGAATGCAATCGATTTTGATTCTCGCGGGACGGCCCACTACGTCTCCATTCCCATCGGGGGCATTCATGACCGTTATCCAGCCGAAGCCCCGGCGCAGCATTGCCGCTGCAGTCGGGCTCTTCTTTCTTGCTCCGCTCATCGCCGAATATCTCCTCGGCGATCTTCCGATCACGTTACTTATTGCGCTTGTGCTCATGGCGCCCATGTATGGCGGCGGAGCCTTGCTCATTCGTGAGCTTGTGCGCCGCACCGGCCGCGGCTGGCCCAGTATTTTCCTCCTCGCTATCGCCTACGGAATTCTCGAAGAAGCCTTCACCACGCAAACGTTCTTCAATCCCAACTATCTCGGCATGAACTTCCACCTGCTCGATGCCGCTAACATTCCAGCGCTTGGTATCGGCGCATGGTGGACTCTTTTCGTGCTTACACTGCACGTTGCCTGGAGCATCTGCACCTCCATCGCGCTCGCGGAAGCGCTTGTTCCCAGCCGCAGCACAACTCCGTGGCTCGGCTCCATCGGGCTTTCCATCGTTACTCTGCTTTTCGTTATCGGCGTGGTGGTTATGACGCGCATGGGATATGCCAAGGATCACTATCTCGCTTCACGCGCACAGTTCATTACGGCGGCCATCTTTGTTGTCCTGTTCGCTGTAGCTGCTTTTCTGCTGCCGCGCGCCAAACCCGCCACAACGTCCAACTCCGTGCCGAATCCATGGCTCACAGGAGCGATCGCACTAGCCCTTGCATCTGGAGTTTTGCTTGTTCCGCAAAATTGGAACTGGTGGGCTGCTGCCGCTGTCTTCGCGCTGGATGCAGTGGCACTCATCTTGATTCTCTTCTGGTCTAAAAGCACTGCATGGACGCCGCTGCATAAGCTATCTCTGGCTGCAGGCGCAGCACTCGCCTACGGATGGCACAGCTTCACCCGGCCGCCACTTGCCGGGAATGTGAGCTTACCTGTAGCGCGACTCAGCAACGCCGCCTTTACGCTCTTCGCCATTGCGCTCTTAGTGCTTGCGGCCAGTCGCAATACGCGCATCAGAACAGAGGGATCTTAATCCGCGGATCAAGCGGCATAGTCTCGTCACCTGGTTTTGCCATGCACTTCCGTGCCGGACCGGCAGTCATGTACGACCGCGTCACATGCAGCCGGTCCATCACAACGTACCGCGTCCGCACTCCATCCATCGTCTGCGGCAGGTCCTTCAGCAGCCTGCTGCGGTCCACGTAGATCACCACAGCGGCCTCGCGCGGATTATCCAGGCTCTGGCCTACGCCAACACCGAAGATCGCCGAATTCTCCTGCATCCACTGCCGCGCCGCCTGCTGTTTCGCCTGCACTGCGCGATTGAGAGCTGCAGACGTCAATCCCGTCATGGCCGCCATGTTCGCCACAGGTGCGCTGCCTGCCGCAACCGCCTGCTCCGTGGTGGGAATCACCATCGTTCGCATGCCACCCACCTGCACCGGCACATTCGGCGTCATCGTCTCATCCACGTAGACCACAATCGCAGCTTCGCCCACGCGGTCGCTACTCTTGCCCAGCGCCACGCCCAGAATCCCCTGGCTGGGATTCACCAGCAACCGCGCGGCAAAGAGCGCCTGCGCCGCGCGCGCCATCTCTACCGTGCTCAGCGGCTCGCGCTGCGCCGCCGCCACCGTGCTGTCGCCATAGCTCAGGCAGCTTACCGCATGATCCGCGCCGCCCACAAAGCTGTAGCTCGTTCCCGTTCCGGCTTGCGCGCTCAGTTCATACAGAACCTCAGGCGCCGGCGTCGCCATTGCCTGCACCACACCGCTCGCATCCACGCCGCCCGCAAAGAACAGCCCCACCGGCTCGGCATTCGCCGCATCCACCACCAGCGCACCGGAGTCGCCCGCATCGGAGAACCGATCCCCGCTCAGCGCCATCTGGTGCGTAAACAGCTTCGTCAGATAAGGCTGCGTCTCCGCGCAATCGGCAAAGTAATCCACATTCACATCTACGTCGACCGCCGTAACTGCGCCGCAGGTCAGCCCCGTGGTGCGTCCGCTCTTCGCTACCTTCATCGTCAGCTTTCCGGTCTCGCCCTTGCCATCCGTCGAACTGACTCCCGGAGCCGCCGCACTCAGCGTGCCATCCGCCTGCTTGCTGCCAAGCTCCAGAATCGCGCCGCTCTGGTCCACCGTGCGCGTGCCAATCAGCGCAATCGCCGCATCGGCATTTGTCTGCGCGGATTTCAGCGGCAGCCATGCGCTCAGTGATGCTATCGGAGTTGTGCCCGGCCCATCGCCATACGGCGTGCAGTTGTTGTCAATCAGCCCAGGCTGCACAACTGCGTCGCCCGCAGCCGCATGATCGCTGCGCGCCAGCACATGGTTGTTGCTCAGCAGATACTGATGCCCGTTCGAGTCCGCAAGCAGCGCACCCAGCGTGCCGCCGCAGCAATCCGCCACCGTGCTTCCATGCGCATCCAGGTCGCCGTTGTTTCCACCCGATCCGCCCAGCGCCACCGGCCAGCTCAGCGCCTCGCGGTGCCGCGCCGGATTGCTCGTCACCCCCGCCGCACTCAGCAGAATCGCCGTCTCCGTCTTAGCAGCTCCGGCCCGCGCCTCAACGTATGTCACGCTGCCTGCGGCATCGACTGTCGTGGGTGCCGTATATGTCACAGTGCATGTTGTAAATGTGTCACGCGCGTGCGTGCATTCCACCGGCCCCAGCGTGCCGGCAGCGCTTTCGCGCGTGCCCGCGGCCACGGCAAAGCGAATCGCCGTATTCCCACCCGCCTGCGCCAGCCGTCCGCTCAGCGTAATCGTGCCTCCCGGAGCCACAGCCGCATTCTCCGGCGCAAGCGGTTCCAGAAATCCAGGTGTGATGGAAAGATGCGTCGTCGCGGTAATTGAGGGATCGCTCTTGAGCTGCGCCGTTAGTGTGACCTCCACGCGGTCAGCCGTCAAAAATCCCGGCGGCGTGTACTCGCCCGCACTGTTCATGCTGCCCGCGCCGGCCTTGGTATCGCCGCCGCTTAGCGTCCAGGTCACATCGGCCGGCCCGCCATCGGCCTGCATCGAGGTGATCCGGTTAACAGCCCCGCCGCCCGCGTGCGTCGCGTTACAGCCGGTGCAGTTGGTGTCGATGCTCGTTTCGCCGCCCGCCAGCGTCAGCGCCGTGTTAATCGGCTGCATCGTCCGGGCCGATCCAACCCCGCATCCCGCCAGAACAAACGGCAGCGCAGCAGCCGCCATCAGCGTCAGCAACCGCCCAAAGCTACACGCGCGGCTTCCCATCCGCATGCCAGCCGCGGGAAGGGAGCAAACCGGTTGTAAATCGCTTAGATTCAAGCTCTTCAGACACTTTCAAGACGGATTTCAGGACAAAGCCGCTGCGCCGATGCAGTTTTCATCGGCATCTTCAGCAAAATTCTGCTGCCTTGGGTAGTGTAATCCGCCCGGAGAGCGCTGCAAACGCTTTTAAACAACCTTCGCGCCGGTCTCGACCGTTTTGGAAATCTCGCCCACGCGCCGGAAAGAATCCAACCGATCCTCGTGCCGGTAAGTATCCGTGACTACAATCACTTCGTTTGCGCCGGTCGCGCTCACCAGCCGCTCCAATCCGGCCTTCACCGTTGCGTCCGATCCCACAATCGCCGCGCCCAGTTTGCTCTCCACTGCCGCCTTCTCAGCCGGATTCCATAGCCCGTCCATCGAGTCCACCGGAGGCAGCAGCTCCACCGCCTGACCGCGAATCAGCCGCAGAAACCGCTGCTGCGCTGTCGTAAAGAGCCTGCGCGCCTCCACATCCGTCTCTGCCGCAATCACCTGCACGCCCACCATCATGTATGGTTGCGCCAGTGTCTCGCTTGGCCGGAACTGCCTGTGATACATCTCCGCTGCCGCGTATAAGGACTCCGGCGCAAAGTGCGCCGCAAACGCAAATGGTAGCCCCAGTCGAGCCGCCAACTGCGCGCTGAAGCCGCTCGACCCAAGCAAAGTAATCGGCACATTCGTATTCTGACCCGGAGTCGCCTTTACCAGTTGCCCCGGTCGTTCCGGTCCAAGGTACGTCCGCAGCTCCTCCAGCAGTTCCGGAAAGTCATCGCCGCTCTGCGCCATGCTTCTGCGCAGCGCGCGCATCGTCTGGTAGTCGCCGCCCGGCGCGCGTCCCAGGCCCAGGTCAATGCGCCCCGGATACATCGCCTCCAGCGTTCCAAACTGCTCGGCCACAATCAGCGGCGCATGGTTCGGCAGCATCACGCCGCCTGAGCCCACGCGAATCGTCTTCGTTGCGTCCGCCACATGCCCAATCAGAACCGCAGTTGCCGCAGATGCAATGCCCGCAATCGAATGATGCTCCGCCAGCCAGAAACGCTTGTAACCCCAAGCCTCCACGTGCTGCGCCAGGTCTACCGAGCGCGCAATCGCCGCCCCCGGCGTTTCATTCGGGTGCATCGCTACCAGATCGAGAACAGAAACCGCCAATTCGCCTTCGCCCTTTGCCATATTTATTCGATTCACCGCAGCCTTCCCAAGATGCGAACCGTAGAAACGCGGGCGTATTCTCAATCCGAGGCGCACATGGCTCAGCTCACCGCAGTTTCAGGAGACATCACTCAGCTCACCGTCGATGCCATCGTCAACGCTGCCAACGAATCTCTCCTCGGCGGCGGAGGCGTAGATGGAGCCATCCATCGCGCGGCTGGTCCGGAGCTGCTCGAAGCCTGCCGCAAACTCAATGGCTGCGCCACCGGCGAGGCCAAAGCCACGCCCGGCTTCCGCCTGCCCGCCAGATGGGTCTTTCATGCCGTCGGCCCTGTATGGCATGGCGGCTCACAAGGCGAAGACGAACTTCTCGCCGGCTGCTATCGGCGCTGTCTTGAGCTCGCGCTTGAAGTTGGAGCCAGGTCGGTAGCCTTTCCCGCCATCAGCACCGGCGTTTATCGCTTCCCACCGGAGCGCGCCGCAAAAATCGCCATCGCAACCGTGCGCTCGCGCATCGAATCAAGCGGCGTTAAAGAGCTTTCTTTCGTCTGTTTCAACAGCGAGACTCTGCGCATCTATCAGCACCTGCTCTCCGACACGCGTCTCTGACATCAGCTCCAGAACTCGTTTGAACTCTTCTTCAAACTCAACCAGGAGAAGCAATGGAATACGTCAATCTCGGCAAGACCGGACTCAAAGTCTCCCGCATCTGTCTTGGCTGTATGACTTATGGCTCGCCCGCCGGTGCCGAGCCCAAACCGGGCCGCCACGCCTGGGCGCTCAATGAAGCCGACAGCCAGCCGTTTCTCAAGCAGGCGCTCGATCTCGGCATCAATTTCTTCGATACAGCCAACGTCTACTCCAGCGGCGACAGCGAAGTTGTTCTTGGCAACTTCCTCAAGGCCAATGTGCGCCGCGAGTCCGTCGTCATCGCCACCAAGGTCCACGGCCTCATGCGCGACGAGCCCAATGGCAAAGGCCTCTCACGCAAAGCCATCTTGTTTGAGCTTGATCAAAGCCTTCAGCGCCTCAAGACCGATTACGTCGATCTCTTTCAGATTCACCGCTGGGATTATGAAGTCCCGATCGAAGAAACACTCGAAGCCCTGCACGACGCCGTAAAGGCCGGCAAGGTCCGTTACATCGGCGCGTCCTCCATGTTTGCGTGGCAGTTCGCCAAGTCGCTTTATCTGGCCGATCTGCGCAATTGGACGCGCTTCGTTTCCATGCAGAACCACTACAACCTGCTCTACCGCGAAGAAGAGCGCGAGATGACCGGCCTCTGCGTCGATCAGGGTATCGGAATCATCCCCTGGAGCCCGCTCGCACGCGGCCGTCTTGCCCGCCCGTGGAACTCCGAAAGCACCAAACGCTTCGAGACCGACCGCTTTGGCACAACCATGTACTCACGTACAGAAGAGGACGACCACAAAGTCGTCGATCGACTCGTTGAAGTCGCATCCAAACGCGGCGTGGCGCCGGCGCAGGTCGCGCTCGCCTGGCTGCTCGCCAAACCGGCAGTCACAGCGCCAATCGTAGGCGCAACCAAACCGCATCATCTTGAAGACGCCGCAGCCTCACTCTCCATCAAGCTAACGCCGGAGGAGATCAAAGCCCTGGAAGAGCCCTACGCACCACATCCCGTGCTCGGCTTCAGTTAGCGTTGGTTTGGTCGGATTCAGGCGGAAGAGGCGTACGTCCCATGCGTTCGAAATCTTCCATCGTAAGGCCGAAATCTGCAAGTACTTCTTCCATCGACACGAATTCTCCGCGAGCGATTTGGGCGCGAGCCTCTGCAACATCGCGCTCTTCTTCCTCGCTTATTGGCTCATCGTCGATAGGCGCATTAGAGCATTTCTCCTCTTGCTGTAGAGCGACCCCTGGCGCAAAAACAAATACGCGGCGAGGGTGGGGTGCCCGAACTGTATACCTTGGGGAGAGATGCTCTGATGTTGCGGCCTGGGGCTGCGGCGTCTGAGGATTTGCTGGAACAACTTTCGCTTTTTGTTTTCCCTGCAAGGCTGTTTTTCGAAGAGTGGGGAATTATGCCGCTATGTGATTGTTTTTGTGTAATTTATCGGTGATTTACAGTGTTTACTAATTGATTATCATGAGTGGTTACTTTTGAGGGGACACCCTCGAAAAAAAATTT